>JBDTJR010000135.1:0-44241 GCA_039935735.1 Chthoniobacterales bacterium | reverse complement strand
TGGACTTCTTTGGATGCGGCAAAAGCATTTTTCGAATCTGCAGCACTTATTAAAATCCGAAAGGAAGCAGGTGTTAAATCTCCGGATTTTATCTATCTGGAGCAGTTGGAAACCGGGACTTTATAGGCTCGAGTTCCACTGCATTCTTTTGACAAAGCGGGGTTTATAGACTAGAGTCAATTTGAAGGGACGACCGGGGGCGAGTAAGCCTAGGAAGTCTGATAGCTGGGCCTATCGGGGCAATAAAAACCGCGGCTTTTCGTCATCGGTTACGACGAATGCCAGAAAATTTATATCGAAACCTCCTAAAGAAGATAAAAAACGCTTCGTGGTTGAGACGTGAAGGGAAAAAGGGAAGTGACGGGGCATTTGTTGAGCATTTAAGCCCTGGGCAAATTTTACGCCGTCGGGGACAACACGCGGATTTTGTTTATCTAATTTTAAGTGGGTCGTGCGAATCCTTAAAAGAGCGTCAGGATGGGCATGCGGAGCTGGTAGCTACCCTGGTGCCGGGTGATGCGATCGGTGAGTTTGAGGGGAGTTTCCTGCACGCTGAGAGTAATACGACGATCCGTGCGGCATCGGAAACCACGGTGCTCCAAATTCCCCGCAACGGCTTGCGTAAATTATTAAGTCGCTGGCCCGTTAAGGGTGATCGAAATGTGCCACTGGAAGTCCTGCATATGGATGAGTCTGACAGGGCGATTTCTTTCCGTAAGGGGAAGGTAGTGTGTTTGACCACGCTTTCGGACGATATTCCTTTTGAGTTTTGTGCCGGGCAGATCGCCCAAACGCTCTACCATGAAACATCGAAGCGCGTTCTTCGGGTGCGATTGAATGGCTTTTCTGAAGGCGTTCCATTGAAGAAGTGGGCAACGCGTCAACCTCGGGAGGAAAATGGTGTTTTCCATGTAGAATTGAATACAGTTTCTGTCCAGTCATCTGAGTCGTTGGGGAATTTGCTGGATCACTATACGGCGCGTTTCGATTATGTGCTTCTGGAGGTAGGACGGCATGCGAAGCTGGAGTTTCTTCTAAAGTGTGTCGGTAATAGTTTTTCGACCTATGCATTTCTCAAGCAAAGCGCGGAAAACCTTTTTGAATTCAATCTTTTGTTCCGTGAAGCAAAGGCGCTTGGAAAAAAAGCCTTTACATTAAAACCTCTCGTTTATCTGCAAGGTGATGAAAAGGCGCATGGTATTAGTCAATATATGGAGGAAAGTCTCCACCATCGTGTGCATTTTTATCTGCATTCGGAGGATACAGGGAATGGTGGACTGAGCGCGAATTTACGTCGTATCGGACGGGAGATTGGGGATACGAGGGTTGGTCTGGCGCTTTCTTCCGGTGGTGCGAGAGGTCTGGCGCATATCGGCGTGTTTCAGGTGCTGGAGGAAAATGGCCTTGAGGTGGATGCTGTCGCGGGATCAAGCATTGGAGCTTATATTGCCGCCGTTTGGGGAAGGGGCGCCGATGGGCGGCAGATGGAAAAATTTGCGAAGGAGATCGAGGGATATCACCGGATATGGCGCTTAATGGATATTGCGATGCCTCCGGTAAGGGGAATTATGAGTACGGGGCAGCGCGTGCGCAATCGTCTGGAAAAGACGCTTCAATGCACGCATTTCTCCGATCTTGTGCGTCCGATCCGGATTGTCTCGACACGGCTGGACGTGCTGGAGCGCGTGACTTTTTCGGGAGGCAATGTAATCGACGCCATTCTCGCAAGCATCGCCATACCGGGGATATGTGTGCCCATTGAACTCAATGGCGTGCCTTATGTGGATGGCGGCGTGAGCGATCCTCTTCCCGTGGATGCTTTGCAGCAAATGGGCATCCACAAAATTATTGGCGTTAATACGATTCCTACGCCGGAGACCTTGCGCGCGGTCGCTTTGTCATCAACAGCAAGGAAAACGCTATGGCAGCAGTGGAAAGCACGGACGAATGCGCTATGGAATCCCTTCGCTCCGGGAAACGGTTTTGACAACTTGATGCGGAGTCTGCATGCCGCACAGACGAGACTCGCCGAAATTTCCTGCGAAAAGGCCGACGTGGTATTGCGGCCCTATAGTTTCGGAGCGCACTGGCATGACTTTGGAAATCCCTCGCGGTACATCAGTCTCGGACGTGAAGTCGCTCAGCGGCAACTGCCGGAAATACAGGCTCTTTTTCATTCCTCTTATGAACATCAAACGATTACGAAACTCCTGGGATCAGCTGCCTAGGAAAAAAATCCGCGCACTTCAGGCACAAAAGCTGCGAAGGTATCTGCGTCGCATCGTTTTGCCGTATCAGGATTACTATCGGGAAGAGTTTCTACGCCTTGGAATCGACTGGAAGTGCATCAAGACGCTGGATGACTTGAAGTATTTACCATTCAGTTCGAAAAAGGATTTTACGGGAGAAAGCGATCGACCCAGGAGATTTATTATTGCCCCTGAAGAGGAACAACTGGCGCATCTCCCTGAGACCCTGTTTCGGGGTATCTTTCTTGGAAGGGAACGCACGAAACGCAGTCTCAAGGAGGAGTTTCAGCCCTTGCTCATGACCAGCACTACGGGACGTTCTTCAGACCCTGTACCATTTGTTTATACGATGCATGACATTAAAAATCTGGAAATTTCTGGTCGACGTGTGATGCAGATGGCGAATGCTACGAGTGAAGATCGTCTGTTAAATATGTTTCCCTTTGCGCCGCATCTTGCATTTTGGCAAACGCACTATGCGGCTACGGCACATGGTATTTTCATGCTGAGTTCAGGAGGAGGTAAAACCGTGGGCACTGAGGGGAACATCAAGATGCTGCGTAAATTGCAGCCTTCTGTGCTTATTGGAATGCCGACTTTTGTTTATCATGTGCTGCATGAAGCTGCCATGGACGGTGTCCGTTGCGAGAAGCTACGTTGTGTGGTTATGGGAGGAGAAAAGGTGGCGACGGGAATGCGACTGAAACTGCATAACCTTGCTGGGGAGCTTGGAGCGCCGGATATTAATGTCATTTCGACCTACGGCTTTACGGAGGCGAAGGTGGCATGGTGTGAATGCTTGTTTCCTTCGAACGCGGAGTCATCCGGATATCACCTTTATCCCGATCTTGGAATTGTCGAGATTATCGATCCCGAAACGGGAAGGGTACAGAAAGATGAAGAACCCGGGGAAATTGTTTATACATCGCTGGATGCTCGCGGGACCTGCGTGTTGAGATATCGCACGGGGGATATCATCGATGGAGGGCTGACATACGAGCCCTGTCCGTATTGCGGACGGCGCATGCCTCGACTGATGGGGAATATTTCGAGACGTTCGGAGATACGCGAAATGCAGTTTGATAAGATTAAGGGCACTCTGGTGGATTTTAACGTGCTGGAGCACTTGCTCGACGATCTGCCGGATCTCGGAGCGTGGCAAATTGAGATACGTAAGTTGCATGATGATCCTTTGGAGGTAGATGAGCTAATTCTTCATCTCTCCGTGGCGGAGGGAGTGGATGAAGAAAAAGTAAGTGATCGAATAAAGCGCCATGTCTTTGAGCACACAGAGTTACGGCCTAACCGCGTTGAGTTTCATACTAATGCCGAAATCCGAAAGCTTCAGGGTGTAGGAACTTTACTCAAGGAGCAGAAGGTGGCGGATAATCGGAGTCGTGCTCTTGCGACACATGTACCTGATGGAGGTGCCGCGTGAGTAAAGAGCGCATCATGGTTCTCGGCGGTGTGAGGACCCCCTTTTGTAAAATGGGGACGGATCTCAGTGGTATGAGTGCCGTCGATCTGGGGCGGACGGCTGTTACGGGCTTACTGACCCGCATGGACTTCGATCCGCAGGTTATTGACGAAGTGGTTCTTGGCTGTGTGGCGCAACCCGTCGATGCCATGAACCTAGCTCGAGTCGTGGCATTAAGAGCGGGTATTCCACAGCATGTGCCTGCGGTTACTGTTCATCGTAACTGTGCTTCGGGTTGTGAGTCCATCTCGCATGCGTTCGACAAGATAAGAGCGGGAAGAGGTGATACCTTTTTGGTGGGCGGTGTGGAAAGCATGTCATCGATTCCTTTGTTTTTTTCAAAGAGTGCGGCATCAAAATTTACTACTTTGGCACGTGCTAAATCTTTCCTTCAAAAACTGACGGCGATGTCGGCATTTAGACCCTCTGATTTTTCACCGGTTGCGGGACTTCGTTTGGGACTGAGCGATCCGGTTTGTGGTTTGAATATGGGAGAAACCGCCGAAATTCTTGCGCGGGAGTTTGAGATTTCCCGTGAAGAACAGGATGCATTTTCGCTTAGGTCGCATCAAAAGGCGGCTGCAGCGCGGGAACGGCTCCAGGATGAAATTACGCCAGCCTATGATTTAATGAACGGCAAAGCCGTGACACAGGATAACGGGGTGCGCACTGCTCAAACGCTGGAGGCACTGGCAAAGCTTCGTCCCGTCTTTGACAAGAAGGATGGAACTGTTACAGCAGGAAATGCCTCGCAGATTACGGATGGGGCAGTCGCGCTGTTGATTGCCTCCGAATCGGCTACGGAGAAGCTTGGGATAGAGCCTCTGGGAGTGATCACCGATTATGCCTACGCAGGCTGCGATCCTTCAAGGATGGGGTTGGGTCCAGTGTATGCCATCCAGCATTTATTGCAGCAGGTCAAGCGAAGTCTGAACGATGCAGATTTAATCGAAATCAATGAAGCGTTTGCAGCTCAGGTATTGGCAGTCACTCGTATGCTCAGTGAGCAGGGAGTAGGCGAGGTTGATCCTGAAAAGCTAAATGTCAATGGAGGGGCCATTGCATTGGGACATCCTGTAGGCGCTACAGGCTCGCGGATTGTTCTAACCGCTTTGAAGGAAATGAAGCGACGCAATGCAAATCAGGCGGTGGTAAGTTTATGTGTCGGTGGCGGACAGGGAGCAGCTATCTGGCTGGAGAAACCATGAATGTAATACTTAAACCCGAAGGTAAAGTAATTCCGTCATCAGCTCTGCATGTGAGCGAGCCAGTGGAGAATGTGATCACAGTGACTTTTGATCGCCCTGAAAGTTCAGTAAACATTTTCGATTCGCCAACTTTATTGGAATTGGAAAAGGTGATTTTGAGTTTGGAAAATCACGAAGGATTAAAAGGAGTAATTTTTCAAAGTGCAAAGCCCTCTGTTTTTATTGCCGGCGCCGATTTGAAAGAAATTCGTTCTGCACAAAACCGACGTGAGCTTGTGGAGCGCGGGCAGCGGATATTCGCTAAAATAGCGGCACTTCGCTGTGTGACTGTTGCCGCAATCCACGGAGCATGTGCAGGAGGGGGCTATGAGTTAACGCTGGCATGTGATTATCGTGTGGCCAGCCGTAGTAAGGAAACAATGATCGGGCTTCCCGAGGTTCAGCTTGGAATTATTCCTGCATGGGGAGGATCGACACGACTTCCTCGACTTATCGGTCTTTCTCGCGCACTTGGGATTATATTGGCGGGCACACTCTTTCCGCCTGAAAAGGCGTTCAAGCTTAAGATGGTGGATGCATTAACCTCACGCGAACGGATGGGGGAACTTGCTCTGAAATATGTCAGTAGAGGCAAAAGGAAATCGGGCTTTTCTATCTTCGAAATGGCTATTGCTCCCATTGTGGCGCGAATAGCACGGAAGAGAGTCATTCAAAAAACACGTGGTAATTATCCGGCACCGTTAAAAGCCATCGAAGTTGTATGTAAAGGCATTGGCAAAAGCATCGATGAGTCTCTGATCCTTGAGCAAGACGCCATTGTGGAACTGGCGGATACGGAAACGTGTCAGAATTTAATCCGGATATTTTTCTTACGCGAAAAGGTACGTCATCAAAAGGTTTCCGACACTCTGCCGATCACAAATGCGGCTGTGGTTGGAGCGGGAGTAATGGGGGCGGGAATTGCGCAATGGTTCAGTAGCAAAAATCTTCATGTCATTTTGCGGGATGTGGCTGCAGATCCTTTAGGTAAAGGATTGATGCATATCGCGAAGCTATATCAGCAAGCTGTAAAACGTCGACTTATGTCCCGAACTGAAGCGCAAGCGGGAATGGATCGGATTTTTCCCTCAGAAAATGAATGTCCGCTGTCATCCGTAGATATCATCATGGAGGCGGCGGTCGAAAAGATGGCGCTAAAGAAAGAACTTTTTCAACGATTGGAAAAGGTAAGTAGCCCTGACGCACTTCTTGCCACCAATACTTCGGCGCTCTCTATCTCCGAAATTGCAGAAGGTTTGAAATATCCTGAACGGATGGTTGGTATACATTTCTTTAATCCCGTGCATCGGATGAAGCTTGTGGAAGTTGTGCGTGGAAAAAATTCTTCGGAAGAGGCGGTAAGTAGAGCTACGGCATTTGCGCTACGCGTCGGAAAACTTCCCGTGGTGGTAAATGATCGTCCTGGATTTTTAGTAAATCGGATTTTGATGCCTTACCTAATGGAAGCGGCTATCCTGTTTGAACAAGGGGTAAGCGCGAAAGAGATCGACGATGCGATGCTGGATTTTGGAATGCCTATGGGGCCATTGCGTCTTCTTGATGAAGTAGGGCTAGATGTTGCAGCGGATGTGGCACAGACGCTTTGTGAGGCATTTCCAGATCGCTTTCAGATGCCGCAGCTATTGGAGAAAATGTTGAAGATCGGTTGGAAAGGTAAGAAGTCCGGCACCGGATTTTATCATCACTCAAAAGGTGGTGCGAAGGTGAATCAGGAAACAACACGTTACCAAACTAATGCATTTTCTGTTCTGTCGCGCGAGGAACTCCAGCAACGCATGGTGCTCCTTATGATTAATGAAGCTGCACGCTGCCTGGAGGAAGAGGTTGTTTCTGATCGCGGAGATGTCGATTTCGCTATGATTTTCGGAACGGGATTTGCTCCTTTTCGCGGCGGGCCATTGCGTTACGCGGACAGTCTTGGAACAGAGCGAATAATAACGTATTTGAAAAATTTTGAATTGAACGGAGGCGCGCGATACCACGCCTGCACATTGCTTCAGGAAATGTATCAATCCGGAAAGAAATTTTATGATGACAAAAACACCTACATCCACTGATTCGTCTAACGAGGCGGAATCGGCAATCGACACTTCACGGATGTCGGAAGGCGAACGCGCCGCATTGGAAATGACGGAGTCCGCACGGGAGGCGGCAATTTCCGAGAAGACTTTTGCCGGAGGTCTCTTTTTCGGACGCTTCGATATGGAGCAGATTTCTCCCTATCCGAATCAATCCGTCGAAGACCGGGATCAGGGCGATGCGTTTTTAGAGAAGCTAGAGCACTTTCTTAAGACGAAAGTGGATCCGGACGCCATTGATGAAAACGGCGAAATTCCCGAAGAAGTATTCGAGGGGCTGGCAAAGCTCGGTGCATTTGGCATCAAGGTTCCCGTAAAATATGGGGGCCTCGGGCTTTCGCAGAGTAACTACTGCCGGGCAGCAATATTGCTTGGCAGCTATTGCGGAAATCTCACCGCACTTCTCAGCGCGCACCAGTCGATCGGTGTGCCGCAACCGCTTTTGCTATTTGGTACGGAAAATCAGAAACAGAAATACCTACCAAGGGTGTCCTCGGGGGAAGTTTCGGCATTCGCTCTCACGGAGTCAGGAGTAGGGTCTGACCCGGCAAGAATGCAGACGCATGCTGAACCCACCGAGGACAGGGAGGCTTTTATTCTCAATGGACAGAAAGTCTGGTGCACGAATGGTACGCGCGCGGGATTGATCGTTGTCATGGCCAGAACTCCGGACAAGATCGTAAACGGAAAACCGAAAACGCAGATCACGGCATTTATTGTCGAAACGAATTGGCCGGGAGTTGAGGTCATCCAGCGCTGCCGCTTCATGGGTTTAAAGGCGCTTTATAATGCCGTGATCACTTTCAAGGACGTCCGTGTACCACGAGATAATATTCTACTCGCGGAAGGAAAGGGGCTGCGTGTGGCGCTGACCACGCTGAATACCGGCAGGCTGACACTTCCTGCTGCCTGCGTCGGCTTAGCTAAGCGGTGTTTCGCAATCAGCAGTCGATGGGCGAAGGAGCGTATACAATGGGGAAAACCCATTGGAGAACATGCGGCCGTCGCCGCGAAATTAGCCGATATGGCGGCTGAAGCATTTGCAATGGAGGCGATGACCATGCTGACAGCGTCCTTTGTCGATGGCAAAAAATCCGATCTACGCCTTGAGTCTGCAATGTGCAAGATGTGGGCGACCGAGTGCGGTTGGCGAATGGCGAATGATACTATGCAGATTCGCGGTGGGAGAGGGTATGAAACCGCGGCATCCTTACGAACAAGGGGAGAGACGCCCGATCCTGTGGAGAGAATGGTAAGAGACTGTCGCATCAATACCATCTTCGAAGGCTCCAGTGAGATCATGCGTCTTTTTATCGCACGTGAAGCGCTCGATCCGCATTTGAAAATCGGTGCTCCTGTTCTTAATACACGATTACCTTTTTCTCTGAGGGCTAAGGCCGCATGGAAGTCACTTCTATTTTATTCTCGCTGGTATCCAAAGCTTTGGCTTCCTGACCTCAATAGTTATTCGGAATTTCCACTGGCGTTGAGATGCCATGTCCGCTGGTGTGCGACAACGACGCGAAGAATGTCGCGTAGTCTGTTTCATGAAATGCTGTGGTATGGGCCAAAACTTGAAAAGTATCAGCTACTACTGGGACGATTTGTGGATATCGGTACGGAGTTGTTCGCGATGGCTGTCGCATGTTCACGCGCCAGAGATTTCTCGGATCGCAAAGATACCGAAGCTGAAAAGGCAATCCATCTGGTCGACTATTTCTGTCGTGCATCGCAGCAGCGGGTGGAAGATCATTTTCGTCATATTGCGAAAAATGCTGACGCTTCAGGCTACGCTCTCGCTCGAGAGATGATGGAAAGTCCTTCAGGTGTTTTGTCCGATGGTATCCTCCATGATTCCTAAAAATAATCGTCCTCACACGTAAAGAGTATTGCGCGTTTGGCTGAAATGAGGTCGAATCGCGCGTATTTCTTTCCTCCGAAGGGGATATTAAAACCACTCTACATGCACCATTGGGCCGAATTTCTTAATCAATCCATGGAATGGATCAAGCACAGTGGGTGGCTTGGAGTAGTATGGTTCATTATTCTATATAGTTTGACCTGCGTATTTTTCCTTCCTGGTTCTTTTCTCACGGTTGGGGCAGGAGCGGTATATGGATTTTGGTATGGGACGCTACTCGTGACGGTGAGTTCGGCTGTGGGAGCAATTGTTAATTTTCTAACGAGCCGTTATCTCGCGCATGCCTTCATCGCGAGAAAGCTAAAGCAAAGCCAAAAAATGCAGGCCCTCGACAAGGCCTTGGAAGTGAAGGGGTGGCAGATTATTTTATTAAGCCGGATTTCACCGATCCTTCCTCACAGTCTTGTCAGCTACGCGGCTGGGTTAACGAGTATGTCATTTTGGCGTTACGTCATGGCGTCGTGGATTGGCTTTATCCCGATCAGCGCGGCCTACTCCTATGCGGGTGCGGTGCTGGGAACCATCACACGCACAAAAGCAGGCCTTCGCACGCATGATCCGATGGTGTGGATTTTTTACACACTCGGCTCCATAGCGACTATCGTGGTGACGGTGATGATCACGCGGATGGCCACGGCAGCTCTGAAGCAGCAGGTTGAGGCGGTGGAAAAGACCGACTTAAGTTAGTCGGGATCGAAGCTGCTCGCGTTCGAAGACCAGCTCTTTGGGCATATGGGCTTCGAGTTTTGTATAAAGTTCTTCCTCTGAAGTAACTTCCTTACGCCACGCAACTTCATCGACCGCTAAAAGATAATCGAGAATCTTTGGTGTAATTTGGTCTTCGATCCCTTTGAGATTAAGGTCTTCGGGATTGGGGAGCCAGCCAATCGAGGTTTCGATTGCCCCAGCATGATTGTGACAACGGTTTACAATCCATTGAAGCACTCGCATGTTTTCGCCAAATCCCGGCCAGATATACTGGCCGTCTTTTTTGAGAAACCAGTTCACGTGAAAAATACGGGGCAGGTGGTGGATGTGTTTTCGCATCTCAATCCAATGGCCGAAATAATCCCCCATGTGATATCCGCAGAATGGAAGCATGGCCATCGGATCACGACGAACCTGGCCTGTATTGCCTTCGGCAGCAGCGGTCGTTTCAGATCCCATCATAGCGCCGATATAGACGCCATGGACCCAATTGAAGGTCTCAAATACAAGCGGCATGGTATCTCCGCGGCGTCCGCCAAAAATAATCGCGTCGATAGGCACGCCAGCAGGATTTTCAGCTTCCTCGGCGAGAACCGGATTGTTTTTCATCGGGGCGGTGAAGCGGCTGTTCGGGTGAGCAGCCTTCTCCGTGCTACCGGGTTTCCAGGCATTACCTTTCCAATCAAATAAATCATCCGGGATTTCGCCGTCTTTTCCTTCCCACCAGACATCGCCGTTTTTGCTAAGAGCAACATTGGTAAAAATCGTATCGCGCTCCATGGCCTTCATGGCGTTAGGATTGGAGGTATAATTAGTTCCCGGAATGACGCCGAAATATCCGGCCTCGGGATTAATAGCGTAGAGACGCCCGTCGGTACCGGGCTTCATCCATGCGATGTCGTCGCCCACGGTAGTGACTTTCCAGCCGGTAAATTCCTTCGGCGGAATGAGCATCGCAAAATTCGTCTTCCCGCAGGAGGAGGGAAATGCCGCCGCGACATAACTTTTCTCTCCCTGTGGCGACTCGACACAAAGAATCAGCATATGTTCCGCCATCCATCCCTCATTTTTGCCCAAAACCGAGCCGATACGAAGGGCGAGGCATTTTTTTCCGAGTAGCACATTTCCACCGTAACCGGACCCCACGGAGATGATCGTATTATCCTGCGGGAAGTGGCAAATGTAACGTCGCTCTGGATTGCAATCGAGAATGCTGTGAATACCGCGATTGAAATCATTGCTGTCGCCTAAATGTTCACAGGCCGCATTGCCCATGCGTGCCATGATTCTCATATTGAGAACGACGTAAATGGAATCGGTTAACTCCACACCGACTTTTGCGAGAGGAGAGCCATGAGGTCCCATGAGATAGGGAATGACAAAAAGCGTCCGCCCTTTCATACAGCCATCAAGCAGTACATGAAGCTTGCTGTACATTTCATCCGGCGGTGCCCAGTTATTCGTAGGGCCCGCGTCTTCCGGCTTTTCGGAGCAGATGAAGGTAAATTTTTCGACTCGCGCTACATCGTTGGAATTGGAGCGATGATAATAACAGCCCGGCCATTTCTCTGAATCCAGCTTTGTCAGGACGCCTTGCTCAACCGCAAGGTTTTCCAGGAAGCTTTTTTCCTCTGGTGAGCCGTCGCACCAGAAAATAGCATCCGGTTTTGTCCTAGAGGCAATTTCCTGCACGAAATCGCGTATGTGTTTATTGGTAGAGGGTTTTTGTCCAAATTTCTCTGAAAGGGAGCCTGCTCCGACTGGTGCCATAAGGGGTGAGTATGGGTTTTTTGGACAAAGAAACAAGGAGTCTGCTCTTGTTTCAAAAAAAGAGCGGCGTTAGATTAGTGGGATGGCATACCGCTGGAATGATCGCAAAGATTATGAACCATGTTTCAGCCTGTACGGATTTCCCGTTTACGCCGTTACGCTGATCGTGGGTATTCAGATCGCGGCGGTTGTGCTTATAGCGCTTTTGATGGGTTCAGGTCATGAAGCGTGGACCTACTATTTACGGTATGATTCCTTTGCTGTTTTTCATCAATTCCAGCTATGGAGGATTTTTACCTATCCGCTTCTGAATCCTCCGGCAGGGTTGCTCTTCTTTGCAATTCAGATGTATTTTCTGTATCAGTTCGGTCGCGAAGTGGAACGCTTCCTGGGGCGAAATCACTTTTTACTTTTCTATGCGGCCTTGATTGTTGCGGGGCCTGTCATTTTGACACTCTTTCGTTTTCCAGGATTCTATGGCGGATCGGACGCGGTTAACTTCGGCGTATTCATCGCCTTTGTTGTCATCTATCCAAATATGCCGATATTATTTTCGCTTACGGCTCGGTGGGTAGCGGTTATTCTTATCGGGATCGTCACACTGCAGTGCCTTGCCTACGGTCTATGGCCCTATTTGACGGTATTCCTTGGCGAAACGCTTTGCGCGGCATTACTCATTCGGCACTATTTTGGAAAAAGTTTTGGAGTGATTTCAAAATTGAAAAACTTTCTTCAATTACGTTCTTCAAGGAAATATTTGCGTGAAGTAGAGCCTCCGCGGGTAAGGTCGTCAAATATTGAGAGCGAAGTAATCGAGGAGGAAGATGAGGATGAGGATCTTCATGCCTCGATTGATCCTTTGCTCGATAAGATTGCAAAGAAGGGTATATCCAGCCTTACCGCGAAGGAGAAAGAACGCCTGGAGCGAGCGCGGACGTCTTTGTTGGAAAAAGAACGTAAGAACTGAGTCAGTTCACTTTGCCGAGATCATGAATAGTGAATTGGATCGTTTACAAAGTATTGTAGCCCGGCTGCGTGCGCCTGACGGTTGCCCCTGGGATCGCGAGCAAACACACGAAAGCTTACGCCCTGGGTTGATTGAGGAGTGCTACGAAGTCGTTGATGCGATTAATCGCTCTGATGATGAAAATCTTCGGGAAGAGCTCGGTGATCTACTTCTTAATGTAGTCATGCATGCACACATGGCAGCGGAGAGGTCGGCATTTTCGCTGGATGACGTCATGGTTACCGTTTGTGAGAAGCTCATCCGCAGGCACCCTCATGTTTTTGGCGATGTAAAGGCGGAGGATACAGCAACCGTTCTTAAGAATTGGGACGAGATCAAGCAAGAGGAGCGAAAATCAAAGAATCAAGTTGTCTCTTCGGTAGTGGATGAAGTTCCCGCGGCATTTCCTGCCCTGCTACGAGCCGAGAAAATTCAAAAGAAAGCTGCCAAGGTAGGATTTGATTGGCCAGATGCGGAGCCTGTGATCGATAAAATTCACGAAGAGGTCGCTGAGCTTGTAGAGGCGATGAAAAATCGCGATGCAAGTGCGATGGAAGACGAGATTGGAGATCTGTTTTTTACCGTGGTCAATCTTTCACGGAAATTGAAATTGAATCCCGAGTTGGCATTGAACGCTTCGAATGAAAAATTCATCCGTCGATTTAAGGCACTCGAAGCACGGGTGCAGGCTGATAATCGCGAAGTAAAAGATCTATCGCTTCCAGAGCTGGATGCAGTTTGGGATTTGGTAAAACAAGAACATGGAACTCCGATTCGCAATACTTAATCCCGACGGGAAGGATCCGCTCCAGCTATTTCCTAATGGGGCAGGAACTCCTGATGATGTCGGCCATCCCCCGATTAATTACCATGCTTATGCAGCTTGTGTTAACGGGGGCTTTTTCCAGACGGAGAAACAGATTCCAGATTCGGTCTCTCTGGTGGTTGTTTTGCTGCGACGTGATTTGAAACATTCATTACGCGCTATTGAGGCTCTTAAGAAACGAGGAATTCGAAGCCTTGTCAGTTGGAAGGAATCAGGTGCGCATCAGGTTGCAAGTATTTTGAACGATGCAGGTCGGATGCGGCTATTTTTTGAAGTCTGCGCCACTGCGGATGGATTTCTATCGAGCACTCAAAGTTTGCTTCCAGTTTACCTATCCAGTGGATGCAGGAAGGGGAGTTTTATTCCAACTCCTTATCCAGTGAGTCAAAAGGAATGGGACTTCGAGAAACAACAGAAAGAGGGGATTTTTCTTGGAACGAGGGAGTTTGATGTTCCTTCACGTAATCATCTTGCGGCATTAGTGGCGGTCTGTGAATTGGCTGCGCGGTATAACACGCACGTTGTCAGTATCAGTCCGAAAGTATCACGAATCGAAAAAGAGCTACTAAAGAGATTTCCTAATTTTCGTATTCATAAAGGAAAGCTGCCCTATAAGGATTACCTGGAGTTGATGTCGAGACATCGAATGGTTTTTCAATGGGATCAAAGCGAAGTTCCAGGGCAGGTTGCCGGAGATGCTGCACTGTGTCGTATTCCCTGTGTGGGTGGGAACAGCGCGATTGAGCGTATTATTTTTCCGGGCCTTTCCTCAGCTAATCTTTCACGGGAAGAGACTCTTAACGTGGCGGCTCGGCTTTTCGAAGACGAAGCATTTTATAAAGATAGCTGCGTGAAATCGCTCGATCTTGCTCTGCAGAATATTTCCTACGAAGCGGTTGCGCATTCCTTGAATGCACTACTTGCCGAGCGGTGATGAAATATTCGCGTTTTTTGGCGGCGTGAAATTAAAGTAATCGGCCGGAAAGCTCTTCTCTTTTTCATTCCAAAACGCAATCAACGTTTTGTCTCCACTTTGTGTGACGAGATTAATCCGCGATACGCGGCGTTGTTTCTCCAGTTGAATCGTCATGCTTTGGAAAATTCTTCGTAAAGCGGAACTCTTTGGCTCAAGATTGAGTTCCCAACCCTCAGAATTTTGGTGCATCTGATAGCGAAAATTCTTTTTGAGGTCTTGAAAATTGAGACTGGTTATGATGGCTAAAATACTGTCGCGTACGGGTCCTCGTTCCTTGAGGTTGTATTTTTCGGCCTCATTTAATTCGGGATAGTAAATCCAAAGAGTCTCTCCATTACTGGCTGAAAAACTGGCATTTTCTCCCGTTACTTCACGGCGAAAATGATCCGGGGGTTGGAATGCGATGGTTCCAGAGGTAATCAGTGGCTGTGAAACCATAGCAAGACGCTTTTCTTCTCGAAAGTTTTTGGTGACTCCCTGCATTTTGGCTCTTTCAGCGGCGAGTTGATCAAGAAAGTGATCTGCTTCTTCAGGCGAGAAGTTCTGCGCGTTCAGAAGAGTAAGAGGAAAAAGGATTATAAGAAGAAGCGGAAACTTCATATTTCAAGAGGTACAAATTGAAACCACTGTTTGGGATGTTGAGCTATTTTCGCAACGAGAATAGCTGCAATTTTTTTTGTCATCACTTCAATCGAAGCCTCGCGTCCTTCGGGAAGACGTTCTGGATAAATACATCCAAGCGCTTCGATGACATAATTCTGATTCGGCATTTTCGTGACGATTACGGGAACAACCGGACGGCCGGATGCGAATGCGACGATTGCGGGAGAAGGGGAGAAAAGCGCCTTTCCATTCGGTAAATCAATGGGAATTGCGCGTGCTCCGAATGGGCGATCGACCAGCATCGCGGTTAGTTTTCCCTCCTGCAAAGAGTGAACCACCTTAAGCGCAGAAAATAAGTCATCTCCTATTTCAATAGTCTCTGCGCCCCATCGACTGCGGAATTCAGTGCGCCAGCTTGTGAGGTTTTGACGTGGTTCAGGCAATGTAACTACCGCGACTTGATAACCCATTTCTGAAAGGTGCAGTGAGCCAAGCTCGAAAAACCCGAAATGTCCTGTTACGAGAATGGCACCCTGTCCGTCTTTCACAGCTTCATTAATAAATTCAAAGCCTTCACATTTTTCACAAAGTGCGAAGGCTTCCTTGCGTGGCATGTTTCCCGAACATACGTAATCCGATATGGTGGCACCAAATATGACGAAGAGATCGAGCGCGTCTTTGGTCGTAATCTTTTTTGTCGTCAGTAGCTGCATGTTTCGCTGAACGATACGGCGAATTTCATGCTGAGTAATTGCGTAAATAAACGACACAGCGACGGAGACCCATCGAAAAATCCGCCTGCCCAGATACGGATAAAGAAAGGAGGTGAATTTAAAAATGAAGACGCTGTACAGGACGCGATTAAAAGTCCGTCGATGGTGCGGCTCGGCTTCAATGCGGGACGCTGCTGGAAGAGGTTCGGAAGCCATTAAGAATCCTGTAATGATTCCTCTTCGGGAATGACGCATGCATAGCCGCGCATGGCGAGGTGTTGGAGTAAGAGATGCAGCGTATGAAGACGGCTGGATGCAGGGCTTGCCCTAAGATTTTCGTGCAAAAGAATAATCGCACCAGGGCGAATATTTGGCAAAAGACATTTTAGGACCGCACGAGGACTGCGTGATACGCCGTCAAAACCGGCGCAGCTCCATCCGGCAAGACGAAGACCATTACGAGCCAGCACTGGATGAACACACGGATTTGTCATGCCTGCGGGAGAGCGGAAAAAGCGTGGCCTTTCACCAGTAGCCGAGTGAATGGCTTGCGACGTGGTCGTGATTTCGCGTTCCATTGAGCGAGGAGGGAGCATCCAGAATGTGGTGCTGGCATGGTTGTAGGAGTGATTTTCAACAGTATGTCCTTCATGCATAATTCGGCGGCAGAGATCTTTTTGGCTGTCTACTTTACTGCCAATGCAAAAAAAACTGGCCTTGAAGTTATACTTTTTTAAAAGCTCTAAAACTTTTGGCGTTTCAACGGGATCCGGCCCGTCATCAATGGTAAGCCATACTTCTTTCGAGTTCGTCTTAAAGCGTGTGATTATCGGGCCAAAAGCATTCGAGTTGCGCTTTAATGTGGGGTACAAAAGTAACGCGTTCCAACCGAGAAATGCGGTGCGCGCGATTTTCCTTTTCCCGGTTATCAGAGCTAGGATATTGATGAAAAATAAAATTCCCCCTGCTGCGGTAGTCCAGGCTCTGCGAGTCGAGAGTGGTGGAATGGAGGATTTACAGGACATTACAGGGCATAATATGGCTCTTAAACCGCGGTCTTTTCCATGAGATTCTCACAAAATGTCATTATTGATTTTTAGGCGAGATTCCCTTCTAATTCTGCTCTAGCTTGGATACGTTTTTCGTTTCTCGAGTTTTCTACAGGTATTCATGAAGCGCTGGCTTATATTGCTTATTCAGACTGCGGTCACCATCGGCTTGTTACTATGGCTGTTCCGTGATGGCTTGTTACGAGAGAATCTCATATACGCGGCTTCTCATTGCGATTTTCGGTGGGTTCTGGCAAGCGTGGCGATTTGTGGCATTTTGAATTTCCTGGGTATTTGTCGCTGGCGGATATTTCTTCGAGCCTTAAATATTCACGTCTCCTTTTTACGATCTACGCAATTGTATTTCATAGGGGCGTTTTTCAATCTTGTCATGGTGGGGGCTGTGGGAGGCGATGCCGTTAAAGCAGGATATTTAATGGGCGAGGGACAACCGAAGACGGCTTCCTTCCTGTCAGTGATCCTGGACCGTATCAGCGGCTTTGGTGCGTTGATTGTGGCGTCCGCTGTATTGATCGGCCTGCGCTATGAATGGTTAATGCGGAGTCCTGTGGTTGCAGGGCTCATGTACTTTGTTTTCACATTTTTGATCGGAACATCTTTTATATTGGCATTTTCCCTGATAGTCGCGGTGAAGGGTTGGCAACAACGACTGCCGGCAAATTTACCATTTAGAAAGCTGCTCGTCGAATTCGCGGACGCCTATGCTGTATTTTTGCGTGAGTGGCGTGGCACATTACTTGCCAGCTTTCTTTCGCTGATCATGTTGTGCTGTTATTTTCTTTCCTTCTATTTTGGCAGTCGCGCCATCTCTGCCAATATTCCAATGGTTGATTTTTTTGCCATTATGCCGGCAGTCGATATTATCTCTGCTTTACCTATCAGCCTTAGTGGCATGGGGGTGAGGGAGCAACTTTTCACAACGCTGCTCGGTCAACTGGCGGGTGTAGCAGCCACGTCTGCGCTTTTAATATCAATTATGGGTTTTTTAAGTAATGCGCTATGGGGTCTTCTTGGTGCATGCTTTTTTCCTTTTTATTCGGGCCTTACGGATCGAACGGAGACCAATCAGCACACAATGAATGACAGAGGGGTATGCTGGAAAATCGCACAACAATTTCGAGAGCGCACGGCTTTGAAATATTACGCCTTTTGCAAGCTGACACTTGATCCCGCATATCGTGCAATTTCCAGGATATTGAAAAATTCCGATCTTCCACTCATGGACGTGGGGTGCGGGGTTTGCCTACTGATGAGCTATCTCAGGGAATATGGTCATGACTTTCAAATGTACGGAATCGATATCGATGAGAGAAAGATTAATTGTGCGCGAAAGGTATTCGACAGTCCCGATGTCGTATTGGAAATAGGAAGCGCTACGGATCTTCCTGATTTTTCTGGAAATATTGCGGTGCTCGACGTCATTCACTATTTCGACGACGAGACACAGCAGGATATTCTTAATTCAATAGCAGACCGTGTCAGTCCTGGAGGACATGCTCTCATTCGTATTGCAATTAAAGATATAAGCTGGAGATATGGGATTACCTTGGCTGAGGATATCTTTACCCGGGCCATTCGATGGATCCGTGGCGGGAAAATTAATTTTCCCACGATTGATGAAGTAAGGGCTCCTTTCTTAGAACGAGGATTTGTCGTTCATGTAGAACCGTTGTGGGGATGTACCCCATTTAATAGTTATTTATTTGACTGTCACCGCATTCCAGCTGTGGCAGAAACAGGCGAAGAGACAGCAATGCGATAGCGTTCATTGGATTCTTCTGAAAAGACATCCAAAGTTTCCAGCTTTCCATTTTGGATTCGATAGATCGCATTCCACCCAGAGGCATCATGTACCTCATTAAAGCCTTCAGGCATGTGTTTTGACACAGCGATGGCATCTATGAGAGCTGACCATCCTATGAGAGCTGAAGGCAGGCGACTGGGTTCGCCCCTCCAATGTTTCCCATTCATGCGCTCATCAACATCGAGCAGTGACGTCGTTCGGGTGATAATAAGAATCGGACTACCGGTTTCTTTCGTAAGGATCAGGCGTGTATCGCCATTCGCACTTTTTTGAATGATGATATCCGCTACGAGCGACTTCGAGCTCGTTTTCCAAAGCAATCTTCCATGCTGAAGAGTCTGTGGAGTGAAAGCTATCTTAGGAGCCGTTTGACATGCGGAAACCAGCAAAAAAGCGATTGTGCCCAGACCAAGAAGAATTTTATGCATTCGATGGAAGAAGTGTCAGGCGAGGGGAAATGGCGGTATAGCGTTGTAAAAAGACTAATACGTCAAAAACCCAAAGCCTCCACTTTAAAGCGAAGGCTGTCCCATCGTTTCCTGCCAGCACGGCATTTACAGCAGGAACGATTTGCAGGAAGTCTGCCGGATTCATGAGCATTTCCGCAAATTCCTGACGATACCAGCCCTGAACAAAATGTAGGTAAAGATCCATGACCCGATTCAATGAACGTGTATATTGGGAGAACAAACGTGAGGCGCATTTTTCATCAGTCAGGGCTCGATCCAGAATATCCGCAGTTTTTTCCCCCGAAAGCACCGCTATAAAAATGCCACTACTGAAAACCGGATCGATAAATCCTGCGGCGTCACCAGCAAGTAGCCATCGATCTCCGTGCAAGCGGTGATTGCGATAAGAGTAATCACTACTCGCATATACCTTGGAAACCAAGTGTGCGTGCTGCATGCGTTCACGAACCTTGGGTTGTTCCTGAATGCTTTGCTCGAGGACTTCCTCCGGTTTGAGCTTTAAGTCTCTAAATGCGGCGGTATCCATTACGAGTCCGATGCTCACTTTTGTGCGACTCAAAGGAATCATCCAAAACCATTTATCTTTTGAACGCACCATACGGGTCAATGTGCCGTCAATACCTTCGGGAAGAAATACATTCTCATAGTGCGCGTAAACCGCGAATTTCTTTAATCCCGGATAACTACGCTTCAAATCGAAGTGTGTTCCCACCAGGGAGTTTCGTCCGCTGCAATCCAAAAGATAACGGGCTTGGATGGTGAAAGGATCGGCTGCTTCTTTTTTCGCGGAAAGCGTCACATAATCACTGCCAAAATCGACACTCTGCACAATAGTCTCTTCCGATACCTCGGCTCCCACTGTCGATGCGTGATCGAGTAGTATTTTATCAAATTCGGAGCGCGTGACCTGGAATGCAGTGGGACAGGGAGGGCGAAAGCCATCTTTGAAATAAAATTTAACTTCCCGCTCTCCGCAGCCGGATATAATTTCGGCACCCCATTTTACGACAAAGCCAGCAGCATCCAGTTTTTTCCTGACTCCCAGCCGGTCAAATGCCGACATGGTAAATGGGAGCAATGACTCTCCGATATGGAAACGAGGGAATTTTTCCCGTTCGAGAACAATAACTCGACGGTTTTTCTTCGCAAGAAGAGTGGCAGCGGTACTGCCTGCAGGACCGCCCCCAATGATTGCTACATCATAATCCGCATTCATACTGAATATCTGGAGTGATAAAAATCATTCACAGATATTACCGATACTATCCGCCAGAAGGTTTTTCAAGATGTCCGCCGAACTGAAAACGCATCGCCGAGCAGACTTTTTCCGCCATGGTATGATCCTTCTGTGAGCGGAAACGGGCGAAGAGCGAGGAACTGAGCACTTCGCAATCCACGCCTTCTTCGATGGCGGCGGTAATTGTCCAGCGACCTTCTCCGGAATCCGAAACACGGCCAGAGTAGTCTTCCAGTTTCGGGCTCTTGGCATACGCTGCTGCTGCAAGATCAAGCAACCATGCACTGACGACGCTTCCGCGTCTCCAAAGTTCCGAGACATCGGCGAGATTGATGTCGAAAACCAGATCAGGATTCATCAATGGCGCGGTTTCTGCGTCATTCTCACGAGCACGCGCAGCAATATTGGCATTTGCGAGAATATCAAATCCTTCACCGAAAGCAGCCATGATGCCGTATTCGATACCGTTATGAACCATTTTAACGAAATGTCCTGCACCGGATTCTCCGCAATGGAGGTAACCTTGTTCCGCAGTGCCAGCGATTTTTTCACGACCGGGTGTTCTTGGGATATCTCCAATTCCGGGGGCCAGTGTTTTGAAAATAGGATCCATGCGATCCACAGCGACCTTATCGCCACCGATCATCATGCAATATCCACGCTCAAGTCCCCATACGCCACCGCTGGTTCCTACGTCGAGATAGTGAATGCCTTGTGGACGGAATGAAGCGGCGCGGCGCCGATCATCGCGATAAAAAGAATTTCCACCGTCAATGATGGTGTCGTCTTTTTTTAGCATGCCACCAAGCTCCTTGACGATCTTGTCTGTAATAGCAGCAGGGATCATGACCCAGACATTTCGCGGTGCTTCGAGTTTGGATACGAGATCCTGCATGGAGGTCGCGGCTATCGCTCCTTCATCAGCAAGTTCTTTAACCGTCTTGGGATTTGTATCGTAAACGACACAAGTGTGGCCATTTTTCATGAGTCGACGAACCATGTTCGCGCCCATCCGTCCGAGTCCAATCATTCCTAGCTGCATATTTGTATTATTCGGGGTTCGAGCTACTTTCTGCGCTTACCATTCACACGACAAGCCTTTTCAAAGATAATATCAGTGGGGTTTGTTACTTCCCTTCAATTTGGGAGGTTTCTTCTGCCAGCTGTTTGCCTTGTTTATGGCGTTCTCTCCAAATAAAAAATGCGGTAGCCAATAAGGCGAAAATCAGGACTAGCAAGAATGGAATTCGAAAACTTCGACCTGTTTTGGTTGATACACGAAACATTTCGGAAACAGGAGTTAGGGTTTCCGTTTGATCGGAAGTGAGAATGCGGTAATTCATGCTTGTCCCTGCCGGAAGACCCGTAAGAGAGGCGTGGACGTAATCACCTTCCATGGTGATTTTCGAATTTCGTGGCCGAACCCATGCCCATTCGATCCCGGTAGGAGATTTTTTCTTCGGCATCAGCTGTTCGATTACATAAGTGGTAATGGTATCATCGTTGAGTTTTTTCCATACCAGATAAAGGTGATTTCTTCCCTGCTCGACGACCCCGATATGCTCAATGCGCGGTTTTTCCGCCAGTTTAAATATGGATTGAGGCGAGGCGGATTGGGTGGGCGGATTTTTTTCCTGTTTTGAGGTGTCTATGTTTGAAACTACATAAACACGCGAGGACGGATCTGCATTTTCCACGACAAAAAGAACCGTTGTTTTTGCGATGCTTTTATCTTCAGTAGTGAACTCAAGTGTAAGAGGGGGCCTTGAATCTATCCCTGGCTCCAGCTTGATTTCAAAGGAAACTGTTTTTTCGGGATTAATGGGCGTTTTAAGAGGATCAGGTGATAAAGTAATTTCAGAAAGCGCTTTTGTTCGCAGCGTAATAGGTGTTCCTCCTGAATTCGTAATATCCAGAGTTTTGTGATAGGTATGCCCGGGGGATACTTTTCCGAAATCAAGAGTTTCAGGATTGAAGCTTAGCTGTGCAGGAATCGAAAATCCTGTGACAGGAACATTGGTTTTATAGGCGCCACATTGAATTTGAACTAAAGAATTGATCGCACTGAGATGCTTGCCAGAGGTTGAAATTAATATTTTTTTACTTTCTCCGGCCTTAAGGCTGATGTCAGGAATCGGTGTGAAAATTGGCTGAATGATAAATGCAGCGGTGCAGGGCTTTTTACCGATATTTACAATTTCCAGGAGAGCGCTTCGTTTGCCATTTTGCATATTGGGAAGTTCCAAAGCTGGGGGATGTACTTCGATGGGAGGCAGACCGGTGCCAGCGAGAAGAAGTCGTCGCGCGGGATCATTGCTGTAGGAAATAATATCCCGATACTCCCGAGCCTCTGCAGGACGGAATGTGATGGTGAAACTCTTCGATTGATTGGCTTTCAACGAATAGGAGCCATTGTCAGAGATTTCCCATGGCGGCGGAAACTCCAGAGATCCTTTAATAATTCCTCCACCAAGATTTTTAAGTGTTATTTTTTTCTGACTGGAATCACCAATAATAACATCATCAAAGGTCAGCGTATTGGGCGCGTCAAATACCGAAGCGGGTTCGCTGATGTGGATGGTAACCCGCTCGGCTGCCGATACGCCGGTATTGGGCGCTTGCACTGCATAGGTAAAGGAATCACCTCCTGCACCGTGAGCTCGCGTATGCTGGTAAATAACCTTCGAGGTTCGTGCATCAATGGACTCGATTTTTGTAAGCGTGCCGTGAGCAGGAGAGGAACGGATCAAAAAGGTAAGAGGAAGGGTACTCTGAGAACGCGCCTGTAGAGTTATCTCAACCTTCTCACCTACCAATATCTGGACTTTTAGCGGTAGAGGCAGAGGCGGAGGAGGGAGGGAACTGTTAATATCAGCCCGTAGGATAAAAGTGCTCAAAAAAAGAGCTACTGCGATGGAACTGCGTTGGATCACGTGGGTAGATTAAAAGTTCTCTCGTAATTTTCCAATAAACCCGTTACTTCTCTCACGGAAATCGGGATTGCTAATCGAAGATATCCTCGCATGTTTGATTTAAAAAAACTTTTAAAATTCTCAGCCCTGGTCGTTTTTGTCATGGCGTGGTTTCCCAACCATGCTGTTCTGGCACAGGATGCCTCGCTAGATAAGAAAAAACCGAAGAAAGCGTCCGAACTTATTCAAAAACAGCCACCGGCCAAGGTAAGTGCGAGAGTGATGGAAAAAGCCACCCAGGACAATACTTCCGTATTCATTTCTCTGGGAAAGCAGCGCGTTTATCTGATGGTGGGTGACGAAATTGCCATTGACTCGCCTATCTCCTCGGGCAAGCGCAAAGGCTGGACTCCATCAGGCTCTTTCAAAGTCATGGAAAAAGATCCCGATCACCGATCGAACATTTATGGGAATTTTGTGGACGCTAAAGGAAGAGTGGTGCGTGCCGGGGTAAGTTCACGTATTGATTCCGCCCCGAGTGGTACACGCTATGAGGGAGCACCGATGAAATGGTTCATGCGGTTGACGGGAGAGGGCGTGGGGATGCATGTGGGTATTCTTCCGGGCTACCCTGCTTCTCACGGATGCGTGCGTCTGCCAGTGGAAATAGCTCCGCTGATCTACAATAAAGTCAAGGTTGGCACCCCCGTCAAAATTACGGAGTAGAGGCAGGCTGAGGACAGGTCTTACTGTTTACGGTGGCATCTTCTTTCTTTGGAATCACGGAAGTTGAAAATTCGATTTTCAATTTTTCAATAACCCCCTCCAGAAGTTGCACGCGTTTGGCTTCCAACTCCTGATGCAGGGAGCGCTCGATTTTTCGCCGTTCCTGCATATAGCGAAGGGCAAAAGCCTCGCTTCGGTCTTTATCCAGAGTGAGTCCGCTTTTTTGCAATGCAGCATTGGCAGCCTCTTGGATTTTTTGGCGTTCCATCATCGCGCATTCGCGGAAATAATGTTTTTCCTCATTCGTCATTTGCTGCCAGTGATGAAAGTTTTCGAGAAACTTCGCGCGTTCCGCAGGCGGCATTTTATCAAGCCGATCTTTTATATGCTCGGGTAGATTCAAAGGCTTTTGCCCGGATGTCACAGCAGCTCCGGGATGGCGAGGTGAGGGCGAGGCTTCTCCGTGAGAAACGTCAGATGCAGATTGTGCAAACGCGAGAGATGCCGAGAATAAAAAAGCGCTTACTGTAAGGAGGCGTTGTCTTCCCATAAGCTACTCTCTTCATTTGCCACGAGCAAATCGAGGTTTTTGACAGTATCAAAATCGATGGAGGAGTCACCCTTCTCCACAAAAGCGGTTTTCTGGGAATTACTTCCAAATGGAGTTATAGGCTTCCAGAAGGTGAGGCCACCTGCGGTTAGCATAAGGCAGGCCGTTACTGGAATTAGCAGGCGTAACCACCAAAACATGCCTTTAACGCTCTTCTGTTGAAGTTTTCTGGCTTCTCTAAGCACATTCCTGGAGAAAAAAGGAGAAACCGAAGGCTTGCTTCCTTTATCAAGAAGCTCCCAAAGTCGTTCATCATCAGGCAGTTTTTCGGGGTTTTTCATACCGCGAATAATTAAACAAGCACTAGTGGCTAAAGTTGCAAAAAGTTATTACCAAAATCAATAAAAATAGCAGTCTTAGTCTAACTAGTTAATCATAAAACACTTAATAATCCTGGGGTTCCAGGAAACCTTCAAGCTGACGAATACGGGTTGGGTGACGCATCTTACGAAGTGCTTTCGCCTCGATCTGACGAATACGCTCACGAGTCACCTTGAACTGACGGCCAACTTCTTCAAGTGTGCGGCTATAGCCATCCACGAGTCCGAAGCGTTGTTCCAGCACCTGGCGCTCACGTTCGGTAAGCGTGCAAAGCACATCACGGATTTTATCCTTTAAAAGAACGATGGCCGCCTGGTCTGCAGGGTTTTCAGCACCTTTGTCTTCGATGAAGTCTCCAAAGCTGGTGTCATCGCTGTCACCAACAGGGGCTTGAAGGGAAATAGGCTGCTGCGCCATTTTCAACACAGCGCGCACACGCTCTACCGGAAGCTGAATTTCCTCTGATATTTCTTCAGGAGTGGGTTCACGGCCGTATTCCTGCACCAATTGTTTCTGGACACGAATAAGCTTATTGATCGTTTCGATCATGTGGACCGGAATACGAATCGTGCGGGCCTGATCGGCAATCGATCGGGTAATCGCCTGGCGAATCCACCAGGTTGCATAAGTAGAAAATTTGTAACCACGGCGGTATTCGAATTTCTCAACCGCTTTCATAAGGCCCATATTTCCTTCCTGAATCAGATCAAGGAAGGAGAGGCCACGATTGGTATACTTTTTGGCAATAGAAATGACGAGACGCAGATTGGCCTCCACCATCTCGGTTTTTGCGCGAAGCGCCTTGCGATGGTAGTCCTTCAGCTTGCGGTGATGGGAAATAAACTCCTCAGGATGCATCCAGATACGGTTCTCGATTTCAGAGGTACGGTCAGGATGCTCTTTCTTTACTTTTGACGCTTTTTCCTTGGAATTACTCTTATAATTTTCTCCGACAACCTGTTGCAAAGATCTTAGGTTTTCATCTGCAAGCTGTACAAAGTCTTCAATGACCTTCTGTTTAAAGTAAAATTTAGGGTAGGTTTTTTGAAGAACCAGAAGTGCTTTCTCAAAAGGTTTGACTTCTTTTTCGGGGTGGGACTTGCCGCCTTCAAGCTTCTGATAGAGCTTGGCTGCCTGATCTGCCTGGCTTTTCAGCATCTGGCAAAGTTTGGGCAGCGCCTTCATATAGCGTTCCCGGCTTTCAATCTTCTTGTCGAGAATGACGCGATCAAAGCGCTCACGTTGATCAATCAGCTTCTGTGCGAGATCAAGATGGGCAATTGCGATGAAGCCGTAGCGGTAAATATGGCTCTGGACCATGAATTCCGCGTCTTCAATACGCTTGGAAATTTCAACTTCCTGCTCCCGAGTCAGAAGGGGAACTTGTCCCATCTGCTTGAGATACATACGGACAGGGTCATCGAGAATATCGAGCTTGGTATCCGCCTTCTCGTCTTTTTCCTCTTCTTCTTCGTCGGCCTTCTTGCCGAATTTAAAGCGATCAACGTCTGAAGAATCGATGATTTCAACTTCGAGGCTACGGAGACGCCCCATAACATTCTCGAGAGTTTCGGTGTCATTAACAGAGTCAGGAAGAACTTCTTCAAGATCGTCGTAGGTAATGTAACCTTGTTCCTTTGCGAGGCGAACGAGGTCTTTGATCTTTTCCTGGAGAACTTTTTGAGGATCGAGATTATCGCCGTTAAGGACGAAGAGAGATGGATCCTTCAATTTTGAGGTATCTTTTCCTTTTTCAGCGGAAGCTGCTTTTTTGGCTTCGGCTTTGGATACCTTGGCAGCGGGTGCTGGAGCGGAAACTTTTGCTATAGCAGCGGGCTGTGGCTTGGCTGCTACTACTTTAGCAGGCTTGGCAGCGGCTTTAACGGGCGCGACAGGCGCTTTTTTAACAACGGCTTTATCCTTGGCGACAGCGGGCTTCGACTTTGGAGCCGGGGGTTTTGTTTTTTTCGTGGAAGCCACCTTCGCGGGCTTTTTAGAAGGCTTTTTCGCAGTTTTTTTAACGGTTTTCCCCATAATAACTATCTTAATGTCACCAATACAAATAGGCCCGAAAGACAGTCTTGCGACTTGTAATTAAGAAGCAGAAGCCCAACGGGAGAACCGGGGAATATCCTTTAGGCGGCGCGTCAGGTCAAGAGTTTCTTTCTGTATTTCCGTTATTTCTTCCGTAGTCAGCCCGGGCTTTTTGAATTGTTGCCTACAATGTTCCAAACGCGCCTTATAGCGTTCGGCCAGCATTCCGTTCCAGCAGTCTTTAGCCATTAGCAGGGCTCGTGAGCGATCCGTAAGGAAAGTGACTCCATTAATGACTTCCAGATTTTCGGGAGGGAGAGATGCCAGAAAACGGCTGAAAGCCTGAGGATCGTCATCTGGAAAATCGGCTCCACGCAGTTTTTCATAAAGGTTCTGCACACCTGCGGAGTGGGAGATTTGGGATAAATCGAGTTCTTTCATCCATTGCCGCACTTCCTCGCTGGAGAGCGCCGCGCGTAACAGGATGGTTTCGCCGGATGAAAGCTCGATCGTTTCTCGCTGCGGTTGTGCCTCCTCGTGATCTTCCTGCTTTTCGGCTCTGTTGCGGCGAGTGGAATTAATAAGATCGATCAGCACGGTGGGTGATAATTGCAGCCGTGAACTCAGGGACTGAACATGGGCGTCTCTCAAGGCGATGTCGTCCATCTGCCCAAGGAAAGACGCGAGGCGTTTGCCAATTGCCGCCCTGCTTCGCGGAGACATATCGGTATCGGCCTCAAAAGCCTGTTGGATTGCATGATCAAAAAAGTCTCGAGCTCCTTCAATCAGCTTTTGGAAAGCTTCCACGCCTTGCTTGCGAATGGTCGAGTCCGGATCTTCGCCTTTTGGCATGACCACAACTCGAACCTCAAGTCCCACGCTGAAAAGAGCGGGAAGTGAGCGCTCTACGGCTGCCATGCCTGCCGTATCGGCATCGAAGCATAGGACGACGGTTTCTGCGAAGCGGCGTAGCACACGGGCTTGCTGGTCGGTAAAAGCGGTTCCCTGCGGGGCGATCACGTTTTGCACTCCCGCCTCGTAGCAGGTAATGAGGTCGAGCTGACCTTCGCAAACGATGGCGGTGTGTTTTTCGATGATCGGACGCTTTGTTTTATCGAGACCGAATAGTACGCGGCCTTTGCTGAAAAGCGGTGTTTCTGGAGAGTTTACGTATTTCGCTGTCTTTGCTTCGGGATCGAGCACTCGACCGCTGAAAGCAATGACTTCTCCCATTTCATTGGAGATGGGAAACATGAGGCGATCCCGAAAACGGTCGTAAAGATCCTGCGAATTTTCCTTTCGCACGGCGAGACCGGCCTTTTCAATTTCCTCGGGTTGAAAACCACGATCAATGAGATACGTTAAAAGTTCATTCCAGGAATCTGCTGCATAACCGAGCTTCCACCGGACTGCAACCTCGCGGGTGATGCCACGGGATTTTAAATATTCACGGGCCGTCTGGGCGGACGGTTTTTTCATCAAATTCTGGTGCAGCCATTCGGTAGCTTCATTATGCAGGGCAAGCAGCCGTTTCTTTTCTTCTCCCCGCTGGTCGGATTCGGCATAGCTTCCGGCCTCTTCCATAATCGGAGTGCCGCTTCGCTGCGCGAGACGGCGGATCGCGCTGGGGTAATCCAGGTTTTCATACTGCATGACAAACCCGATCACCGTTCCGTGGGCGCCACAGCCGAAGCAATGGTAGTTTTGCCGCAGCGGGTTCACAGTGAAGGAGGGCGACTTTTCCTTGTGGAAAGGACAAAGGGCCTTCCAACTGGTGCCGGCTCTTTTGAGGGGGAAGTACCCATTGATCACATCGACAATATCATTTGCCGCCGCAATCTGCTCGATGGACTCGGGTGTAATTCTTCCCATAACGCTACAAATTTACTTGAGCCATCAAATAGGGCGAGAGAGATTTACAGGTAATGCGAAGATTCCTTTTGGCACTCGCGGTTTTAGGCAGTCTAGCCAGCTTCTTACAAGTCCAGGCTGCGGACTTTTCGATTGCGAAGGGAGATGTGGTCGTCGTGCCCTTGAAGGGAGAAATCGGTGATGCGCAGTTTTTCTTTCTTCGGCGAAGCTTGAAAGCGGCCGAGGCGGCGGGTGCTAGTGCCTATATCATTGAGATGGATACGCCTGGAGGAAAGATGTCCTCGGCGGTGAAAATTTTAAATCTGCTTCTCAAGTCCTCGATTCCCACGGCGACGTATGTGGATAATAACGCCGGTTCTGCAGGGGCCTTGATTGCGCTGGGCACTAAAAGTATCTACATGGCCCCGGTGAGTGCTATCGGGGCAGCGGCCCCGGTATTGGAGGGCGGACAGGATGTGCCTGAAACGCTGAATTCAAAAATCGTTTCCTATTATTCCGGCTACTTCCGAAGTGCGGCGCAGCGAAATGGCTATAATCCTGAAATTGCCGAAGCATTCATCGATAAGGACAAAGAAGTGAAGTTGGGCGGAGTGCTTATTCATCCAAGTGGAAAGCCGCTTACGCTGAGTGCGCAGGAGGCGACACGCCTCTATGCTGGAAAACCGCTGTTTGCTAAAGGTATTGCCGATTCGCTTTCAGATATCGTGAAGCAGGCGGGCTATGCGGGAGTTATCGTCAAGTTGGAGCCGTCGGGTTTTGAAAAACTTGCGCTGTTTATTACCACATTGGCTCCACTCTTTCTGCTGGGCGGAATTCTTGGCGTCTATCTTGAATTGAAAGCCCCAGGGTTTGCACTTGCTGGATTTTGTGCGGCAATTTGCTTCCTGTTGTTTTTTGCAGGCCACTATATCGCGGGATTAACGGGTTATGAAACTGCCGTGGTTTTTGTCGTGGGAATTCTATTGGTGGGTATTGAGGTTTTCTTTTTTCCGGGAAGCTTTGTCATGATACTCAGCGGACTTCTGCTGATTATGGGCTCGCTTCTTTTCGCGATGATTGACCGTTATCCGGGGCAGCCGTTCATTCCTTCCGCCCAGGCACTTTACTGGCCAGTGAGTAATCTTGCGATGGCACTTCTGTTTTCCACTATAGCGATCGTTCTGCTTGCGCGATTTTTTCCGGATATCCCTTTATTCCGCCGCCTTGTGCTGAGAACTCCACCAAGCTCCGGACCTTCCCATGTCGTTGCGGAGGAGGGGATTCCCTTGCTTGAGCTAGGGACTGAAGGTGTCGCTATAACGATATTACGTCCCGCAGGGAAGGCGTTATTTGACGGACACCTTACCGATGTTGTGACAGACGGGAGCTTTATTGAGAAGGGCGAAAGAATTCGCGTAGTCGAAGCGGGCAAGGATAGGATTGTGGTTCGTCCCGCTTGATGCATCTGAGCTTAATTTCTCGCTTTCCATAAGAAATTTCTCGGAATGCACAAAGACAACAGAGCTCATTTGTGCTCAAGCTATTGTAAATGAAAGTAAGTGCATCGCAATCCTTTCACCTCGGTAATACAGTGTCGTAGTAAAGTATTTTACATTAAGTAAATTCATACAAAACAGCGGTTGACCCTAGACTATACTACAGGGTGTAGACTCAAATTATGGCAGACATTTCACTCACTACCGGCCGGCTGGCTGCGCTGGCCGGAATCAATATCGAGACAGTGCGTTTTTATGAGCGCAGCGGACTGATTTCCAAACCCAAGCGCACGGCATCCAACTATCGGCAGTATCCGCAATCGGATGTCGCCCGCCTTAGATTCATCAAGCGGGCACAGGAACTCGGATTCTCTCTCAAGGAAATTGCCGAGCTACTTTCCCTGCGTGCCGTCCCGTCCCGCAGCCGTGCCCGGGTAAAACGTCTGAGCGAGAAAAAGCTGGAGATCATTGACCAGAAAATTTCCGACCTCCGGCGCATGCGTAAATCCCTCGCTTCGATTTCTGATGCGTGCGATGGGCGAGGTTCGGTCGCAGATTGCCCAATCATCAACGCCTTGGAGGAGTCGAAATGAGTTCTTGCTGCAAGCATCATACCGCACCACACACGGGTAGCCCCGGAGGTCACGAACCATCGATCAAACCGAGCAAAAAATGGTTCTGTCCGATGTGTCCAGATGTCGAGTCGGATGAGCCGGGTGATTGTCCCAAATGCGGCATGGCTCTGGAGCGCAACCCCGCATTCCGCGAAGGCACCACCTACACCTGTCCGATGCATCCGGAAGTTCGTCAGTACCACTCAGGCGAATGTCCTATCTGCGGTATGTCCCTCGAACCGGTAGAGGCAGAGGAGGACAACACAGAGCTTCGCGATATGACGCGGCGGTTCTGGGTGGGACTCACCTTGGCCGTCCCTGTTTTCGTTCTGGCGATGGGTGCTCACATCCCTTGGCTCGCCAGCCTGTCTGGAACGTTTTCATCATGGGTTCAATTTTTCCTCAGCACACCAGTTGTGTTGTGGGCCGGATGGCCATTTTTTGTTCGTGGCGCACGTTCGTTGCGTAGCGGCCATTTGAACATGTTCACGCTGATAGCAATCGGCACGGGAGCCGCCTACGCCTTCAGCGTTGTCGCCTTACTCGCACCCGGCATCCTGCCGCACTCGTTCAAGCATGGAGGCATGGTGCCTGTTTATTTTGAAGCAGCAGCGGTCATAACCGTTCTCGTGTTGCTCGGACAGGTGCTCGAGCAGCGCGCCCGTGCCGGAACAGGGGCTGCTATACACGCGCTGCTAACTCTCGCTCCAAAGACGGCTCACCTAATCGAAAATGGCACGGAACATGATGTAAATGTCGATTCGGTCGTCATCGGATGGGTGCTGCGCATCAAACCTGGAGAAAAAGTGCCCGTCGATGGCGTTGTCACGGAAGGACAAAGCGCCGTGGACGAATCGATGCTTACCGGAGAGCCAAATCCCGTCAGCAAAAAGACGGACGACCGACTGGCCGCAGGAACCATCAATGGAACTGGCAGCTTGCTCATGCGCGCGGACAAGGTTGGCGCGGAAACGATGCTCGCTCAAATCGTGGCGATGGTTGCTCAGGCACAACGAAGCCGGGCTCCAATTCAGCGCCTCGCGGACGAGGTAGCCGGGTGGTTCGTTCCCGCCGTTCTCGCCATTTCGCTCATTACGTTTCTTGTCTGGATGTTCGCGGGTCCACAGCCAGCGTTTTCCTACGCGCTTGTCAATGCCGTGGCCGTTCTCATCATCGCGTGCCCATGTGCTCTCGGCTTGGCAACACCCATGTCTATCATGGTTGCGGTGGGGCGAGGAGCGGGTATGGGCGTGCTGGTAAAGGACGCAGAAGCCTTGGAGGCACTCGGAAATGTCACCATGCTCGTCGTTGACAAGACGGGTACTCTCACTCAAGGAAAACCTTCCGTGACACACATCGAGCCAATTGGCATGTCGAAGGAAGACTTGCTTTCGCTTGCCGCCGCACTCGAAGGACACAGTGAACATCCGATTGCCTCCGCAGTAACTGTCGCCGCCAGGGAACGCGGATTGAATGTTCCAGAAGTTACGAATTTCGATTCCGTCACCGGCAGTGGCGTTCGTGGTGTGGTCAATGACGCCACCGTGCTTGTTGGCAAGCGGGCATTCGTTGGAGGAGAAGAGGCAAGCATCATGGCTAAGGCCGACGAACTGCAAAGCGAGGGGAGCACCGTCGTGTGGGTAAGTCGCAATGGCCTAAATATCGGATTCGTTGCAGTCTCGGACCCGCTCAAACCAACCACGATCGAAGCTATCTCCGCGCTTCATAGTCTCGGCCTCCGGGTCGTTATGTTGACTGGCGACAACCAACAAACCGCGACATTCGTTGCCGGACGGGTCGGCATTGACGAAACTTTCGCGGAAGTCAGCCCGCAGCAAAAACAGGAACATATCGCTCGTCTAAAATCGAAAGGAGGCTTGGTTGCAATGGCTGGCGATGGCGTCAATGACGCTCCCGCACTCGCCACGGCGGATGTGGGCATCGCTATGGGAACAGGCACCGAAGTTGCCATGAACAGCGCGGGGATTACGCTCGTGAAAGGAGATTTACGCGGCATCGTTCAGGCCATCGCTCTCAGCCGGGCGACGATGCGCAACATTCGTCAGAACCTCTGGTTCGCTTTCGCTTACAACGCGGTCGGCGTGCCGATTGCCGCCGGAGTGCTTTATCCCGTATTTGGGCTTCTCCTTAGTCCCATCATAGCCAGCGCGGCTATGGCGCTGAGCAGTGTCTCTGTCATCGGAAATGCTCTTCGATTGAAGACCGTGAATCTCAAAAATAATTTCAACAAAAGTTGAGAGATTTTCGCGTGGATATCGTTCGATAGATGAAGCGCCTAAAATCTATCAATTGATCAAATATCGGTCGGATTATGATTCAAAGAGAATGCTTGAAGATACATGGCAACAATTCAATGGGGAGGATATCGAGATGGTCGAGGGAAGTTGTATATTTCCAAGACGCCCACAAGAAGTTAAAATTCTCGTTACTGCTCATTTTGTATCTGACTAAGCATTTCGCGCGCGGCTTCGAGTTTGGGATTAATACGAAGTGCTGCTTCAAAATGAGAAATTGCTTCATGTCGTTTGGAATCATGTACAAGGGCAATGCCGAGATTATAGTGAGCCTCGGCATCATTGGGATTCAGCCTCACGACTTCTTCAAACTCGTTAATGGCCTGAGGCATTTGTCCTGGAGTATTGGCCAACAGCACGCCGAGATTATAATGCGCGGTTGAGTCGTCGGAATTGAGTTGTAGCGTGGCTTTGTATTCGACGATGGCTTCGGGTGTACGATCTGCCTGCGTGAGAGCAAGCGCTAGATTGTAATGTGTAGTCTGATCATTCGGGGCGAATCGCAAAGATGTTTGAAACTCAGTGATGGCATCTGGCAAACGATTAGGAATTTTTACGAGAGCATTTCCAAGATTTTTATGGGTTGCTGCATTATTGGGATCGATACTTAATGCTTTTTCGAATTCTGCAACAGCCTCCGAAATTCGAGCGGGAGTTTTTGCCAAAGCATTCCCGAGATTATTATGAGCATGCGCATTATTCGGATTAATGCTTAATGCTTTTTCATATTCTGCAATGGCAAGCGAATTCCCGCCGGGCTCACTCGCATATTCAATACCTAGATTATTATGAGCCATCCATGCGTCAGGATTACGCTCAAGTGTATAAATCCATAGCGTTTTCTGATGAATAAACAGACTGGCATACCAGTGGCTCTGCCATGCGAGAAGAGTGCCGACTATTATCATTCCCCCTATGAAGATGGGCCGCAACGATGTGGAAAGTTTCCGATGTGCAGTTTCTAATCCGAGCGTGCTGAGCCCTACAATCCCGATCATCGGCAGGTATACAAGATGATCCGCGACGAGGCTGATATCCATATAGCCCATACTCACAAAACCAAGCACGGGGAGTAGCGTGAGAAGAAAAAATCCGAATCCGAAAAGTACATGACGCCCCCATTTATTGCGCTGACTCCAGAGCGTGAGAAGAAGGATTATCAGCACGGGAATAGTCGCGAGCTGGGCGGGAGTAGGCGGGTCGAGTTTCCAGTGCGGATACATTACGAGAAGCCCGGTTGGGACTAAAAACTTCCATAAGTAAAAGAAGATCGCGCTTCCCGCACCCGCAAGACGTTCAAGGAAACCACCTGTCATCAACACACTCATGCCGGGAACACGACTGTTTTGGAAGTAAACGGTTACCAGTCCAAGGATGAGCGAAATACCAAAATAGGGAGCGGTCTTTAAAATATCTTTTTGGCTTATTCGATTTCGTTTCCACCAGCAGTAAAGCAGAAGGACAATCGGAAGCATCACGACCGAGGTCTTGCAAAGCATTGCCACGAGAAAGAATAAAATAGAGCGAATGTAGTGACGGCCTCCCTTGCTTCCATCGGATTCAATGTAATCTGTAAAAGAGAGCAGAAAGAAAGGCAGGGAGAGAGTGTTTTTGATTTCACTGATCCAAACCGTGGATTCCACGGTGAGGGGATGAATGGCAAACAACAGCGCCCCGACCCATCCCCATCGGAAGCCAAGTTTCTTGAAAAGTCTCCATATCAAAAATGCGCTTAACAGATGCAGTGCGAGATTACAGATATGGAAACCGAGAGGTTGAAGCCCCCAGAGTTGCCATTCGAGCCAAAGAAAACTCCAGCTGATTGGCCAGTAATCCGTCACCGGTTTTGTAAACCAAATATCCCAAAGTCCCTGCAAGCTACGCAGCGTGAGGTTATCGGTAACGAGCTTTACATCATCCCAGAACCAAGCGCTGCGGAATACCGGAGAGAAGACGATTAATACGGTGATGACGAGGATCGATCCCTGAAGAAGAGTCTTGCACGACGGAGCTTGAAGCTTCGGGGGCGTATCTTTGGCTTTTGGTGAAAGCTTTTTTGACTTTTTAGCCATGCATCAACCGCCTGCAACGACGTGAAGAATTTCAATGCGGTCATTTTGCGTGATATCTGTCTTTACCCATTCATCGCGATGAAGTGCGATTCCATTATGCTCGATCAGCACGGTGGCCGGGTGGAGATTGAGTTCGATAACGAGTTCCGCAATATTGGTGCTTATTATCACCGTATAAGGCTCGTCATTCAGAAAAATATTCATGGATTGAGTATCCCGTGATCCCAATCCTTCCAGACGGGATCAAGCCCCATTGAGCGTAATTGTTCCGCAATTTCTGCTGCGGAACGCTCATCAGAAATCTCGAATTGTCCTGTCGCAAATTCGGCGTCCACACTCGCGGGTAATGTTTTGCCTCGGACCGTCACATGCAGGTTTTCACGTCCCTGTCTGGTATACCCTCCGGGCTCCGTGTGGCTTCCTGCACTCATCATGGTAACTCCGAGCGGAGTGATGGCGTTACGAAGAGCTTCTGGCTCACGAGTGCTAAGCACGATGCCTACATGCGGAAAACAGATCCGAATAGCCAGCATCGTCTGAAGAAAGTCGCGATCGTCAAATGAATACTTCGGTTCGAACTCTCCGGCTGCCGGACGAAGACGCGGGAGGCTGACGGTGATCTGTGCCTTCCAGCATGTCCGCTGCAAATGAAGAATATGAGCGGCAAGAGAAGTTGCTTCTTCTCGCCAGTCCCACAAGCCAAACAGGACCCCAGCTCCGAGACGCCGAAAACCCGCAGCATATCCGCGTTCCAACGCATCAATGCGCCAGTCGTAATCTTTTTTCGGCCCTGCCGTGTGCATCTGGCGATAGGTCTCCTCATGGTAGGTTTCCTGATAAACAATCAAACCTTCTGCACCGGCGCGGACGAGCGGTACATATTGCTCGATTTCCATGGGGGCGACTTCGAGTGAAATATCGGGAATCTCCTGCGCAAGACGGGATACGCAAAGCGATAGATATTCTGTGGAGACAAATTTTGGATGCTCGCCCGCGACGAGAAGAATATTTCGAAAGCCCTCCTTTGCCAGATAACGAGCCTCGACAAGGACTTGATCAATTTCCAGAGTCACTCGCAAAATCGCATTTTCTCGCGAAAATCCGCAATACGCGCATGAATTTATACATTCGTTTGAAAGATACAGCGGTGCGAACAAGCGAATGGCCTTTCCAAAGTGCTGACGCGTGAGGGCGACTGCACGTTGCGCCATACTTTCAATTTGCGAATCATCCTTGGGATCAAGAAGGGCGCAGAAATTCCGTAGTTCAATGGAAGGATTTTCGAGGGCTGTTTTACGAAGTTTTGAAAAAGTCATTGAGATTTTTTCCCACCGCTATTTTTTGATTCGGGAAGGTATTCTTTCAGAAAAGAGAAAACCTGTTTCCATGAATCGGTCTGAGCACGGGCGGTATCTTTCGGATTTCCTCCATATTCATAACCGACACCGTAAGGGTCAATGATCTCACTGTTAATCGTAGTCGGGGTTCCAGGAAGCCCTGCCGCTCCCAAAGTATGGCCGGTTCCTTCATAATTGATCGCGCTATAGGGGAAAGGGAATTTTTTTTCCGTTAGGCGACTATAGGCTTTGGCATTCAGATAGGAGGAACCAAGCAAGCGGTCATTGCATGCGCCAATCAGGAGAATGGGGCCATTTGTTTTTTCGACGGGAATGGTTGCCTGCTGCACGAGGTCATCGGAAGATGCAAAAAGACTGCCTAAAAACACGCGAAGATAGTAGGCGGTATTAAGATTTTCGACCGTAAAATCTGGGGAGATGATAGGCACAAAAGGTAGAGCCCTTCCGGAAATAGTGAAATTCGACTGGGGACTCGCCTTGTCCAGTGAGCTCGTGTCAATGGATTGAAAAAGAATGGGACCGCCGATGATGCTGATAACCGCACGGAGATCGGGATATTGAGAAGCGCAGAGAAGTGCCGCAATCCCGCCTGTTGAAGATCCGACAATTGCAAGACGAGAGGAATCCACCTCGGGTCTTGTTTTCAACCAGTCGATGCCATTGCGGAAATACTCCAGTGGTATGTTTGAGAAATGGGAGGGAAGCCCGGCAGCTTTGTAGTAGGCCAGCCCCAATGCGACGTAACCCTGGTTCGCGAATTGTGCCACATAGGCATCGTTGGGGATGCCGCCTTCTGATCCGCCCAGGACAATGATTGCGGGATGTTTCTCGTTTTTCGCAGGAAGAAAGAGATTTGCGACGATGCCATGATCATGGATTTCCAACTTGTGAACACCTTCCGCGGAAATTTTTCGGATTATCTTACCACTGATAAGAGGGCCGTTTGCCCGTTTTCCTTTAAAGATAACTTCTATGGGAGCGAGCGAGACATGCCAATATGAAGAGCGTTGCTTTTCCAGAGGATCCAGTTGCATTGACCAGAACAACCCCATGGGATCGATTCCAGAATAAGTACCGCTTACGGCAGCCGCTTTCGAGAGATCCAAGTTACCTTTTTTGTCCGCTTCAAAAAAGGCATTGGATTGCCATATTCTCCCAAGTTCATCTTTCAGACGAGCGGTAATCTGAATTTTTTCCGAAGGGTTTAATCCATTCACATGAACCGTAATGGGTTCCCCGATGAGCGGTGCAGATGGGTGAAAACTGAATTCGGTCGTTGGCGCTTCTTTTGCGCAGAAGCTGATCAGGGGCAAAAGCAAAAGTGCGAACAATAAAAATGGGATACGAAGCATCATTTTACAGGTTTCAGCGTAAGGTAATCTGACTGAAGCGATTGATCGCGTCCAGAGCACAACGAAAATTATTTTAAAATCTCCGCCTTATGCTTTTGCGAGGAGCTTGAAAAGCAACCGTTGCAGAACGACCGTATTGGAAACCTGACTGGAAATTAGCTGAAGATTTGCGGAAAAACATTCGTCAAAGCCTTCGCGGAGTTCCTCAAGACTGAAACGGCGAGCATTCACCGCCGCAACTCCGAGGGGATACGCGCTCAGAGTGCCGTCTTTTTTTCGTGGAAGGTGATGAGTGCTGGCGGCCGAAAGCTGGGAAAGCGTTCGCGAAAAGAAATGTGGTTGGGCTGGTGCTGGAAGGCGATGAGTAGTCATCAGGTCCTTTACCAGCAGAAGATTGCGTACGGTGGGGACAATGGCTGCCAAAAGCAGTCCGACAGCGCTTTCACCCTGATATTCGAGTTGATCGAGGGTTTGCAGGGCAAGGGGAAGGTTTCGTTTTGCAATAGCATTGCTGAGATCGAAAATTCCGCCTTCTCGGGTAGTAGGGACGATTTCACGAATATCCTCGGCCGTTATCTCGCGTGACATACCGATAAAGACGACAAGTTTTTCCAGCTCGTTATCGATCTGTCGGGTATCATTCCGTGCTCGTGCTACGAAAACCTCCAAGGCTTCGGGCGAAAGGCGAAGTTCCAGTGCTCGTGCGCGCTGCGCAACAAAGTCCATGAGCGCTTCCTCATCACCCCCGAAACCGAGATCGAGCTTGTCGTAGGAATGCACTTCAGCAAGCTTGGTAAGGCCTTTGAAAAAAGTGCGCCGCTTATCCGCTTCAGGTGCACTCATCAAAAAGAAGATTCCTTCGGGCATGCCTTCCTTAAGACAGTTTAGCAGCTTTTCCAACGCGGTCTGAACGGTTTCGGATCGCCCCATAGGGGTATCACCCAGAAAGGAGGCGTTTTTCAGCCAGATCAGTTTGCTTCCACCGAAAAAAGGAAGGGTGAGTAGTCCCTGTAATGTTTCTTCGATCTTTGTGACGGCTTGATCAACATTATCCACTGCGCCATCAACCATCTCCATACCGAAATCTCCTGAGCCTTCCGGCAGTAGCTCAGAAGCAAGCTGTTGAGCATGTTTCTTTACTTCCGACTCGTCCGAGCCGGTAACGAAATGGCAGGCTTTATCAGATGCTTTGGTTTGGGTCTTGGCGCTCACGGTTTTTTCGCAGGTGAGGTGACTTTTGCCGATTTCTTATTCGATTTCGAGGAGGAATAACGAACTGATTTACGAGGGCCTTCAATTTTTGCAATTCCAGTGCCTTCCTTGAGTTCGCGAATCTGGTCACGGAGCAAGGCGGCCCGTTCATATTCGAGACTACCGGCGGCGATTGTCATGTCGCGCTCCAGTTCCCGGATGATTTCGTGGAGATCAAACCCCTTTGCACTTTCCTGGACGATGCTGCGTTCCAGTTCCTTGCCTTTTAGAATGACGTGCAGGCTTTCCTGCACCGCACGCTGCACGGAGGTTGGTATGATTCCGTGTTTCGTATTATAATCAATCTGCTTCTGTCGCCGGTATTCCGTGATTTCCAGGAGTTTTTTGATGCTTTTCGTGATGACATCCGCAAAGAGAACGACTTCGCCGTTAACGTGTCTGGCGGCACGTCCGGCTGTCTGGATGAGACTTGTCTGGCTGCGAAGGTAGCCTTCCTTATCGGCATCAAGAATACAGACAAGGCTGACTTCGGGAAGATCAAGACCTTCACGCAGTAGGTTAATGCCTACAAGAATATCAAACTCCGCCGCGCGCAGGGCACGCAGAATCTCTACTCGCTCGATCGTATCCACATCGCTGTGAATGTAGCGAACCTTGAGTCCGATATCGCGAAGGTAATCGCTGAGGTCCTCTGCAGTGCGCTTCGTCAGCGTCGTGATGAGAATGCGTTCTTTTAATTCGATACGCTGACGGCAGAGTTCGATCGTGTCGTCCACCTGGTTTTTCAAAGGACGAATGGTAATTCTTGGATCAAGTAATCCGGTGGGGCGGATGATTTGCTCTACGATTAAAGGCACTCCGGGAGTCGTAACATTAAAGTCTGCGACAGCGGTTTCCGTGGTGGAACCTGCAATGCGGTCTGTCTTCGCCTGATCGGGAACGTTGGGGATGTAATCCTTGTTTCCAACCACACTGTTTCGGAACTCAAATTCACCGGGAGTGGCGCTCACGTAAATCATCTCCTTTGTCATCTTCATGAACTCCGGAAAGTTCAAGGGACGATTATCCATCGCGCTCGGAAGGCGGAAGCCATAATCCACCAGCACCTGTTTGCGGGAGCGGTCGCCCGCATACATACCGCCAATCTGTGGGACAGTGGCGTGGCTCTCGTCAATGATGAGAAGAAAATCCTCCGGAAGGAAATCCATCAGTGTGTAAGGACTCGACCCTGGAGGACGTCCGCTAAGGTGTCGGGAATAGTTTTCAATGCCTTGGCAAAATCCCATTTCCTGCATCATTTCCAGATCGTACTCCGTACGCATTTTGAGGCGTTGCGCTTCGAGAAGTTTATTTTGGCGCTCAAACCAGATAATGCGCTCGTCGAGTTCCTCTCGAATGGATCGCATGGCCCGCTGCAACTTATCGTAGGGAGTGACGAATTGCTTCGCTGGATAAAGTATAAGATGCGTCAATGTCGCATTCATATGTCCGGTGAGGGGGTCGAATTGGCTGATGCGCTCGATCTCATCGCCAAAAAATTCGATGCGGATAGCTTCTTCATCGCTGGAAGCCGGATGAACCTCCACGACATCACCGCGGACACGGAATTTTCCACGAGCAAAGGCGATATCATTGCGCTCGTAAAGCATATCCACGAGCTTGGAGAGCAATGCTTCCCGCGTCATCTGCATCCCTGTTTTCAAGGTCAGCATCATTTCCAGAAAGTCCTGTGGCGAAGCCAAGCCGTAGATGCAGGAAACACTGGCGACGACGATTGTGTCTCGTCGTGAGAGAAGAGAGCTTGTAGTGGAAAGACGCAGGCGTTCGATTTCCTCGTTAATCGAGGAATCCTTTTCGATGTAGGTATCGCTGCGCGGAATGTAGGCCTCGGGCTGATAGTAATCGAAGTAACTTACGAAATACTCGACGGCATTTTTGGGGAAGAACTGCTTGAACTCACTGTAAAGCTGGGCAGCGAGCGTCTTGTTGTGACTCATGATGAGCGTGGGACGGTTCAGCGCCTGGATTACATTCGCCACGGTAAATGTCTTACCCGAACCGGTGACGCCAAGAAGAGTCTGGTGGCGATTATTCGCCTTTAGCGAGCGGGTCAGCTTTTCAATCGCCTGGGCCTGATCTCCCTGCGGTTGAAAATTTGATGCCAGTTCAAAAGCCATTCCTTCCAATGTGCCTTTCAATTTCGATCAGGCAAAGAAAAACTCTGTATTTCCGCGAGTTCCTCAATCTTCAGGATGAAGAAGCTTGCTTTAACGGTGTGCGTTTGCCTCGATGGAGGCTCGAATCAGACTGGTCGATTTAATTTCCTTCAACCTCAACGCTTGGCATAGCCCAACGATGATGATCACCGTCAGTGGAATACCGATAAAAAGAAAGATGCGTTCTTTTCCAAAGTGCCGATCATTAAAATAATCCCTCACATAGCCGCGATTGCGATGCCGGGTATGATAATAGCTTTTGGGAGAGTTTTCCTGAAATTCAAAAGAGGTGTTACCTGTCCTTGTCGCGATGATTTCCTGTAAACGCTCCACATGAGGATTATGTTTTCTGGAGGGCGATTTTTGATTGTTACGATCAAACATGAAATTCCTTTTTATAACTTCAATATGAATTCCTTACGTTGATTAAGGTGATAAGATGTTAAGCAGTTTTTAAACTCTTTCCAAGTTCATTTATAAAAATTTTCCCTGATACCCCGGTCAGGAAATTACCTGATGCTTTAAGGCTTTCCGCGTATTTGCTTTATTTCTTTTGAGAGGAATCGTGTTACACAGTAACCGGGCATGGCGGTTACTTCTCAAAAATTAAAGGAAACAAGTTTTCGGGTCGCGATATTTTTTCTGACATCCGCATTTGCCGTATGTTTCCCGCTTGTTGTTGGGAAAACTCTGTGGCCAACAGGGCTGAGTGCGGGCGCGGAATTTATTTTCTGGCCGGCAACGGGAGTCAATGTTGCATTTCTACTGCTCTTTGGATGGAGATACTGGCCGGTGATATTACTGGATATCTTTCCGGTGGTTTTATTCCTTCACGGAAGTTGGCCTCAGAGTGTGATTGGCGCAATTGGGAACTGTATCGAAGCATTGCTGACCTGGTGGATTGTGATACGCATTGGGGGCTTCAAGGGGCGATTTGATCGGATGCGAGTTGTAATTGCACTTCTGCTAAGTGCGCTGCTTGCACCAGCCGTAGGTTCGTTGATGGTGCCCGCATGGCTGGTATACATCGGAAAATTTCATATCGCGGATTTCTGGACAGCGGTAGGGAACTGGAGTTTCTCAAACGGGACGGCGATGCTTATGCTCGCTCCCTTTATTGTCGCGATACGGAAGGGGGCATGGGTATTCTCTGGACGCTGGTGGCAGGGGCTGCTGTGGATTGTGGGAGGTGCGTTGTGCGCCGCGATCTCATTTGATGCGGTATTTCAGGAGAAGCAGTTGAATTTTACCTTTATCATGTTTCCTTTTGTCATTCTTGTCGCCTTGCGCTTTGGTCCGGCAGAAACGGCGGGAGTTCTGACTTTGGTAATGGTGTCTATTTACTCGTCATTGCCTCGCTATGCTCTGTGGCTGACTCCTGCACAGACACCTGCCACGCTGTGGTTTGTGCAGACATTTTGCTGGGTAATGGCGGCGACAGCTCTGACTGTTGCCGCATTGGTTTCCGAACGTCGTCAGGCGGAACTGCACATCGTTGAGGAGAAAAGCCGTAATTTGGAAGTATCGCTACGTGAAGAACGTGCACGCCTCGATGCTTTGCGGTATCAGATTAACCCACATTTTCTTTTTAATGCCCTGAACTCTATCCGTGCAACGCTCCCGTTGTCGGAAGAAGTCCCGCGTAGCATGGTCACTGAATTGGCGGATTATCTCCGTACGACGCTCGATCACCCCGAGGGAGATATGGCTTCATTGAGGGAAGAGATTCAGTCCGTTGAACGCTACCTCTCCATTGAAAAAAAGCGATTCGGTGAGGATCTACAGATATCAATATCGACGGTTTCTTCTGTGCATGAAAAACGGGTGCCTGTTTTTTTGCTCCAGCCACTGGTGGAAAATGCCCTGCGCCATGGTTTTGAAACATCAAAGGGCCGTTTTTACCTTAAAATTACGGCAGCCCTTTCAGGATCACGGTTAAGAATCGAAGTAGTGAATTCCGGGGTATGGAAGGACGGTGAAGACAAGACCCGAAACAAACTTGGATTGGAAAATATCCGTCGACGCCTGCATTTACTCTACGGAGATCGTGCCAGCCTGAGTTTGATACCTGAAGATGACTGGGTATGCATGCGTATAGAGTTACCGATGGAGGAAGGAACCTGAAAACCATAAGCTGCCTGATTGTCGATGACGAGGAGCCGGCACGTCTTGAAATGCGCCGATTACTTTCCCTTCATCCTCAAATTAATATCCTCGGTGAGGCAAGCGATGTCGATGCCGCGATTCAGATTACAACCCGATTGAAGCCGGATGTGGTATTTCTCGATGTCACATTGCGTGGTGAGACCGGCTTTGATTATGTGGCACGTGCAGAAGAGCCCTTGCCGCATCTGGTTTTTGTCACCGCGCATGATCGGTATGCCATCCGAGGCTTTGAGTGCAATGCCATTGACTATTTATTGAAGCCTATTCGTGCTGAACGTCTCGCGGATACTCTGGAGCGGTTGCGCAATCGGGCTCCAGTACATGTTCCCGCAACGGATACTGATGATACTATCTTTTTAAAAATAGGCTCCTGTGTCCGATTTGTTCCATGGAATGAAATTCACCATGTCGTTACCGATGGGAACTATACACGCACCCATTTTATGGACGGAACATCGGAACTCATTCTCAAGCCTTTAAAAGACTGGCTTAGACTGGCGCCCAAAGATGGATTTCTTCAGATCCATCGAACGACTTTGATAAATCGGAAGAGTCTTCAAGAGGTTCGATTTTTTCCAGATGGGAGGCGTGAATTTTTATTATCCGATGGCAGTGTGGTTGCGGTGGGTAGAAGTTTTCTGCCTCGGATAAAGTCGATTTTGAATTCCAGGTAGATTTCCTGTCGCTGATCCATGAATGGCAATTTGCATCTCCTGAAAACAAAAAACCATCGCAGAGCAATGCCTGCGATGGTTTCTTTAAAATAAGAATTTATCAGGTCTTAAGCTTGAGCTTTGCCGCGCTTGCGGA
>JBDTJR010000134.1:0-3509 GCA_039935735.1 Chthoniobacterales bacterium | reverse complement strand
TCCGACGTGCAGGTTACCTCCCGCACCATGCGCCGAATGACCCTCCTCCACGGCTTGCTTTCCTTCGCATTCAATACGATCATCCTCGCCGTCAGCATCAATATCCTCGCCGGGATCTTTGTAAGCTGATTGCCGCTACTGCTATTAATGAATCTTCGTATAAAGACCGCTGGAATCACACTTTGGAAGTGTCTTGAAGTTCGATTGGCCAGTCTCTACTTTCGCTAATAAGGCTAAAAGCTCTTCAAAAAGAAATGGCTTCGCCAAATGGAATCGAAAGCCCGCTTCATAACTTTTTGCCTTATCTTCCTCCGTTGTAAAGCCGCTGATCGCAAGACCTACAGGGTTATAACCCCGGGCCTTCGCCAGTTCCATAATCTCCCAGCCATTACCATCAGGTAACTGTATATCGCAAACCAACACATCAATAACCTGAGTCGCGAGCGTTAAAAGCGCGGTTTGTACATCTTCTGCACAGTGTACTATATGGCCATTCATCTCCAAATAGCGCTTGAGCAAGTGGGCCGCATCCTCATCGTCTTCAACGACGCAAATATTTAGGGACGGCTTTATCATATCTCTTGAAAAAGATGTTAACCCTCTCTCAAAAAAAGAAAATCGGTTGCGCCCCTGATTGTTTTATAGGGCGTAAAACTTTTAAAACTGCTTAAAGCCGTGGGTTTCTATTTTGCCAATAATTTTTCCACCTGTTCGGCAAGATTACCCCGAGCCTCTGTAGTCGCCACCATACCCTTCTTGTCAATCAACCACATGGCAGGAATGGAGTTAATATTAAATCGGGTGCTGATTTCGTTTTTCCAGCCTTTGCCATCGAAATACTGCGGCCATGTCATTCCGTTTTCTTTTATGTAAGCATCCAATGCCTCTTTATTTTGATCGAGCGAAATACCGATAATTTCAAAACCTTTGTCATGCAGTTTTTTGTAAGCTTCAACCACATGAGGCACTTCTGCCTTGCAGGGACCACACCATGTCGCCCAGAAATCCAGAAGCACTACTTTTCCGCGGAGTTTGCTTAAGTCCACCTCCGAGCCATCCACTGCGGTAAATTTAAGCTCCAATGGTTTCTTCAACTGATCTGCCTGTGCCAGTTTTTCGGACGCCATTTTCGCGACCATGGGATTACTATTGCCCGCAAGCCTCTTCATCAAAGTATCCGCCTTTGCAGGATCTTTGGCCTGAAGTTTTTTCAACTGCATCTTGCGTAACTCCACGTCAATCGGGCTTTGCGGATATTTAGACTCGAACCGTGAAATACTCTGCTCGACTTCCATCTCATCACTGCTATTCGCAATGGCAAATACCACGATCTGGGCCGCAGCCATCGAGCGTACTTTCTCACTGGCATCTTTCGCATCGGCGATTTCAGAAAGTTGTTTCTTCATGCTTTCCGGCGACGGCGCTTCAAGCCCAATCATTGGCTTGATTCCCTCCCCACTCACAAGCATCATCTTAATCTCCCAGCGACGTGGATCCTGCGGATATCGCTTTGCAAATTCGGGTGCCGCTGCATCAAATTTTTTAATATTCTCTCCTACCGTTTTCATCTGCTCATCCCGAGAGAGGGCCTTGTCTGTTTGCATGCTGCTAACAAACATCTGCTTCAGATAGTTAAACAAATCATCCGCCGTTTTGTACTGGGAAAGATCACTCGTCGCGACAGGCGGATTAGACTGCCCCATGGCCGAGGTCGATAAAATCACCACTATAGAAATTGCACCGAAAAAGGCAGATATTTTTTTCATAAAGGAGGAATGGAATGACCGTTATCGAAACATATTGCCCCGATGATCCGCAACATCCAAAAGAAGGAAATCAAGTAAACCTAATCTCTCTGCAGTTTCTCTACCACATGAGGTGGCGGAAATGGGTGTAATTTCTTCACACTCACCGGAGAGTCAACACTTACCGAAATTACCTGTTTCCCATCACTCCCCATAGACCCAACTCCGAAAAAGCCAAGCGCAGGCTTAAGTGCATCCCGGTCGGCAACTATCATCCGCAACGACGGCAGGCGCGGATCATCAGGGTAACGTCTCTCAAATTCCTTCGTCGCGATATCAAATTTCCGAAGGCTCTCACCTATGGTTCCACGTTCTAAATACAAGGATATCTGATTCGGGCGTGCAATCTGCACAAACAATACCTGTGTATAATTATACAGTTCGCTTGCTGTCTTATATTGAGACAAATCCGCCGCAGGGTCGTAACTCTGTGTGAATGCAGCTGTAGAGAAAAACAGTATTACCGTAAGTGTAATAGTGACGGTAAATATTTTTTTCATAAGTAGATCTTACACGATAGCATACAGCCCTGCGCTTTCACAATCCGAAACAATCATTGCCTCCTATCTTTTCGCTTGCTGTTTTATCTCTACAAAAGAAAATAGCAAAAGATCTCTCTCCCCGATCTTTTCAAAAAGGAATGAATTATGCCGATTGAAGACTCCAAACCCAAAACAGAAACACCTGGGGTTCCATCTTCCCCAGAAACTATAACCCCGCCTGCCAGCACAGCCCATCGCAGACGAAAGGTTATCCTCATCGCGATAACTGGAATTATCATTCTGATCATCGGTATCCCTGCGATTATCCGTGTGTTCAATACCGTCTCGACGAATGATGCTTATGTAAATAGCCACGTCACCTTTGTCGCACCGCGCGTGCCAGGACAGGTTGCCCAAGTGCTGGTGGATGATAATAATCGCGTAAAAAAAGGTGACGTCCTTGTAGAACTAGACCCCGAACCTTATAAGGTGCAGGTGGCTATCAAGGAAGCTGCTGTCAAATCTGCAGAGGCTGATCTTGTCGTCGCAAAAGCCACTATTCGAGGTCTCGTCGCACAGATGCGCAGTCAGCGCTTCATGCTTTCACATGCGATCGAGGATGTCGACAACCAGGTCGCACTCCTCCGTCAGCGCGTAGCTACATGGGAGCAAAGTAAAGCAACGCTCGCCCTTGCTCAAACAGAGTTTGACCGTGCAAAAAAACTTCTCGCTGGAAAAGTCGTCAGCACCGAGGAGTTCGACAAAAAACGCGAAGCCCTGGATGTCGCTAACTCTCAGGTCACTCAGGCTCTTGAAAACATCCACCAGGCACGCGCCGCTCTTGGTTTGCCGACCGTACAGCCCGAGGGAGCAAATCCCGCCGATGTCCCCGCAAATATCGATCAAACCTTCTCCTCGGTACTTCAGGCCCTCGCGGGTCTATATCAAAGCGCGTCGCACCTTGGAGTTACGGCTTCCTCTTTCGAGCTTACTCCCAACCAGACTATCGCAGAATTTCACAAACGCGACCCCAGTGGCAATCTCGATGTCATTTACGAAAAAATCATGAAAGATGCACCCGGCTTAAAACAAGCTGAAGCTGCCGTGCTTCGCACCCAGCGCGATCTTGATCAGGCCAAGCTCGACCTCAGCTACTGCACGATCAAAGCAGAAATCGACGGAGTTGTAACACGCCGGAATGTTAATCCCGGAAACAATGTCC
>JBDTJR010000133.1:0-11574 GCA_039935735.1 Chthoniobacterales bacterium | reverse complement strand
CGCAAAGTTATGAAAAGTGGCAAAGCCCTTCGAAACTGACCGCTTTTTCAAAACTCTTTGCCCAAAACTGCATTGCATGCCATGGCGATGGTAAAACGATATCAGCCAGTATTCCTTTGAATGACCCACTTTATCTTTCCTATATCCCCGAGGCCACCATGCGCGGAATTATTGCCAATGGAATTCCCGGCACGAGTATGCCTGCTTTTGCAAAAAGTCGCGGAGGTATGCTGACCGATGACCAGGTTGATATCCTTGCAGGTGGTATTTTTTCGGAAAAACCAAAAGCCTCTCTTGGGACTGTTCCTCCCTACACTGCGGCTCCGGGTGATGTTGTGCGTGGAGCACAAACTTTCAGCGTTTATTGTGCGGCCTGTCATGAGCCAGCTGGAGAAGGCTTGGGAAAATATGGCTCTGTTGTAGATCCCACGTATCTTGCTCTCGTCAGCAATCAATATCTGCGAACTGTTATCGTAATGGGGCGTCCCGATCTTAAGATGCCAAATTATAGAAACGATGTTTCCGGCAAGCCAATGACCGATCAGGATATTTCTGATGTCGTGGCATGGCTCGCTTCGCATCGTCTGCCTGCGGGTTCGTCCGGCACGCCGGTTTCTAAACCTTCGCCATCAGGAGTTGTCGTACCATGAGTGATATACCCCAACAAGAGCAGCCAGCCGTTTCGCCTTGCGGAGGAAACTGTGCGGGTGCTTCGACTTCTTCCCGCCGAGACTTTATGTTGAAGCTCGGTCTTGCGCTGAACGTCCTCGCGGGCGCACTCGTGAGCCTTCCTCTTATTGGCTACCTCTTTTCGGTGCTGATCGAGAAAATGGAATTGCAGTGGATCAAGCTCGGTGCCGTTTCGAGTTTTCCCGAAGGCGAAACGCGATTGGCCAGTTATCAAAACCCCTATCGCTTGTCATGGGATGGCGCTACCTCGGATATTCCCTGCTGGGTTCGTCGCCTTACAGGAAATAAATTTGAAGTTTTCGCGATCAATTGCACGCACCTCGGTTGCCCGGTGCGGTGGTTTTCTGAATCGAAGCTTTTCATGTGCCCCTGCCACGGCGGTGTATTCTATCAGGATGGTGAGCATGCTGCAGGACCTCCTCCGCGAGGACTGTATAAGTATCAGATTAAAATCGAAAAGGGAGACCTGTATGTGAAGGGCGGCTTGATCCCCTCACTTTCAAATAAGGTATAACCATGATCGAAAAACTCCGAGAGATTGCCCTGTGGGTTGATGATCGCCTGCACATCACCAAACTTTTTGAATCCACGGCGGGACATCATGTTCCAAAAAGTTCCGGCAGCTGGTTCTATGTTTTTGGTAGCGGCACGCTGCTTTGCTTCATTCTCCAGATCGTAACCGGATCGCTGCTCGCTTTTGTGTATGTTCCTTCCGCAGCGGAGGCTTACAATACGCTGAATTACATGACCTACACGCAAAGCTTTGCGTGGTTCCTGCGAGGCATGCACAATTACGGCTCCATCTTCATGTGCACGATCATGGTGTTGCACATGACGCAGGTGTTTCTCTTCGGTGCCTATAAATATCCGCGTGAGTTGACGTGGGTATCGGGATGCGTGTTGCTTTATCTCACGCTTGGTATGGCCTTCACCGGTGAAGTGCTGCGCTTCGACCAGGACGCCTATTGGGGATTGGGAATCGGCGTCGCGCTGGTCGGCCGTGTTCCCTTGATCGGAGAAAATCTCATCCACCTGATGCTTGGCGGGCCGATTATCGGCGGCGCGACACTGTCGCGGTTTTTCTCACTGCACGTTTTTCTTATTCCAGGAATGCTGATTGCCACGATCAGCATGCACTTGAGGCTGGTTTTGGCGAAGGGCATCAATGAATTCCCACGCCCCGGACATCTGGTGCAGCGGGAAACCTACGAGCAGGAATACGAGGCCATTATCAAAAAGGAAGGCGTTCCCTTTTTCCCGAAAGCGATCAGCAAGGATCTGATTTTCGCGGCGCTTGTCATCTTCGGCATTCTATTTTGCGCGGCAGTATTTGGGCCGAATGGCCCATCGGGCACCCCAAATCCCACGGAGATTGATACCGTTCCTCGTCCAGACTGGCCATTCATGTGGATCTTCTCGGTCGCCGCGCTTCTGCCGCCGTATCTGGAAACGGTCATCCTGCTTGTATCGCCAGTCATCTTTACGATCATTCTTTTCCTCCTTCCGTTTTTTTCTGGAACGGGAGAGAAGAGTGCCACCCGTCGTCCCATCGCGGTAATCATCGTGGTGATTATTTACATCTCGCTGGCTGTTCTGACTTACCTCGGGCAAATGTCCCCGTGGTCGCCTGATATGCAGGCATGGACGGGCGATGTGACGCCTGCCAAGTATCTCGTCGGTCGCAGCCCGCTGGAACTTCAGGGCGCCATAATTGTACAATACAAGCAATGTCGTAACTGCCATGCCATCGAGGGCATCGGCGGTCACCGCGGCCCGGATCTGGCGAATGTTGGCACACGCCTTACCCGGGATCAATTGACGCGTCAGGTCATTCAGGGTGGAGGAAACATGCCGGCATACGGGCAGAATCTTTCTCCCGAGCAGGTGTCCGCATTGGTTGCCTACATGGCAACTTTAGCGCCAAATGCGGATCAGGCCGCACGTAATTCGACCTTTCCTGGAAAGCCCGCATCTGAATCCGCCCCCCGTATTCCGAAAGCCCGCGTAAAATCGCCCGGCTCTTCGTAGCACGGCATGAATTCAGCATTCGAGGCGGCATTTGGCTCGTGGACTTTTCAGCCATGGGCGGCTTGCGGTCTGCTTGCCGTTGCTTTTATTTATCTGCGTGGCTGGTGGCGCCTGAAGGGAATGCTTCCTCGGCGGTTCACCGGCATGCGTGCGTCGTCGTTTCTGCTGGGCCTTCTCGTACTGTATGCAGCGATTGCTTCGCCGCTCGACGCCTTTGCGAATTTACTCCTGCAAGTGCACATGATCCAGCACTTGATCCTGATCATGGTGGTGCCGCCTTTGCTGTGGATGGGAGTTCCCTACCTTCCCATTCTTTGCGGATTGCCGCGAATCTTTGTGCGGGAGGCAATAGGACCTCTGCTTATTTGGAAGCCCGTCAAGTCGCTGGGTTCGTTTTTCACGCATCCCGTTATTGCCTGGACATTGTTTGTCCTCATGAACGTCGGCTGGCATGTGCCGTTTTTCTATGAACTTGCGCTGCATTCCACTGCATGGCACCAGGTGGAGCATATTTGTTTTCTCAGTGCCGCATTATTGTTCTGGTGGCCGATCGTGCAACCCTGGCCGAGCCGTCCGGTGTGGCCACGGTGGACGATGCTTCCCTACCTTCTTCTTGCGGATATTCAAAATACGGCGCTCGGAGCTTTTCTGTCATTTTGTGAGGAAGTCATTTATCCCACGTATGCAAATGTTCCCCATCTGGGGAGCCTTACGGCGCTTCAGGATCAGGCTGCGGCAGGTGTGATTATGTGGGTGCCGGGAGCTATCGTTTTTCTGATTCCCATAACGGTTATCGTTTTACAAATGATGGGAGGTCGTCGAGGCGTTCGTCCTTCGGAATATCTGGCCACGGGAAAATCCACTCCTGAGGAAAACGCATCATTCGTCCCGGCTATTCCTCTGGCTGTAGAACGTAGCGCGCCGTTTGATCTGTTGAAGATTTCCTTCCTCGGAAATTTGATCCGATCACGATTTTTTCGCCGCACATTACAGATCGTCCTTCTTCTCCTCGCAGTTTGCATTGCAGTCGATGGCTTTTTGGGACCGAAAGTTTCTCCCATGAATCTGGCTGGCGTTCTTCCATGGACGCATTGGCGTGGATTTTCGGTGATCGCGCTTTTGGCGGTGGGAAATCTCTTTTGCATGGCCTGTCCCTTCACGTTTGCACGGGATCTCGGGCGAAAAATTCTCCCGGCAAATCGTAGCTGGCCTCGCATTCTTCGGTCGAAGTGGATGGCTGCCGGTTTAATCGCAGCATACCTCTGGGCCTATGAAGTATTTGGTTTGTGGAATAGTCCATGGCTTACGGCATGGATTATTGTTGGGTATTTTGTCGCCGCAATTCTGGTCGACGGGTTTTTTAAAGGCGCGAGTTTTTGCAAATATGTATGTCCGATCGGGCAATTCAATTTTTTCCAGTCGCTCATATCGCCCTTCGAAGTAAAAGTTCGTTCGCACGATATTTGTGCCACCTGCACGACGCATGATTGCATTCGAGGGAATGAAGTGCAGCGCGGATGCGAACTAAAACTCTACCAGCCCCGCAAGTCGGGGAATATGGATTGCACGTTCTGCCTTGATTGTATCAAGGCCTGTCCGCACGACAACATAGGCATCATTGCCGGTATGCCGGGGAAGGATCTTTTTGAAGAGCGTCGCCGATCCTCCGTGGGACGCTATGCGCAGCGCACCGATCTCGCCATCCTTGCCGCCATCCTGGTATTCGGTGCCTTCGCAAATGCGGGCGGTATGGTTGCTGGAGTCGTTGCGGTAATGCAGCGCTTTCAGGAAGTGATGGGAGTTTCGCGAATGCTCATCGTCAGTTTATTTCTTGCAGGTGCGGTCTTTATTTTGCCGGCCATACTGCTCATAATTTGTACGCAGGTCAGTCATCACGGGGCATTACGAGACAGTTCCAAAAAATTTCTTTTTTGCGACTTCGTCATGATGTTGCTTCCGATCGGAGCCACCATGTGGGCGGTGCATTTCCTTTTTCATCTTGTGACCGCTTTCTCAACACCGATACCCGTTATTCAACGCATTGTTTCCGACCTGTCGGGAGCCGCTTTTAGCGCAAAAACTTCCATGACCATGAACCTGCCCGCATTGCCCGCAGTGCAGATTCTGATTCTCGATTTTGGCTTTTTACTCTCTCTCTATGTCGGCTGGCGCATTGCCTCACGGTATAGCGACTCCATGAAGAGCAGGCTCGCCGTCCTTGCTCCATGGGCCATTCTCGCGCTGCTGCTTTTTGTAGTGGGAATTTGGATTCTATTTCAACCCATGCAAATGCGGGGCATGCTTCTTTCCTGATATGTGGCGAAGCATTTTCATCATCGGGACTTCGCTTCTCATCCTCTGTGGAAATATTTTTGCGGATGGTGGCATTGTGCAATTACAGCAAGTCTCTGGAGTATACCGAATCACACTTTTTTCCGAACCCTCGCCTTTGCGCGCAGGACCGGTGGATTTAAGTGTGCTGGTGCAAAAAAACGGAGACCCTGTTCTTGATGCCGATGTGAGCCTCCACCTTGAACTCGCAAAAAAATCCGACGTGTCAGGTTCGGATTGGCGTGCGCCTTGTTGTGAGATGGATGGCGGCTCTGACCAGATGACGCTTCAGGCCACGCACAATGCAGCGACGAATAAACTTCTCTATGCGGCTCCTGCGTTACTTCCCTCTGCTGGAGACTGGACGGCAAAAATCACGATTAAAGAGGGAGATAATACCATGGCCGTTTCAGGAAACATGTTTGTCCAGCCGCCCGCTGCGTCGTGGGTAGCCTATTTGCCATGGCTTTTACTTCCCGTGCTTGGCGTTGGCTTTTTTGCACTCGTGCAGATGGCGAAAGCGAAAAAAAGTGATCCGTAGAATCAACGTCCGCCGAAAATAGCGGTTCCCACACGGACAAGAGTCGCGCCTTCTTCGATGGCTACTTCGTAGTCACCGCTCATACCCATCGAGAGTTCTGGAAGCGAAACTTTAAACTCCGTCTGCAACTGATCGCGCAATTCGCGTAAACGCGCGAAGCAGGGACGCGCGTTTTCGGGATCTTCGGAAAAGGGAGCCATCGTCATCAGGCCGTGGATCTCGATTCGTTGAAGCGAAAGCAATGCTTCCATTTGCTGACGAAGGATATCCGGCTTAAAGCCAAACTTACTTCCTTCACCGGAAACATTCGTTTCCAGCAGGATGCGAGGAAAGCGCCCCATTTCTTCTGCCACGCGGTCGATATCCTGCGCACTTTCAAGACTGTCCACGCCGTGAATCAGTTCAAAAAACGGAAGTGCTTTGCGTATTTTGTTTTTTTGTAAGTGGCCGATGAAATGCCAGTGCAGGGCCGAGGGAAGTTGGGGGATTTTTACAATCGCTTCCTGAACTCTGCTTTCGCCGAATAATGTGTGGCCCTCTTCCACAATCTCACGGATCTTTTCCACCGGGTGAGTTTTCGAAACGGCAATCAACTGTACCTCTTCGAGCTTTCGTCCTGCATGGGCGGCAGCCGCGGCGACCCTGGCGCGCACTTTTTCCAAATTATTAGCGGATTCAGTCATTAGATTTCGTTGTCAATCAGCGATCCATTTATTAGTTTTTCTAATACGGAATGCAAATTCAGATGTTCAAGATATTCGCTGATTTGGCGGATACGCAAAGTTTTTCCAAGGCCGCTGACGCGAATTCCATTACCCAGAGCGCGGTAAGTCAGCAGATTCGTGCTGCCGAGAAGAGCTTTGGCGTCATCTTGATCGAGCGCGGACGTCGCGATTTTGCCCTAACCTCTGAAGGAAAGGCCTTCCTGGAGGCCAGTCGTGAAATTTTGGAGATTTACGGGAACCTCGGAGGCCGTCTTCGCAAGATGCGCGATGTCATCGGGGGTGAGCTTCGCATCGCAACCGTGTACAGCATCGGGCTCCACGAACTACCGCCCTATTTGAAGCAGTTCCGGCGTGCCTACCCGGAAGTGGAAGTGAAAGTGGAATACCGCCGCTCTGCACAGGTTTACATGGCAGTGCTGGAAGGCTCGGCCGACATAGGTCTGGTGGCCTACCCCGCAAAGCGGCGCGGGCTCGATGTCCTGACTTTCTGGAAAGATAAACTCGTTTTGATCTGTGCGCCCACACACCGATTTGCCCACCGCCGCAAAATCAAAATCCAGGATCTGGACGGTGAAAAATTCATTTCTTTTGAGCCAGACTTACCAACGCGAAAGGAAATCGACCGTCGCTTTAAGGAGGAAAATATCAAAGTCCGCCATGCGCTGGAGTTTGATAATATCGAAACCGTTAAACGCTCGGTGGAAATTGAAAACGGCATCTCCATTGTTCCCGAAACCGCAGTCCAGGCCGAAGCCCGCAGCGGCAGTCTTCATATCGTTGAAATTGATGCCACGGACATGTGGCGTCCGATCGGTGCACTTATCAAACGCAGGCTTTCCGGTTCGCATGCCCGTCAAAAATTTCTGCATCTCCTTGAAAAAACCAATCTCGGTGCGGTGTAACCCATCTGCGAACTATAAATCCTCTTACTTATGACATCATCTCTGGAACATCCTGCCATCGGTATTATTGGTGGCAGCGGCCTTTATGAATTGGACGGTATCTCAAACGTCGAAGAGCACAAAATCAGCACTCCTTTTGGAGATCCCTCCGACTCCATTATCTGCGGTGATTTTGCGGACCGTAGAGTCTGTTTTCTTCCGCGGCACGGGCGCGGCCATCGTATTGCACCGCATGAGTTGAATCATCGTGCCAATATCTACGCGTTGCGTTCCTTGAATGTCCGCTGGATCGTTTGCGTGACTGCCGTCGGCAGCCTGCAGGAACAATATGCTCCGCGCGATATCGTGCTCCCCTCGCAGTTTTTTGATCGCACGAGCCGCCGCTCGGAACATACTTTTTTTGGAAACGGGATTGTCGCACATGTCGGCTTTGCAGACCCGACAAGCATTCATCTCCGCGGTCTCTTAGCCGAAGCTGGCAGAAGCCTTGGTCTTCCGATTCACAATGGTGGAACGTATGTGAATATGGACGGCCCTGCATTTTCCACGCGTGCGGAGTCCGAAGCCAATCGTCAGCTTGGTTTTGATGTCATCGGCATGACCAATGTGGGTGAGGCCAAACTTGCGCGTGAAGCCGAGATCGCGCTTGCGACCCTGGCGATGATTACGGATTACGATTGCTGGAAGGTTGAAGAAGAGCCCGTCAGCGGCAGTGCCATTGTCGCGCATCTTCACGCCAATGCGGTTTCTGCAAAAAAAATTCTAACAGCGGTGATTCCAAATATCCCGCTTGTCCCGGATTGGCCCGAGCACCGAGCGCTCGATACCGCATTGATTACACAGAAACCCTATTGGCCCGCAGAAACCACCGCAAAACTTGGGCTGATACTTGAAAGATTTCTGAAAGCATGAGATTGAAGATAACATTCACTAAAAAATGAAAAATTTTAACAGATTCGCACCGGCCCTTGGCTTACTTCTTATCGCGACATCGTCGCTTCTGGCGCAGACCCCTGCAACTCAAGCTCCCGCCACGACCCCGGCGAATCCCGCTCCTGGCATGGCAAAGCCCCCTGTTCCGGCGCCCGAGAAGCTCACGTATAATTCTATCCATACCACGGAGCCCGTGCTTGCCATGACTTTTGATGACGGCCCAAATCCAAAACTTACTCCGAAGCTTCTGGATTTATTGAAAGAGCGGAATATCAAAGTCACATTTTTCGTGGTCGGTGAAAATGCCGAGAAGTATCCGGAGATTTTACAACGCATCGTTGCGGAAGGTCATGAGATCGGAAATCACTCATGGAATCATCCCGCGCTCACAAAACTTTCGGCTCAGGGGGTCAGCGATCAGATCAATAAAACATCGGACGCTATCGCAGCGGCCACGGGGAAAAAGCCCACGCTGCTGCGCCCTCCTTATGGTGCCGTAAATGCCAAACTCAAAAAACGGATCAATGACGAGTTTCATATGAAAATTATCCTGTGGGCTGTCGATCCTGAAGATTGGCGCGATCCCGGTGCGGCAGCTGTCACGACTCGCATCGTGGGGAAAGTACATCCAGGAGATATTGTCCTATCGCATGATATCCATGCCGGCACCGTTGAAGCGATGCCTGCGATTCTCGATCAGCTCAAGGCAAAAGGGTATCGTTTCGTCACGGTATCCGAATTGATTGCCATGGATAAAGGGTCTGCGCCATCCACGAAACCTGCGGGCGTTCCTGCAACCGCGAGCAGTCCGCAGCCTACTACTGCATCGCCGCTTCCTCCGAAAAATTAGAGACCCCGTCGGCGTAGACGACTTCTATCCGGGAATTTCCGTAAGGGTATCCCGGAAGGAGGCGAAATGAGGACTCCATCCCGTCGCTTTTAATTTGGCATTGGAAATCCGCTTACTGGTCCACCCGCGTCGTCGCTGCAAATCCGGTTCGCCCTCCGGGGGTAGGGGACGTGAAAAACGCGCTGCAAAAACATCGTAAACCTGACGCTGCGTTACCGGCGTATCGTCGCAAACATTATAAATACCCGCAGGGGCTTCGCTTTGTGCGAGATGAAGCGCCGCGCGTGCCGCGTCTTTACGGTGAATGTGGTTGATCCAGCGTTCCGGCCCGCGATCAATGATTGCCTCCCCGGCCAGAAATTTTTTCAACAACACCCAGCGTGTCGCATCGTATAATCCTGCGAGACGCGTGACACTGCCTCCCGCATCGAGGCAAATCTTTTCTGCATCGAGAAGAATGCGCCCTGTGGCACGTTGCGGATCGGCGATGCTTGTTTCTTCCACGACGCTGCCATCCGTTTGCGCATACACGGACGTGCTGGAAGTGAAGAGAAGTTTTGTGGAAGGAAATGCGGAAGCGATCGCTTCCATTCCTTTTTGATAAACCTTGCGATACGCTTCTTCTCCACCGCCGCGACTGCTTGCGCAGTGCATGACGAGATCGAATTTCTCCACCGTGGATTGAATGTTGCGCAATGCGCTAACATCGCAAAGATCCGCAGCGCGCACATCGAGTCCGCTATTCGCAAAATGCGCTGAGGATTCCTCGCTTGCACAAATGCCGGTTACTTTCCAACCGGCCTCAAGAAATAAAAAGGCTGCGGCTTCACCTAGGAAACCGCAGCCCGTTATAAAAACGTTTCTCAATTCGCCTTAGGAAGGCGTGGAGATTGGAGCCGCTGCCGTTGTGAAACGGAACTTCATACGCTGACGCTTCGCATTGTTCTTTGCTTTGCGGCGCATTTTTTGGATTGGCGTTTCGAACGCACGAAGACGGCGGACTTCATCAAGAATTCCTTCCGCATCAAGTTTGCTTTTCAAACGTTTGAGCGCGCGATCAATGGGTTCCCCTTTACGGACAATAACTTCAGGCATGGATTTTTCCTTTTTTGTGTGAACTGCTAAATTATTAAAAATGTGATTCTTCGTCAATGAAACCGCAAAAGTATTTATAAATCAATAATTATAAACAACTTATGGGGTTGGTCGGACGGCGGTAGCGCTTTCCAACACCTCTCGGCGAATGCTTTTGCCAGTGAGTTTCGACCACCAGAGCACAGTAGGCGAGGCAATATAAATCGAGGAATACGTTCCCACGAGAATTCCGATCAGGATCGCAAATGCGAAATCATTCATCACCGGACCACCGAGGAAAAAGAGCGTGCAGATCGAAAGCAACGTCGAGCCGCCGGTCAAAATCGTGCGCCCCAGTGTTTCGTTGATACTGTTATTCATCAGGGTTTGCACTGAGCCCGTTGAGCCGCGCTTCAAGCCTTCACGAATACGATCATACACGACGATCGTATCGTTGATCGAATAACCCGCGATCGTCAGGATCGCGCCAATCATCACGAGCGAAAGCTCACGGCCTGCGAGCGAAAACACGCCGATCGTGATAACCACGTCGTGAATCAATGCGATGACCGCTCCCAATGCGAATGAAAACTCAAACCGGATCGTGACGTAAACCAATACCCCAAGAATTCCGAGTCCCAGCGCCCACATTGCTTTTTTCGCAAACTCGCCGCCGATCTGACTACCGACTTTTTCTTCCGACGCCAGTGTCACGTGTCTGTCGGGGAAACTATCCTGCATCAGCTTCAATACGGGCGTTCCTTTATCTTCCGGAGCGCGAACAGTCAGATATTGATTGTTACCCTGATGTTCAATCTGGAGCGTTATATCCTTGGCGAGGTTGCCTTTTTCAAGTGCGGCGCGCGCCTCTGCGATGTTGATTTGTGGGCTGGCGGTGATGGCTAGAAAATCTCCGCCGATGAAATCGATGCCGAAATTCGCCTTACCGCGCACCGTAAAAACTCCAATCGAACCAAAAATAAGAATCAGAGAAACGACCAGCGCAATATGCCGCTTGCCAAGGAAATCGAAGACTCTTTTCGGACTCAGATCCATCATGCGCAATTTTTGCAAACCAAAGTTTGATGTCAGCCATGCAAAGGCTGTGCGTCCGAAAATAAGCGCGGAGAACATCGAGGCGATGATGCCGAGCGTTAACGTGATGGCGAAGCCCTTCACAGCGCCCGTCGCCTGCGAAAAGAGAATGATCGCAGTAATCAGCGTCGTGACGTTCGCATCGAAGATCGCGTAAAAGGCTTTGTCATAGGCTCCGGTAATCGCCGCGCCCAGGCTCTTCCCGGTAGCCATTTCTTCTCGAAGTCGCTCATAGATCAGCACGTTCGCATCCACCGCCATGCCGATCGTCAGCATGATACCCGCAATACCCGGCAGCGTCAGGGTGAAGTGGAAGAGCGCCAGCAAACCAAAAAGAATCACGATATTTAATGCCAGTCCGCACAATGCCACCAGACCCGCAAAGCGGTAGTAGATCAATACGCC
>JBDTJR010000132.1:0-12115 GCA_039935735.1 Chthoniobacterales bacterium | reverse complement strand
CCATTCCGCTATTAAACCTTTATGGCACTGATCGATTGTCAATTTTTCTCCGAAGTTCTGGGCATTTCCTGCGCCATGAATGTTCTTCTGCCGGAGTATCAGGAAAAGACGCGCAAGAAAAAATACCCGGTCCTTTGGCTCCTTCACGGCATGGGGCGCGAATATACCGGATGGGAACGCCTGACCTCCATCGAGCGGTATGCGAGGGATGCAGACATTGCAGTTGTCATGCCAACCGTGGGCGCAAAGAGCTGGTACCTGAACATGGCATCAGGCCCCGCCTATACAACTTTCATGCTCGAAGAATTACCCCGCATCGCGCGTTCATTCTTTCCGCTCTCCTCACTTCGGAAGGACAACTTTATTGCCGGTATGTCAATGGGCGGCTATGGCGCATTTCATCTGGCCTTTCTTAAACCGGAATCTTTTGCCGCCGCCGCGAGTTTTTCGGGTGCGCTGGATGCCGCTTCCATGGTTGCGAAGAAAAGCAGAGAGCAGTGGACGACTATGCATTTGGAAGCAGCCTTCGGAAATCTCGATAAAGTCGCTGGCAGCAAAAACGATCTTTTCCATCTCGCAAAAACGGCGCTTCGCTCCGGGAAAACATTACCGAAACTTTACGCCTGCTGTGGCGCGAAGGATAGAATTCTCGACCAAAGTCAGGCGTTCGCGAAGCACGCTGAAAAGATCGGCCTTCCGCTTACGTACGAAGAGCATCCCGTCTGGGAGCACGAATGGGGCTACTGGGATCAGCAGATTCAGAATGTGATCAAATGGCTTCCTCGGTAACCTGATACCAACAAATTTATGGCTTTTCTCAATTGGCATTTTCGCTCCGAGGTCCTCGACTTTACCTGTGCCGTGCATGTCATCCTGCCGCAGGAAAACGCAGCGAATACATCTTCACGGCGTGCAAAAAAATATCCTGTACTCTGGCTCCTGCATGGCATGTCGGATGATCATACAACATGGATGCGTCGGACCTCCATCGAGCGCTATGCCACATCAGCCGGTATCGCGGTCATTATGCCGTCCGCAGGCTTGAGCTGGTATCAGGACATGGCTGCCGGGGCAAAATATGGAACCTTCCTGCGGGAGGAACTGCCACGCGTCGGACAATCCATATTCCCCATTTCCTCTGCACGTAAGGACAACTTCATCGCAGGCCTCTCCATGGGTGGTTATGGCGCCTTTCTACTGGCGCTCTCCCAGCCCGAGCGCTTCGCCGCTGCCGCAAGTCTCTCCGGTGCGCTCAATGTCGCAGCCTCCGTTCATGGGCTCGATAAACAATGGCAACAAATCGTGAAATCCGCTTTTGGCGATCCTGATAAAGTCAGCGGCAGCAAAAGCGATCTTCTTTATCTCGCCAAAAATCTTGTGCGTTCCGGCAAGTCTACACCGAAACTTTATGCCTGCTGTGGCTCAAAGGATTTTCTCCTTCGCCAAAATCACGTTTTCGTTACACACGCCGAGAAAATTGGCCTGCCACTTACGTATGAAGAGCATTCGGACAAATCCCACGAATGGGGTTATTGGGATCAGCAAATCCAGCGTGTTCTGGAGTGGCTTCCTATTCCTTCAAATAAGAAGCCTTAATCCGCTTACTGTGCCAAAAGTGTTTTTCCCGTGGTCGCGGAAATGACGATTTGGCCGACAAGTTGCTTCTTCACGTCAAAGCATCGTACCGTCCATACAGGAGCGGCCGCGGCATTCTGTTGAGTGAGCGCCATCTTTGCGTCCGTGAGCTGTGCTCCCTTGGTCTCGGTGTACCGTCCCGCCTTATTCCACACGTAGGCGGAGTCGATTAACACCTTGCTCCGGTTGATTGGATAAGTCTGGGAATAAGCAACCGCGAGCGAATCCCTTTTCGAACCCTTATTATCCGGTGCGCCCATTACATTCGTAATATGTCCATGCTGCACGGTGATAACCTTCATGTGGTCCCCGGCGTTATAATCTCTCGCCAACATATACCAGAAGGGCGGTGTAGGCACTGCGGTATTGCTCGAAACCTTTACCACACTATCCCGAAAATGTCCTGGCAGCTTCGCCATCGCATAGATTACTCCATTTGGATCAGCGCCTTTTGGAGCAAAATGAAAACAGCCGGTAAGCGCGACAATCGGAAACAGAAAGATATAACGAATTTTCATGAAGTAGGATTTTGAAGAGTTTAGGAATGAGAAACGACACCTCCGGTACTTGCTAGCACGGTAATGCTACCGATGGAATTTTTTGCACGATCATAGCATTCCACCTTCCAGTAAGGGGCAGAGTGTTCCGCTTGTTGTTGCAGACTGTAGTGCACACTTCCGAGTTTTTTGCCATGGGATGACGCGAACCGCACAGCGGCTTGCCATGCAATATTTGAATCACATCGCACATTCCGAACGGAAATGGCGTGAGCCTTCTTGAAAAGATACTGCCACTGTTGTCTCGGCGCTGGCGAATCATTAAGAATCTGCCCGTGCGATATTGTCAGCGCATAAATCTGATTGGTCGAATTATAATCTCGCGCCAGTACATTCCAGCTCGCGGGATATGCGGAGGAACTATCCGCATTGATTTTAAAAACACTATTGCGGTACTTGGCCGGTAGCACCTGAAAAAGGGCGATTGCTCCATTGGAACTTTCCGCGCGGACAACTCCGGAAAGCGCCAGTAATAAAATCGCAACTGTGAGAAATCGTCTCATTATCATTTAGCGTAGTCTAGTTGGTCGAAATCACCGCTCCCGTAGTGGCCAACATCTGGAAAGTTCCGAGGTAGTGACCATGATGCGTGTAGACCCATACCGTCCAGATCGGATCAGCACCACGACCCTTTTGGCTGAGTGCATAGCTGCAGGTTCCGGGATTTTCTCCATGTCCACTCGCGTAGTTCTGAGCCGCATGCCACAGCTTCATCGTATCGACTTTTACTTTCTTGAGATTGATCGACGTCGATCCGGTGATTGCTGCTCGTAGATTTTGAGCAATTCCGGAACTTTCATCGGAAACCCGTCCGCGTGAAATGGTGAAATTGCGAAGGCCGCCATCAATATCACGAGCGGAAATATGCCATTTCCTGGGATTCACATTCGCATTGTCTGCGGAAAGTTTGACAATCCCCGATTGGAAGTGTGCAGGAATAGCATGAAGTGCTGCAATCGCTCCATTGGGATTTGGAGGCGTATTTGTGGTAGCGACACCAGGAGGCGCTATTTGGGCGAAGGCCGGTGTTGCCAATAAAGCTACGAGAGGCAGAAGAAGGAGGGCGAAATGACGTTTCATTGTTCCACGCCTACCCAAATGAAGCCGTCTTTACAAGAGTAAGAAGGACGCAGGCTGAACTATTTTACGGATCGTGTCAGCTACTTGGATGTGATTACATCGCCAGTGGTGGCCAGTATCTTGACCATTCCGATATAGCCGTTATGCGGGCTGTAGCACCATAGCGACCATGTGGGGGTAGCATTCTTTCCATCCTGCTCGATGACATAGCTTATGCTTCCGAGGGTCTTTCCCTTCGCATGCACGAAATCCTGAGCCACTTTCCAGGCAACATCAGTATCGATTAGAAGTTTTTCGATATTGATGGGAGATGCCATTGAAAGCATCGCACGTGGATCGCGGGTATGCCCCTCATCGCGAATATCTCCATGTGCGATTGTTACATTATAAACCGCACGGTTTCTGTCCGTATTGCGCGCCGTGATATACCAGTCAAGGGGGTTCGGTTTTCCTCCGTCCGCGGAAATTTTGATAATCGTATTCTTATATTTGTCAGGCAATGCCGCGACATTCGCCCGCACTCCACGGGGGTCCATTCCTGAAGGGTCGGAGGTTGGAACTACTGGCCCTGTGCCGGCCTTCGTATTTACAGGAGTGGATTGGATAAAGTCGGAATCGCTCTCCGCGCGTACGAGCAACATGGACGCGAAAAACATAACAGCGGCGATGGTAAGAAATCGGGACATGGTGGGATGGCTAACGAACTACTCTCCTGCAGCATGCCCGGCAAGCGCATTTCAACCTTTCTGCTCGGTAACTCCCTTGACAATAGAGTTGTAGAAACGGACACTTGCCTTAACTCCATAATCTTATGCTTATTTCTCAAGCCATCAATGACGCGGTAAACGAACAGATCGGGTATGAATTTGGCGCGATGATGCAATACTTCGCAATCGCTGCCCATTTCGAAGCGGAATCGCTTCCCTTTCTCTCAAAGCATTTCTTTAATCAGGGCGAAGAAGAAAAAGTTCACGCATTGAAGTTCATTAAATTCGTTCTTGATGCGGGAGGCCGTGTTGAGATTCCAAAGCAGGATGCTCCAAAAGGTAAGTTCACCTTCGCCGAGGATGCGGTCAAAATGTCGCTGGAGCAGGAAATTCGTGTTACCGAGCGTATCAATGCCCTCATGGATCTTGCGCTTAAGGAAAACAATCACATCGCTTCGACCTTCCTTCAGTGGTTTGTGATCGAGCAGCTTGAAGAAGTTTCCGCGATGGATCATCTTCTTAAAATTGTTCAACGTGCGGGCGAAGGTCAGCTTCTCCTCGTTGAGCAATATCTTGGAGGAAACAAAACGGTCGGCGGACTCTCCGTCGGCAAAACCCAGGGCTAAGTCATGGATCACGAAAACGGTGCTGTTATTTCCCGCGATGTGGATGTCGTCCGCATTCCAAGCGGCGAAAGAATCTGTATTCCAAAGAATACGACGGTTATCATTACGCAGGCCCTTGGCGGCTCTTTTACCATGCTCATTCCCAGCCAGGCCGGCCTTTATCGCCTGGATGGAAAAGATGCAGATGCTATCGGACGTGAAGTTCCAACCACGACTACCAGCGCTCCTGGTGACAATCTCGAAACGGCCGTCTGGGATCAGCTCAAAAGCTGCTACGATCCGGAAATCCCCGTCAATATCGCAGATCTCGGCCTGATCTATTCGCTCGATATCAAACCCCTTCCCGCCGGTGGAAATCACGTCAATGTGCTCATGACGCTTACCGCGCCAGGTTGCGGAATGGGCCCAACGATCGCCGCCGAAGCCCGTCAGCGTATTCTTACCGTGGAAGGCATCACCGATGCCTCTGTCGATCTTACCTGGGAGCCTCAGTGGACTCCTGATCGTATTTCCGAAGACGGTAAGAAGAAGCTCGGAATGGTCTAGCTCCGCCCACTCAATATAGTTGTATAATTACAAAATTGTATTGACTATTCCTTTTGTAGGAACTGGACAATCTGCCGATGAATCGAAGGAGAAAAAACCGGCCAGATATGCGCAGGAATATCGCAACGGTGGATCTGATGGGCATTTTTCCAACGGGCCGATGCACCAGGAAAAACAACCAGATCGCCGGGACACCAGCTTACAAAGGTCGGGTACGGCCATGGTGCGGCGTCCAGAGTCGAAAGAAATTCGCTTTGGGGACGCATTTGTCGCATTGCTGCAAATGGCAACAACCGTGCGAACTGCGATCCTCCGTGTGGGACATTAAGAAAGGCAGCACGTAACAATGGTAAATCCGGCGATCGGCGCATGGCCTCTCGAATGACGAGTCCACCCATACTGTAACCGATAACGTGAAAAGGCTTATTCAGCGCAGCCAGATACTCTGCGAGCTTTTGTCCCTCTTCATCAAGGCCGGCACGGCCATGATTCCGATATTCCCATATTTCAGCAGGGCCTATTGCTTTCTCAACCTTGCGTTGAAGTCCTCCCCATCGCAAATGCCTTCCAGCGAGGCCATCAAGAATAATAGTGGTCGTGCCTTTCATGTAGGAATAGTCGAGGCAGGATTAGACATCGCAAAATTTTTACATGCTGCAATGTCTATTTTTCCACTTTCGAGTAGAAAGAGACTATCAACTTGCAAAATCTTTCGAGGAATCCAGAGATTCGGAATTTCTGCTTCCCGTAGTTTGCTACCAAGTAGCTGCTGTTCAATCTTTCGGGTTGTGATCAAAACAAGTTTTTCGCCTTTTTCCTCATCGGGAATTCCAATGACGCAGTCGGAAACATCTTCTTCGGAATTAATGACTCTCGCAATCGCCTCTTCCACGGCGCGATGCGAAACCATTTCCCCGCCGATTTTCGAAAATCGACTGGAGCGTCCTTCGATAAAAAGGAAGCCGTCCACATCCACGCGTGCGATGTCTCCAGTGATATACCATCCGTCTTGAAACTTCTCGCTCTGGTCGGTTTCATTCAGGTATTTGCTCACCATATTGCACCCACGTAGGGCAAGTATGCCATGTGAAGCAGTGTCACCCTCCATCGGAATGAGTTTGGCTGCGAGTCCTGGAAGAAGTCTGCCCACAGAGCTCGGGCGACTGGCATGCTGAGGAACGTCTTTACCATAATCATAAATCGGGTCGGGAAGATTGGCGGCTACCACGGGCGAAGCTTCTGTCATTCCATAACCTTCAAAGACCTGACATCTAAATTTCTCCTTAACCCCAGCCACGAGTTCATCCGGAAGACGCTCAGCGCCGGTAAATATCAAACGCATGGAAGAAAATACTGCCGGTGTGAGATGCCTGAGATAGCTACGCAGAAAAGTCGGAGTGGTCATTAAAACCGTCGGTGAGTCGGCGATGGATGCTTCGGAAAGCTTTCCGCAATCCAATGGCGACGGAATCGTAATCATGAGAACGCCATCCAGCAAAGGATAGAGTAATCCCATCGTGAAACCAAAGCTGTGAAAGAGCGGCAAGGAAGCTAGGAGGCGATCATTTTTTCGCAGGAATTGTATTTCTCGAACCTGCTCCACATTTCCCAGAAGATTGCTACTGCTGAATTCGACGCCCTTCGGCAAACCACTGCTTCCGCTGGTAAATAATACTGCAGCGGACTTCGGCATTTCCGGGAAGTTCAATCGGAGATTCAGAAGCCTCGGAGAGTAAACAAATAGGCGAAGCCACCAGCGAAGCACAGATCCACGAGGCATATTTCCAAGAGCCTCGCGGATATCCACCACCTTTTGCGGCCATGGAAAACGGGTAAACTTTTTTTGCATTAACGGCACGGTTATAACCGTTTGTAATTCCGCCTGTTTTAACACATGTGCAGCAGCTTCAGGTGAAAGCGTGGGATTCAAATGCACAGGAATCTTTCCGGCAAAGGTAAGCGCGATATGGGCAACCGTTCCTGCAAATCCCGGAGGAAGTAAAATACCCACGCGAGACTCCGGTATTTCCTTCCTCCATCGCCTGCCCAATACCACCGAGGCCGCAAATATTTCCGCTCTGGAAAAACAACGACGTTTCTCACTCCAATCGATAATCTGAGTTTTCCAGGGTTGCATTTTCAAAGCACCGACAAAGCTTTTCGCAATCGAAGTCTTGAGATTCGGGCGACGATAAAAAGCCTCGGCTCCAAGATGCAAAAACGCATCACGAACACCAGTTATCGACACCTTCTCCCCGTCAACTTTCGCAAAAGATACCCTCAACGGAAAACGTAGCCTCTTGGGAATTTTTCTGAAAAAGCGTCCACCGGCGAAGGAGAATATCGATCCCCATAGCCCGTCAATCTGCGCGACAACGACAGGACATTTCGCCAGGCGAGCAATTATTTCAAACCCGGACCGTAGTGGCATCAAAGTTCCCGTTCGTGTAAGAGCACCCTCCGGAAAAATACAAACAAGCTCTCCTGCCTTAATGGCATTCGAGGCTTTTCGCAGGGCATCTTTGGCATGCGTCGGAGAAACAGGAATACAGCCAAAAATTCGCAATACATCGCCAACTATCGGCACGGAAAAAAGCCCTTCGTGAGAAAGGAAACGAATAGGACGATTACTCGCGAGTGAAAGTGCCAGCGTATCCACATAGGTCACATGATTGCAGAGAATCAAAGCACCTCCACTTTCTGGTAAGGCATCTTCTCCATAAGCGGTTACCGGATAATGGATGCGCGCAATCGTCAAAGCCACCAGACGCAGAAACTCATCCGGCAGGAGTTTTAAAATATAGACGCTGGCAAACAGAGCGATGACACCGAGAAAGACAAACTGCATTGAAGTCGAAAAATGGAGACCTTGAGAAAGCACCCAATATACACCAGTGGCGAGAATCCCTGTAAGGCTCGATAGCAGACCCGAAGCGGCAAGTATCCGGCCTCGCGATGTTTCGGGTGAGCGCGACACCAGCCATGCACTGATTGGAACCAGATAGAGACCGCCAAAAATGCCAAGCCCCGCGAGAAGCGCAAAAAAGTAAATGGTGTGCGGATGAAACATGGGCATTAAAAACAATAGAACGCCCATTCCAAATGCCGCGATGGGAAGTAAGCCCAGCCGTATAGTATTGCGACAGATTCGCGAAGCCGCGAGACTTCCTGCCGCAATTCCTCCGCCCAGGCATGCCATCATGTAACCCGTTTCCGAAGCCGCTCCGATACCTTTCGGAAATAATTCGCGTCCTATTTGCGCCATAGTCAAGAAGAGGACCCCTCCGATAAAATAGAATAAGGCATCCCCTGACGCGGCTCGGAATAATCCCTTATAGCGGTGCAATTCGCGAAGCTGTGCAAAATGCCCGATTACAAGTTTCCATTGAAACCGGCTTTCAGGATCTGCGGCAGGGTGACGTGTAACTCCAAAAAAAACAAGAAAGGCCACCACGCACGCCGTTGTCAGAATCAGCAAAGTCATCATTGCGCCTTTCCAGGGGCTACCTTCATGAACCACGAGCGTATCGATCAACTTTCCTCCACAAACACTGCCTCCAAGAACGGAAACAATAGACAGCATTTCCATGACGCCAATCGCTGAGGCAATACCGGAGGTGGGTACCAGTTCTTTTACCAGCCCTCGTTTTGCGGGTGCCATTACCGTTGCCTGTACACCTAGAAGAAAAAATCCAAATAGTAGCCCAATAACGGATTTAAAACTGATCGCCATAAGCAATATGGCCATTACTCCCAACTGGACGGCCAGACTGCCGAGAATCACATCACGCTTTGCAAAGCGGTCGCAGATCCACCCTGAGATGGGAGCCAAAAGCACAAAGGGAATTACCACTAAAAACGAAAGAAGGCTGATCACCGTCGTCGCATGCGATGGTGAAAGCACCAGTTGCGCCACGCCCATGAGAGCGAGCTTGGTGGCATTATCGTTAAATGCCACCTGAGCCTGTGAGCCAAGCAATCTGATAAAAGCCCGGTTAAATGTTTTCATGGGTTCGATCATGTCAAAGATTTGATTATTTACATAATCGATAAATTTTCAGATATCATCGATATATTCAATGTATGAATACCCATCATCTGGAACTCTTCTACTACATTGCGCGCTATGAAGGAATCGTTTCCGCATGCCGTAATATGCCTTACGGCGTTCAACAACCTGCCGTAAGCGCTCAGGTGCTCAAACTTGAAGAGTATCTTGGTGTAAAACTTTTCGAACGAAAGCCGTTCCGTCTGACCACCGCCGGCGAGCGTTTATACGGATATATCGCGCCCTTTTTCACCGGAATGCCACATCTCGAGGCGGAAATACGGGGACAATTATCCCAGGAAATACGTCTTGCCGGCCCGACTCTGATGATGCGCGATCACCTGCCGGAGTTATTGCAGGATCTTCGTATTCAGTTCCCTCGCCTGAAGGTTACCTTGCAGGAAGCGGGACAACGCATTGCGGAGCAGTTAGTCCAGCGAGGCGATGCGAATTTTGCTGTCAGTGTCATGGAGGAAACGCTTACTTCGGGTCTTCAGTTCTCGGCATTAATTGAACTTCCCCTCGTATTACTCGTTCCCGCAGCAACCTCGTTTCAAAAGGATTTGGATATATTGCGCGATGGAAATGCGGGAAAACTCGATTTGATTACCCTGCCCTCGAAGGAGCTTTTACATCGCTTGTTTCAGCGGACCCTGGAAAAACGCAAACAGAACTGGCCCGTCGCGATGGAGGTCAGCTCTATTGATTTGATTGTGGAGTATGTCTCACATGGTCTGGGCGTTGGGCTTTCTATTCTTTCGCCGAGAACCCCTATCCCAAAAAGCGTGCGAATCCTGCCACTGAAAGATTTCCCCTCATTGCCGATTGGCGCCTTTTGGAAGGGGAAACTTTCTCCGGTCTCCGAAGCATTGCTGAATGCTTTACGTGAAAGGGCAAAATTAATCACAGAGGAAACCTCGACCTTTTCGGAAAAGATAAAAATCTTAAAAAGGGCAGTGGGAGACGGAAAATCTCAGGGTGACAGGCACGTAAAGACCTGTTGAAATATAAAAGAACATGAGACTTGTCATAGCAGCAACCGGAGCCAGTGGAGCATTGTATCTCCAGCAACTGCTTAATCGCCTGGATTCGCCTTCGCATGAAGTGCATCTCGTTCTAAGTCCCTTTGCCAAACAGGTCATTCACGAGGAAATCACGACCTTAAAGGTCCCTTCCAATGTGACGGAGCATTCCGAGCGCACGATGAATGCTCCTTTTGCCAGCGGCTCCACAGATTTCGATGCGATGGTGATTGTCCCATGCTCCATGGGAACTGTCGGCCGCATTGCCGCCGGAAGCAGTGATAATCTGATAACACGCGCGGCGGATGTATTTCTCAAGGAACGCCGTAAATTAATTATTGTCGCACGGGAAACCCCTTGGAATTTGATTCACGCCCGCAATGTCGTGACGCTTATCGAGGCAGGAGCCGTTTTCCTCCCTGCGATGCCTTCCTTCTATTCTGTTCCGAAGTCGATTGAAGCGCTGGTGGATACCGTTGTGTGGCGCATTCTCGATCAGATCGGAATAAAAGCACCTGATGCTTTTCGCTGGAAAGATCAGGAATGATACTTGAAGAACTGCGATCCCTACTCTGTCAGCTTGGCGACCATATTCGGGATGCCGTCGTAGAGTCCCGCAAGGATGGTGACATTACAACGCGTAGCGCTGTCGCGCATGAATCCGAGGCCGATACCATATACGCGATTGATAAAATAAGTGAGGCCGCGATTTTCGAATGGTTCGCGAAACACTGGCCGGCATCGGAGCCTGTCGAGATTGTCATGGAGGGAATTGAAGATCAGGGGGCGACGACTTTTCCCAAAATTTCCGTCAATGATACAAAGTGGAAATGCATCATTGATCCCATCGATGGCACGCGAGGCATCATGTATGACAAACGTTCCGCATGGGCCCTTGCGGGAATAGCTCCGCAACGTGGGCTCGTCACTAAACTTTCCGATATCGTTGTCGCAGCGATGACGGAAATCCCCACATCGAAACAATGGCGTGCGGATCAAGTCAGCGCAGTAAAGGGACAAGGGATTATTGCCCAGTCGTTCGACATTTTCAAAAAGACGCACCAGCAGCTTCCTCTCAAGCCTTCCGTCGCTTCGGATTTTCTTCACGGGTTTTCGTCATTTTGTAAGTTTTTCCCGGAAGGACGCGTTCTGACTTCGAGTATGGAAGAACGTCTCTGGCACGAGCTTTACGGCTTGGGCAGCGCAAAGTCTCCTCGTATTTTTGATGACCAGTATATTTCCACCGGTGGGCAGTTTTACGAAATCCTCTGCGGTCACGATCGTCTGATTGCCGATCTACGCCCATTGGTTCTTAAAAAATGCGGGTTGGATGACTCTCTTGTCTGTCACCCTTACGACTCCTGTTGCGCATTGCTTTTGCAGGAAGCGGGTGCGATCTACGAAGATCCATTCGGCAACTTCCCTGATGCGCCACTGGATACGACATCCCCGGTAAGCTGGATCACTTATGCAAATGCCGGGTTGGCGAAAACAGCTCGACCGGTTATTCAAAGAATTATACAGGAAATGCTTCTGTAAATAGAGACGTCTGACTTTTGAAAATAACGAAAGAAAAAATCATCGCCCGTATTGTGAACCTGCTCGGATATGCATTGTTCGCAACCATCCGACTGCGCGTGGATGACAAAGCCGGGTATTTAAAAGAAACGCCGCCGCATCCGGTAATCATCACTTTCTGGCATAATCGCATTCTGGCGATCACGCTTACTTTTTTGCGCTGTTACTCAAAGAAAAGAAAAGGCGTAGTAGTACTGACAAGCCCAAGCCGTGATGGGAAACTACTGGCGGAAGTCGCACGCGGCTTCGGAATGGACGCTGTGTTTGGTTCGAATAACAAGCAACCCAAGCAAGCCGTCACGCAATCCTCCGAAAT
>JBDTJR010000131.1:0-4948 GCA_039935735.1 Chthoniobacterales bacterium | reverse complement strand
TTGGGGCGTTTTTCTCTTTTAAAGGGCCGAAACGACGGCTGCGCCCATTTCGGCGGTGGAAACCTTGCGGTTGCCATCGGTCCAGATATCACCGGTCCGCAAGCCCTGGCCGATGACGGCCCGGACGGCGTTTTCGATCGCCGAGGCCGCTTTCTCTTCGCCACAGGAATAGCGGAGAAGCAGGGCGGAGGACAAAATCTGCGCGATGGGGTTTGCGATCCCCTTGCCCGCGATGTCGGGGGCGGTGCCGCCGCTGGGTTCATACATGCCGAAGCGCTGGGTATCGCCGACGGCTGCGCCGAGGCTTGCGCTGGGCAGCATTCCTAATGAACCAGTGAGCATGGCCATCTCGTCGCTGAGAATGTCTCCGAAGAGATTTTCGGCGAGGACGACATCGAAGGCCTTGGGATTTTTCACAAGCTGCATGGCGGCGTTGTCGACATACATGTGGCTGAGTTTTACATCGGAATATTCCTTGCTGACTTCCGTGACGACGCGGCGCCAGAGGATGCCGTTTTGCAACACGTTGGCTTTATCAATCGAGGTAAGATGTTTTTTCCGGCCACGCGCGGCTTCGAAGGCGATCTTCGCAATGCGGCGGATTTCGCTCTCGCGGTAGATCATGGTATCGACTGCCACGGCTTCGCCGTTTTCTTCTTTGAGATATTTTGGCTCGCCGAAGTAGAGACCGCCGGTGAGTTCGCGAACGCAGAGGACATCGAATCCACCGGTGATAATGGATTCCTTAATGGGAGACGCGTGTGTCAGCTCGGGTAAGCAGACTGCGGGGCGGAGATTTGCGAAGAGGCCGAAGTGTTTGCGCAGTGGCAGGAGTGCGGCGCGCTCGGGTTGCTCGTTTGGTGGCAGGTTTTCCCATTTCGGGCCGCCGACGGAACCGAAAAGAATCGCGGTGGATTCTTCACAGGTCTTCAGCGTGTCTTCGGGAAGGGCCTTGCCGTCGTGGTCGATGGCGATGCCGCCAACGCGCTTTTCAGTGAAATCAAAGCCGATGGAAAATTTGTCGGAAACCTTGTTCAGCACGAGCAGTGCCTGCGCCATCACTTCGGGGCCGATTCCGTCGCCCGCGAGGACTGCGATCTTGTAGTTCTTTGCTGCCATAGTCCGGCGGATTAAAGCCGATCACCGCATTACTGACAAGAGTGGGAGTGAAAAAGAGGAAGAGAATAATGGGTCAAGCCGGAGGTTGACCCTCCATTGAGTAATCTAATGCGCACGTTTTCACAGTCGGTGTTGGAGGGACATCCTCCGGCATGTCCCACTATAGATTGCTTGCTTATATACCCTTCGCTTCGCGGATGAAGCGGGCGACTTTGGCGGGGTCTTTGATGCCGGGGGATTTTTCGACCCCGCTGGCGACGTCTACGGCCTGGGGCGAGACGATCTGCACGGCTTCGGCGACGTTATCGGGCGTCAGGCCTCCGGCGAGAATGGTGAAATGCTTCGGGTGCGCCATGGCAAAGCCTGCAATCGTGTGCCAATCGGGAGAAACGCCCGTGCCGCCGTAGTCGCCCTGGGTAAAGCCGTCGAAGAGCACGTATTTGGATTTATATTCCAGTGCGCGTTCGAAAGCGGCTGCGGTGTCGACGCGAATTGCGCGAATCCAGAGCGGGCCGCCCTCGTGGTTGCAAAAGTCCGGCGTCTCGTCGCCGTGAAACTGGATGGCATCGAAGATTCCTTTTTCGTGGATCACGCGCAAATCGTCTGCGGAGGCATTGACGACGACGGCTACACGCGCGACATCAGCGGGCAATTCATTGATCCATGGTTCCAGCGCATTCAGCGAAACGTGCCGACGCGACCCCGTGAAAAGATTAAACCCGAGCGCATCCGCACCGGCGTCGCAAGTTGCCTTCGCATCGTCCGGGTTTGTGATGCCGCAGATTTTTACGCGCGGGCCTCCGCTGGTAAAAAAGGGTTTCATTCGCCGCCGTTCGATGAGAAGTCGAGTTCGGGAATGGCGTGAACGAGATTGACGAGACCCTTCTGCCATTCGTTCCGCACGTCGCGCAGGTACGGGCTGGTATCATCCAGGCGCGCGCGGTGTTTTGCCTCGAGGCTGTCGGTGTGATACGAAAAAATATCGAAGGGCGTGCCGACAGAGAGATTACTCTTCATCGTGGAATCGAGCGAGAGGAGGCCGATCTTTACGGCTTCGTTCAAAGGAGTGTCGTAGCTGAAGCCGCGGTCGAGAATGGGTTTGCCGTATTTCAGCTCGCCGATTTGCAGGAAGGGAGATTCCTTGCTCGCGTGAATGGAGTTTCCCTCGGAGTAAATGCGGTAAATCTGTGGCGGCTGATCGGCGATCTGGCCACCGACGATGAAGTTCGTCTGAAAGTCCACGCCCGCGTGGCGGAGGACATCCGCGTCCAGTCCGCGCACGGCACGTAGTTTCGCGCCGAGGTAGCGAACGGTTTCGTAAAGATTCACCTGATTGAGAAAAGAAGTGCCGACTTCATCCGCAGGAGCCTTGGCGATGTCTTCATCCATGAGCGAGAGCACGGACTGCGTGAGGGAGAGATTTCCCGAACTCATGAGGCAGATGATGCGCTCACCGGGGCGCTCGTACAGGCGCATCTTCGGGTGGATGGTGATATTATCCAGCCCCGCGCTGGTGCGAGAGTCGGAAAGAAAAACGATCCCCTCCTTGCAGAGAAGGCTCAGGCAATAGGTCATGGCTTAAGTGTTAGTTTAAGGTACGACCTTTTGCCTGCTTGATGCTGGCATGATGATTTATGGAATAAATCCGGCCATCGCTGCCGCGGAAAAATGCGCTTAAAAGCCAGCTTACGATACTGATGATAATGGCACCCCAAAAGGCGTCCCAGAAGCCCGCGACGTGGAAAGAGGGGATCACCTTTGAAACAAATTCCAACAGTAGCGCATTAATCACAAAAATAAAGAATCCCAGGGTAACTACGATAAAGGGAATGCTGAGGATCATGAGCACGGGGCGGATCATCGCATTGATAATACCGAGCAGAAGACTTGCGCCGAGCAGAGCCCCCGTCGAGTCATAGGATATACCGGTAATGCAGCGTGTAGCACAATATACCGCTGCGGTCGTCACAAGCCACCGGATGAGAAAAGCTACCATATTTCCCGGGAGTATAGGACATGGCGAAGATTTTTGAAGAATTCTTTTGCAAACATTCGCACGTGCCGGAATGCTTACGGAAACCAAATTGGACGCCATGGCTAAAAAAAAGGATAAATCAGACAAGAAAGAACCTGCCGTAATTGACACGCAATCCGGCAAAAAGAAAAAGAAACCGGAGAAGAAGTCTTCGATTACGAAGAAGGCGGAGAAGCTCGTGCGCTCCAAAAAAGTCGCTGTTTCGCCTGAAGTGGCGATCCTGGAAGCGTCTGCCATCCTCAATACGGATAATATTTCCCTGCGCGCTTATTTCATCGGCGAGCAACGCCTGCGCGAAGGACGTGACGGCGATTCGCATGGTGACTGGGTCGAGGCCGAGCGTCAGCTTCACGAAGAGCACAAGACGAAGAAAAAGCGGTAGTCGTATTTTTCGATGAGCGGCCCGGAATCTAAAGAGCCTTTCGACATCGCGCCGATCTTTCTGGTGAAGGATGTGGTGAAGTCGGCGGAGTATTACCGCGATTTCCTGGGCTTCAGCTTTGACCGTTTTTGGGGGGAGCCGCCGGATTTCGTCGTCCTGAAACGGGGCGGCATCACGATCATGCTCAACAGCGATGAGGGGAATGTGAAGCAATCGAACCCGAACCATCGCACGGATGCGGATGTCCGCTGGGATGCCTACATTACGGCGCCGAATGCGGATGTGCTGCACGACGAGTTTCAGAAAAAGGGCGTTGTCGTTCGCGTCATCGCGGATGCGCCCTACGGTCTGAGAGACTTCGAGATTCAGGATCTGGACGGGTATATTCTCTGTATCGGTAGTCCTATCCCTGAGTAAGGGCGGAGGATTTCACAAGAAGTCCATAATAGGATGCAAGGGGAATCGATCTTTTGTTCTCTATAATCCCACGGCATTTGACCTTCGATTTAAAGGCGAATGACAGGACTTTATCACATAAAAGTTGAAATCGCCGAGTGGAGCAGCTTACACTTGCCGCCCGCTGCCCTGCTTCCATGATTGGAGGCGCGCGCGCTTCTAAATATGAAATTTTTTGTTACCGGGATTCATGGCCGCCTTGGGCGTTCCTTTGCCGCTCTTGCCGTCGAGCAGGGCCATACCGTGGTGGGAATTGATATTTTTCCCGAGAATCCGGAAGCAAAAACAAAGCTGCCCGCCGGGGTCAAAAGCGAGATCGGCACCTATTCGGATATTCCGCTTCTTGAGCGCCTGCTGCCGGGTTGCGATGCGGTGATTCATACTGCGGGGCTGCATGGCGGCCAGTTGAAGACGCAGGGGTTGCAGGCATTTCTGCGTTCGAATGTTGAAGATGTTTCGGTCCTTATGGAAACGGCGATCCGCATCGGAGTGCGCCGGTTTGTGCTTTCGTCGACGATGGAAGTGGTCGTGGGTGTCGATTGGAGCGCGAATGCGATTTCTATGCAGGATGAAACAACCCCCGCCCGGCCCGATACGCAGTATAGCTGCTCGCGGCTGCTCATGGAGCAAATGGGACAGTATATTTCGAATCGGCATAATGTTTCCGTGATCTCGCTCCGGTATATGTGCCTGGACGATCTGCCGGATATTCACGATCTGAATGTCCGCCTGCTCGCGCACGAACTCAGTGGACGCGATACCGCACGCGCAGTTCTCGCTGCGGCGCTGCGCGACGGATTCCGTGGTGAATTTTTACATATCGGCCCCGTGACGCCTTTGACGAACAAGGACATCATCGCCGCTCAAGTCGAGCCGAACACGGTCATCGAAAAATACTGGCCCGGCGCGACCGAGGCGATGAAGGCGAAGGGATTTGCCGTCAAGACAAAGAATTT
>JBDTJR010000130.1:0-26490 GCA_039935735.1 Chthoniobacterales bacterium | reverse complement strand
GATGCCGTCAAGTATGTCTATTGCTTCGGAACGGCAGGTACGAATGCGGCAAAGCTTCAGATGCTCGCACCTCATACCGTTGCCATCTCTCCGGACCAAAAATCTCTCTATATCGCGGATGATGGGTATCTTTTCAAGTTCATGAAAAATCCCGTATTACGTGGAATTGGCAGAGTGACCAAAGCGACGCTCACCGCCGCTGAGACCGTAGAGACGAATCTTACGATTAAGTAGGACCTCAGGGAGAGGCGGCGATAAATTTAGCTGCTTTTTTTGGAGAAAATATTGTCTTCTTACGGCTGACAAACTTTATGAGCGTTCCTGTAAAATCCATTCCTCTTTCACTCGTTGCAGATTCTACCCGCGGTGGGTATGCAGGGCTTGAGTCCTCCAAACTTTTGTTTCATCGCATGACGCCGAAGATGGAGGGATTTTTTGATCGCACGGATCAAGAGCGTATCCGCAAAGTATGTGCGGCAGGCATGCGTCTGGTTTTTGAATCGGACACACGTATTATCCGTGCCCGATTTCATTTTGGAAAAGCGGCGCGGCAAATTTTTACCGTCGATGTTATTGTTGACGGTATCATCCATACTGTGGATGCCGCACCCTGCCTGCAAGGCGAAGAGGTTACTCTATGGCAGGCAGTGGCTGATAATCACAAGCCACGGCATTTCGAGATATGGCTGTCCGCTTATGCAGAAACTTCGATGAGCGAATTTTCGATCGAGGAAAATGCCTCGCTGGTTCCTTCCATTCTATCCCGTCCTCGCTGGATCGCGATCGGTGACTCTATCACACAAGGAATGAGTGCATCTTCTCCCGCGCGCACATGGGTTGCAACGCTCTCTCGTAATCTAAAGCTGGATGTCACAAATCTCGGTGTCGGTGGAGCGATCATGGAGGCGGATCTCGCCGATTATATTTCCGGTGAATCGTGTGACTTCCTCACGATTGCCTTTGGAACCAATGATCACACCCGGCCTTGTGCTTTGGTGGATTATCAAAAGGCTTATAGCGATTTCATTTCCCGATTAAGTCTCGCGGAGGGTTGCTCGCCGCGAATCCTGATCGTAGGCCCACCGGTACGATGTGATAATCCCAAAAACTCGATCGATCTCGAAGTGGTCGATTATCAACGTGCTGTGAAGGAAGTTTGCGACCAAATTCCCGGAGTCACCTACGTCGACGGTTTTTCGTTAGTCCCTGCGGAGCAAAGATATTTTCCGGAGGGAGATGTTCTGCATCCCAATGATCTGGGCATGGAAACTTTCGCGAAAAATATCGCTCCTTTCTTTGAGTAAGCGGCGCACCTTCTCAACAGGCCGCGAGCTCTTTAAGAAACTCCTGATGAAGTCGAATGCCGGATTCGAGATTCTTCACGGGGAAGCTTTCATTTGGAGAATGCGCCTGCACATCGGGTGCGGCGAGTGCCATGAGAAGAATATCGGTTTTCAGGATATCATGAAACTGATGCAGGATCGGGATCGATCCGCCCTCCCGTATAAGCGCGGGTTCTTTTCCAAAAGCGGTCTTCAGTGCGCGTTTTGCCGCCACTCCATAGCGCGTGGTAGGATCGCTGAAATATGCCATGCCACCGTGTCCATGCTCGATCTCAAGGGTCACGCCGGGAGGACAATGCTTACGGAAATGCGCTTCTGCAAGTCGTAGGATTTTTTCCGGCGTCTGATCGGGAACGAGTCGAAAAGTTATTTTAACTATCGCTTCCCTCGGTAGCACGGTCTTGGTGCCTTCGCCCTGGTAACCTCCGCTGATACCATTGATTTCCGCCGTCGGGCGTGCGCCAACGCGTTCGAAGGTTGAGAAGCCGTCCTCACCCCAGAGGATGGGTGACCCTGTCAATTCCAGAAAGTCGGTATCTGTCGAGGGGCGATTTGCAAAGGCTTCATGCTCCCATTTTTCGAGCGGGCGGATGTCTTCGTAAAATCCCTCGATCTGCACATGGCCTTTCTCGTCATGCAAAGAGGCGATAAGCCTGCCTGCCGCCGTTGCGGGATTTGCAACCGCACCGCCGAAGATTCCAGAATGCAGGTCGCGCTCCGGGCCTCGCACGGTGAGTTCCATTGCCGCAACTCCGCGCAATCCATAGGTCAGCGTCGGCCAGTCATTCGCGGGCATGATGGTATCCGAGATCGCAATAATATCGCAGGCGAGTTCTTCGCGGTGATCCCGGATGAAGCCTTCGAGGTTGGGGCTGCCTATTTCCTCTTCACCTTCGATAAGGTAAATGATGTTCACGGGCAGCTCTCCCTCTTCGAGTATCTTCTTAGTGCCTAGAATGTGCGCCAGGGTCGGCCCCTTATTGTCTCCTGCGCCGCGGGCATAGAGTTTGCCGTCTCGCAAGGTGGGCTCAAAGGGTGGGGTAGTCCATTCTGCCAGCGGCTCCGGCGGCTGGACATCATAGTGCCCGTAAATCAATAAAGTCGGTTTTCCTGCCTTTTTCGCACTTTTGGCAAGGACGATGGGGTGGCCCTTCGTTTTATGGATTTTGGCTTCCAGCCCCATTTCCCGAAATAAATCGACCAGCCAGGTAGCACAGGCCTCCATGTCGGGTTTATGGTTAGATTGCGTAGAAATGCTCGGAAAACGCAGGTAATCAATGAGATAGTCGAGTGGAGGCCGGTTCATAGTATATACTATATATAGTGGTAGGCTGCTTTCAAAAGCACATTTAGTGGTATTTTAGGGTTGAAAGGGGGGATTTAATAGGAATATCCTTTTGCAAGTTTTCCCACCATTTTTTCATGTATTTAAAATCTCTCGAAATTGTCGGTTTCAAGTCTTTTGCCCAAAAGACGATATTAGAATTTCATCGTGGCGTCACTGCGATTGTGGGCCCGAATGGGTGTGGAAAGTCGAATGTGCTCGATGCCATGCGCTGGGTGCTGGGCGAGCAATCCGCGAAGGCCCTTCGTGGCGGCGAAATGGCAGATGTCATTTTCAGCGGCACGGATAGCAGGACGGCTCTCGGTATGGCCGAGGTTTCCCTTACTTTTGCAGAATGCGAAAAAGAACTGGGCGTGGAGTGGAATGAAGTCCGCATTACTCGCCGTATTTTCCGGGATGGAAAATCGGAATACCTTCTCAATAAGACTCCCTGCCGTTTGCGGGATATTCATCAGATGTTCATGGATACGGGTATTGGCCGCAGCGCCTACTCGATCATGGAGCAGGGCAAGATCGATCTTATCTTGAGCAGCCGTCCTGAAGACCGCCGTGCCATCTTCGAAGAAGCCGCAGGAATCACCAAATACAAGTCTCAGAAAAAGGAAGCGCTTCGTAAGTTGGAATATACCGAGGCCAATCTTCTCCGTGTTTCGGATATCATCAAGGAAGTCAAACGCCAGATCGGCTCGCTCCAGCGTCAGGCTGCGAAAGCGCGTCGTTACCAGACTATGGTGCAGGATCTCCGGATCTTTGATACGCATCTCTCACATCGCAACTATCAAAAGCTCGATGGTGAAAAGCAGGCGCTCACCGAGGAGATAAAGCGTATCGATGAAGCACACGTTCTTCATCAGTCGCAAATCGAAATGCAGGAGCTCGAACTCGCGGAGTCACGACAGAAGCTCGGCACTCTTGACGAGCAGATCAATGGCGTTCGCGATAATGCGCAGACCTGTCGTAATCGTATTTTTTCCGCCGAAAGCCGTATTCAAACGAATGGCGAACGTGCCGAGGAATCCTCTGGCATGATGAATCGTTTCCGTGAGGAAATGTCGGCTTCGGAAATTAAAATCCAGGAGCAGGAATCTCAGATTCACCAGACGGATCAACTCATTCAGGAAATTCTCTCCACGCTTGGTGCGGGTGAGGAATCGCTTCAAGCCCAGAATGGTCGCGTGCAAATGGCCCGTGAGGAACGTGCTTCTGCCGAGCAGCAGATGCAGGAAGCGGCTACCCGTATTTCCGCAATCGAAGGATCATTTTTCCAACTCGATCAGGAGATCGCCCGCATTTCCGCGCGCAGAGAAGCTGCGGAGACACGTCTTGCAGTTTTGCAAGGAGAGCTCAGCACCGCAAACGGCTATGCGGAGCAGCTTCGTATCCGCCTTGGCGAGATAAGTTCCAGACTGGAGTCCGCACGTTTTGCACAAATCAATGCGCAGACGGAGGGAGATCAGGCTCAGTATTTTTATGAAGAATGTCAGCAGGCTCGTCAAAGTGCTGATGTTGAGGCCAACGCCGCATCACGCACTCTAGCGGAGCAGGAGTCTAGACTCGAAGTGCTTCGACAGCTTCAGGAGGAAGGCGAGGGGTTTGGCGAAGGTACACAAGCAGTCTTGCGAGGACTCGATAATCCGGAATTTTTTAAATCCGCACTTCATGGTGTTCTTGCGGATCTGGTGGATGTAGAGCCTCAATACATTCCTGCGGTGGAAGCCGCCCTTGGTGCAAATCTTCAAACCATTATCTTTAAGGATACGGATGTTACGGAATCCGCATTGCGCACACTAAGTGCTAACAAGCTTGGTAAAGCCTCGATCGCTCCACGTAACTGGCTTCACCAGTCGTCGGATTGGCAAAAACCTTTCCTGCCTGAAGGCGCATTGACCTGGGCTATCGACTGCGTAAAGGCAGAGGAATCTGTCTCAAGCTGGATTAACCGTCTTCTTCAAAATGTCCTTATTGCTCCGACGCTTGAATCCGCATTTGCTCTCAAGTCTTCGAATCCGTCTTATGGCATTGCCACACTCACGGGAGAATTTATTTCTGTCGAGGGTATCGTCTATGGCGGAAAGACGGGGGATGTTTCCACTTCCGCGCTCATGCGTCGTGCGCAAATAGCAACTTTGGATCGCGATCTTGTCGAAGGTCGTGCGCACGCCGAAGAGCTTGTCCAGCGCCGTAATGCGGCAACCGAAGCTCTGGATGCCTCGCAGACCCGACTCCGTGAATCCCGTGAGCAATTGCAGAATGCTCAGGTTAATGTTTCCACGCTGACCAATGAGTTGAGCCTGTTAGAACGTCAGGTTGCGGATGCGGAAAGTCGCACCGCTTCTTTTGAAAGTGAATTGCTTCAAGTGCGCACTGCGCTTGCCGAATCCGATGAGAAAAATCGCGAGATCGGTCTTCGTCGTGAAGAGACATCCACCTCTCTTTCAGAGGCGCGTTCCCGGCATCTGGCGGTGCAGGCAAGAATTGAGGAATTACGTGAAAGAGAGCGCACGGCTTCCGAGGAACTTTCGGAACTTCGCCTTAAGGTTGCAACTGATCGTCAAAGGCAGGAAAATCTCGCCCGTCAACGCGAGCCGCTCGCGGCACGAATGATCGAACTCGGTGAAATCATCGTCCATCGTCAGCACGACATCGAATCCTACGAACAAAAGATTGAAACCCTGAGGGCGGAAAATATTGAGCTCGAAGGTGGCATTGGTACATGGCGCGAGGAGATGGAAGTTCTCGAGCAGGAGATCGCCACGATTTCTTCTGGTCGTGCAGAATTGCAGGCTGGAGCCGAAGCATTGGATACGTCTCTTCGTAACTCGCGTCGCCAAATTACAGAATTTCAAGAACAACACAATCGTCTTGAGTTACGAAATAGCCAGATCGACATGCGCCTTGAAGCGTTGTTTGAAAATGTGCAGCGCCGTTATCAGCTTCACTTGCCGGATTTCACGCCGGACAGCTACGCGCTGCTGTGTGCGCTACGCGACCAGAAGATCAAAGAGGAAGAGCCTTCGCAGGATGCCACCTTACTACTAGAGGTCGAGTCTACATCTCAACCTGCTGCTGAACCTCTTGCTGAAACAGCTGCCGAAGTGGAGGTGCCGCAAGAGAATGAACAGATTCCATGGCCGCGCATCGAATCGATGGTTGCGGCATTGACTGCCAAGCTGGATTCCATGGGGCCTGTCAATCTTGACGCCATCCAGGAATACGATGAACTCGAAGAGCGCTACCAGTTCCTCGAACAGCAGAATACCGATCTCATCAATTCCAAGGCAGAGCTTATGGAAGTCATTACCCGCATCAATAAAACGACGCGGGAACTTTTTGCCGAGACCTTCGAAAAAGTCCGCATCAATTTCCAGGAAATGTTCACCGAGCTCTTTGGCGGTGGTAAGGCGAATCTTATGCTACAGGATGAAAGTGATCCTCTGGAAAGCGGCATCGAAATTATCGCCAAGCCTCCGGGTAAGCAGCTTCAGAGTGTCTCACTTCTCTCCGGTGGAGAGCGCACGATGACGGCTGTTTCACTTCTCTTCGCTATTTATATGGTGAAGCCCAGCCCCTTCTGCGTGCTCGATGAAATGGATGCGCCGCTGGATGAATCGAACATCAATCGCTTCGTTAAAATCCTCGACCGCTTTGTCGATCAGAGTCAGTTCGTTGTCATTACGCACAGTAAGCGCACGATCTCACGAGCCGATATGCTATATGGCGTAACGATGGAAGAGCACGGTGTCAGCAAACTTGTCAGTGTTCGTTTTAATAAAAACGATAGTGATAAAGCGCGCGCGTCAAATGGACATGAGCCAAGCGTCGCTGAAAGTTTCGGCAAATCCGGAAACCTTCGCAGCGAGCAGGATCAATTGATCTCTTCAGAAACTGCAGGCCTGAATTGATTTCCATTTTTAATTACCGTATTGCGCAGATTTAAAATCTGGCTATGGATAAAAAGATGTCAGGCCTTTCTCCATCTCTAGAAGATTTGCGAAATGCACTTATGCAGCGTCGCGCTATCATTGCGGATCGCACACACTACGAGCGTGATCCAGCGGGGCATTTAGAATCTTTGAAGGAAGTTTCCCTGCGCATTACGCAAATTGCAGCCACGGTCTCCACAGTTGATCCGCAATTTCGTCACTATCTGGACCGTTGCAGTTATGACAAGGCTCTTGCGTGGTTGGAGGAATCCCATACCAGGACTACGTAGCCCTGTTTCCTATTGAATGGGTGGGACCAAAGTATCGTAGCTCATTACGGAGCCATCGGGCATTAAAATCAGAGGGCCATGGCCGTGGGCATTCGCGATTTCTATGATCCATGGTTGTTTGGGCCAGCGATGCGGGGAGAGCGGGTAGGCATCAAACATGGTGGGAGAATAATGTAATTGCAGTAATTGGCCATTAAGCCCTTTTAATTTTTGTGCTGTCAGCTGCGGACACTTCCATATTTTTCTGGTTTGCGTGTAAGGATCCATGATGCTCATCCACCAGTTCTCGTAATCCGCATCCTGATCCGCAGTAAAGTTCGGTTGCCCCGGCCATTGTTTATGATCTTCCAGAAATCCTTCAAATGCGGCATGAAGGTTCTTTAAGTTGGAGGCACAATGTATGCGATAAGCCGCAGACATTGAATTTTTCCAAAATGGCGATAGCAAACTCGCCAGAATCAACATCAAGAGGATGACAGCTATAAGCTCCAGCAGCGTAAATCCCGCTTTTCGCAACCGGATTTTGCGATTTGCCAAAACCTCTGGATGTTTGTCCGTTTCGATGGAAAGAAACTTAATTTGAAAAATTAAGGACTTGCTGTTGCGGATGCCTGACCATTTTCAATAGCATCCGTACTTTGCCGTGTTCCGCGGAATGTGAAGTTCGATGTGGCAAGCGAACTTCCTGGAATCACGATAGGAATCACATCGACACCTGCAAGTCCACCGCCAACTCCTCCACTACCGTCAAGGGTCAAAGCAGAAATGATGACAAGCTGGTCGGTGCGCCCAGGAGTACCTTCGAGAATTCCGCTCCCTGTAATTGCGCCAGTGGGAGAGGTTTGATCAAGCTTTCCGGTAAATTCTCCTGCAGATGCGTTTCCTGCGACGTCAAAAATAACAGGAAAGGTAAGATTCTTGCTGGCCAATGCAGAGGGAATTCCTCCGCCATTGAGAATGCCGGCGATGTCGCCATCCGAAATAGTAACCGTGGTATTACCTTGCAAGATCTGTCCATCGACAAAAAAGGTCCATCCGTTACCAGCGACGGTACCGACCTGAATACCTGACTGAATCGCAAAACTAATGACGCCGGTAAGATTAGTACCCCGTGCAATTGCATTATAAGTGCCATCGATGCCGCTGGACAAAGGTGACCCATTGGTGAAAGGAGGCGGGCCGGCGCCAGCAAAAACTACAGAAACCGACAAGAGCAATCCGAGGGCAACATAACGAAATCTCATAGGAACGCCATTTTTACCCGCAACCCCCTGCTACTGACAAGCTTAATTTACGGGACTTGAAACCGATTCGCGCTTTCTTCAAGCTCCGGAATGCACTGGGGAGAAAATGTTCTTTTACTGATCGCGGCCGTAATCGCGGGAGTGATGAATGCCATTGCGGGTGGGGGGACTCTTCTTACCTTCCCGCTTCTGTTGGCTTTGGGTATTTCTCCCATTCAGGCAAACGCTACCAGTACCGTTGCCTTGTTCCTCGGAACGGGAGGGAGTATTTACGGATTCCGGCGTAAATTTCAGGATATCGCCCCCTGGTTGAAAAAGTTCGTACCTGTAAGCATTATCGGGGGGCTTCTTGGGGCTCTCTTATTAACTCGGACAAAAGAGGAGGTTTTTGCTCATTTGGTGCCTTTTCTTATCCTGTTCGCTACCATTCTCTTTATTGCCCAGGCGGCGGTTAAGCGTTTTTCGAGTGCAGAGGCGAAAGCCTTTTCATCCCACCGTGGCGCGCTTTTCGGGGCGGTGGTATTTCAATTTCTGGTGGCGGTGTATGGAGGCTATTTCGGTGCTGGAATCGGTATTCTCATGCTTGCATCCCTGGGGTTTCTCGGTCTTTCAGATATTCATCAGATGAATGCCTTGAAGAATATTCTAGGGATTTTCATCAATATGACCGCATCCATATGCTTCATTTTTGCAGGTCTTGTTCAGTGGCCGCAAGCCGTGGTCATGATGGTAGGAGCCTTAGCGGGGTATTATTGCGGGGCCCATTTTTCCCAGAAAATTCCTCAATACGTGGTTAGACGGATTATCGGGCTAATAGGACTGGGGATTTCCGGGATGCTGTTTTACGGACGCTTTAAAGCGCGCCACTAAATTCAAGAATATCCCTTGAATCCCGTAAAACCTGACGTAACTATCTATTCTACTATGAAAACACTCGTTACCCTTCTTTTCGCAACGCTTCTCGTTTCGCCAGCTTTTGCTGGATCCAGCGCTTATCCTGATATCACTTTACCACAGCTTCAAAAGGCTATCGCCGCAAAAGATGTAACCCTTCTCGATGTAAACGGGACAGAAAGTTACGATAAGGGACATATCCCGGGAGCCATTGATTTCACTGCGCAGAAGGCCAATATCGCATCTCTTCTTCCGAAAAATAAATCCGCTCTTGTTGTGGCTTATTGTGCAAATCCTCATTGTGGCGCTTATGCCGCCGCTGCTGCTGCTGCGACAAAGCTCGGTTATACAAATGTGAAGCATTTCCCACTAGGTATTCAGGGTTGGGAAGCGGCGAAGCAACCAGTCGATAAAGGTTCCAAGTAAATTTCTCGTCGATTTTCTTTTCATTCAAGGCCCGGTTTTACCAAACCGGGCCTTGTTGTTTTTGAGAAAGGCGATAACACTCTAGCTATGGAGGTGAGTCTCATCCAACTGGATATTTCATGGGAATCTCCCATGGAGAATTACACAAAAGTCGAGTCTCTCCTAAAGCGAACGTCTCCATCTGTCGGCTCTCTTGTTTTACTGCCGGAAATGTTTCCAACGGGCTTTTCCATGAATGGCGAAAAACTTAGCTATACAGGTATGGAGTCTCCCGAGAGTTTTCTTTCTCGCTCGGCTCATGATTTGAAGTGCTGGATCAGCGCGGGTGTCGGAGTTTTAAATTCCGACGGAAAATTTTATAATCAGCAAATTGTTCTGAATCCTGAGGGAGACTGTATTGCGAGGTATTCGAAAATACGTCTCTTTAAATCGGGTGGGGAGGATGTGCTTTTTCACGCGGGTTCGGAAGTTGTAATGACTTCCATAAATGAATGGAGGGTTGCTCCTTTGATTTGTTATGATCTCCGTTTTCCTGAGTTGTTTCGTGAGGTGGCGAGGAAAGGAGCGGAGCTTTTTCTTGTCGTTGCCAATTGGCCGACGACGCGATTGGAGCATTGGCGTATTATGTTGCAGTCACGCGCTATTGAAAATCAGGCATTCGTTATCGGAGTGAATCGTTGTGGCAGCGATCCGGATCGCGATTATCCTGGACACAGCATGGTCATTGGCCCGCAGGGAGAAATTCTCGCAGAGGCCGGGGAGGAAGAGGTAGTTCTTCGTGCCGAAATCGACCGGCAGAAACTCCTCTCATGGCGAAAAGAGTTTTCTGCTCTCCGCGATTTTATCGAGAGAGCCTGAAGTGAAAATTGTTATTATCGCTCTCTTGATGTTTGTTGTGCCGATTGCCTATGGACATGGGGGCGGTGGTTGTAGTGGAGGGAATGGTGGTTTTGGATGCTTTGGAGGATTGGGATCCTATAGGCCCTACGAATCGCCGCGCATGGATCATGATTACAAATTCGGTGGTTTTGTATTGCAGGTTCCGCGTCGCGATTGGAGTGTTTCAATTTATAAGGAAAATTCCGTCTCGTTGCTTGCGGAGTTTCAGAGTTCGACGATTTTAATCCGTGTGACCGGATTTTCCAAAAAAATCACTTCTTTTGGTGCCGCTGTAGCCGGTTGCGCGCCCAAACAATTCATTGCGTTGAGCTCCTATGACATTCGATCCTCATGTGCATTGAAGGGTAGAAAAATTATCTATGGAACTGCTGATCATCGATATACGCCTCGCCAGATTTGTTATTTATTTCCTGTGCGAGATGGCGCTTATGTCTGTTTTAGCGTCACACCAATAGCTCGCTATCCTGACTGGATAGAGGCCAATCACCTCGTTACTGGAAATCTACGATACGCAAAATAGTCTTTCTTAGAGAGAATCAAGCGCGCGCTCGATGGCATCAGGAAGTTTCCGGGGTCCGTCGCCGCCCGCATCGGTATCCACTTTTTCAAGTCTGCGAATTAAATCCAAAACTTCCCGTCGATCATAGGGGCCACCTGCGGCGCTGCAAAAATGCGTGCGGCAGCCGAATGGACGGCTCTCATAAATCAGACACTTTCCTGTTGTCGCTTCCAGCATGGGACAGGAACCGTCCTCGGGCTTTGGCATCTTCGTTCTTCCTGATGACCGTAATCCTTTTGCGGCAACGAGCGCTTCTCCGAGCGTAAGATTGGGGGTCATGCCCGTGAGCTTAAACTGGCAGCACTCGGTGCGTCGTATGCATTGCCGCTCTACAGGTCGCTTTTCGAGATCCTGATAAACTGCGCGCACTTCAGCAATTGCCGTTTTTTGTTTGGCTTCCGCAGCGGCGTTGCGATTGCGTGAGTGGTGGTTCATGATGATTTAGCAAGAGCGTCGGGTGTTTGCTTTCCGGCCATAGCATGCCCCGAAATCCAACCTGTTGTCCACGCTGCTTGAAAGTTAAACCCTCCTGTGATTCCGTCAATATCGAGTAATTCTCCTGCAAAATAAAGTCCGGGGCAAACTCGGCTTTGCATCGTCTTGAAATCGACCTCTTTCAATGGCACACCGCCGCAAGTTACAAACTCCTCTTTGTTCAAGCTCTTGCCACGCACTGGAAATTCCGTCTGCCTTAAGGTTGCGGCTAGTCCCTGCGCTTCGCTCCGCGTAAGTCTTGCCCACCGTGTTTCGGCGGAAATTCCCACGCTTAAAGCAAGCTGCTCCCACAGACGTGAGGGAAGGGGAGTGATTGGAGTGTTTATGACAAGTTTCCCGGGATTAGCATCACGCATGCCTTGAAGCATCGTAGCAATTTGCTCCTGTTTTTTGTCAGGGAGCCAGTTGATATGAAGCGGAAATTGATAATTCCACTTATATAATATCCTCGCACCCCATGCGGAGAGTCGCAGAATAGCGGGCCCGCTAAGTCCCCAGTGGGTGATCAATACTGGGCCGCGTTCGCGTAAGCCACTTCCCGGTACGCTTGCTTCCACATGCTCAACGGAAAGTCCGGGCAGATGGCGAAGCCACGGCGTCTCAATATGAAAAGTAAAAAGCGATGGGACAGGCGCTTCAATTGCATGTCCGAGAGATTCTGGAATGGAGTTGGTTTCCCCTGCGCGATGTCCGCCAGTAGCGAGACAGATCGAATCACATAAAAGCATCTCGCCATCAGTGAGTGAAACTTCGAATCCTCCGCCGTCTCTTTGTTTCACGCTTTCAACTCCACGTTTGGAAAAAAACTTTACCCCGGCGGAGTTCGCCTCGTTCATTAAGCATTCGATAATCGTTTCCGAAGAATCGGTGACAGGAAACATCCGCCCGTCTTCTTCTGTTTTTAATTGCACGCCACGAGACTGAAACCACTCTACGGTATCTTCCGCCTGGAAGCGATGAAAGGGAGAGATCAACGCTCGCTCGCCGCGAGGGTATCGCGTGCTAAGTCCTCTCGGATCAAAGCACGCATGCGTTACATTGCAGCGACCGCCGCCGGAAATCCGCACTTTTGTCAAAAAGTGGGACCCTTTTTCAAAAAGCATCACCTCTCTCTCCGCATCTGCGCGTGCGCATGCAATTGCAGTGAAGAAACCTGCGGCTCCTCCTCCCACGACGATGCTTCGGCGGGGAATGGTGTCGGATTGGTGCATATTTGACATCATGGGAAAATGTTTCCCTCCCGCCAAGCCTGCATAATTATGCCAAGAAGTCGTGACGCCTGCCCGGATTGCCGCTACTCTAGTCGCCTACATGGAAAAATCGACTTTTGCGGCCCTTGGCCTTTCGCCTGAAATTCTTAAAGCTGTTGAGGCGTTGGGATTCGAGGAACCTTCTCCGATTCAGGCATTGGCCATCCCGGTTTTGATGTCCGGTAGCGATGCGGTCGGCCAGTCCCAGACCGGTTCGGGAAAGACGGCGGCATTTGCGATTCCTGCCATTGAGAAGATCGATTCCTCCATTACTGCGGTGCAGGTGCTTATTCTTTGCCCTACTCGCGAACTTGCCACGCAGGTCGCCGATGAAGTTCACAAACTCTGCTTGTTTAAACGCAGTATCCACGCGGTGCCGATCTACGGTGGCGCTTCCTACGAGCGTCAGTTCTACGAATTGAAAAAAGGCGTGCAGATCGTTATCGGTACGCCCGGTCGTCTCATTGATCACCTTGATCGCGGTACCTTGAAGCTCGATAATCTTAAGGTCATCATTCTTGACGAGGCCGATCGCATGCTCGACATGGGCTTTCGCGAGGATATCCAGCGCATTCTCGATGCCACGCCTGCGGAGCGTCAGACTGTTTTCTTTTCCGCTACGATTTCCAAGCAGATCCAGCAGTTGATCCAGAAGTATGCACGCGATCCGCAGAGCCTGCGCATCGAGCAGAAGGAAGTCACGGTTCCGACCGTTGAGCAATGGTTCTACGAGGTGCATTTCCGTAAAAAACTGGATGCCCTGATTCGCATCATTGATTACCATGAGTTCAAGCTCGGCATTATCTTTTGTAATACCCAGCGCATGGTCGATGAGCTTGCGGATACGCTTCTCGCGCAGGGTTATTCTGCGGATCGACTCCACGGCGGAATCGCACAGGCGCAGCGTACGCGTGTGATGAATAAATTTAAAAAAGCGGAGTTCGAATTTCTTGTCGCGACCGATGTGGCGGGGAGAGGGATCGATGTCGATGATCTCGAACTCGTTGTAAATTACGATCTACCATACGACGCGGAAGATTATGTCCATCGCATTGGTCGTACGGGTCGCGCAGGAAAACGCGGTATGGCCATTACCTTTGCATCGGGTCGGGATATTTATAAAATCCAATTCATCGAACGCTTCACCCGCACGAAGATGCAGCGCGGAAAGCTTCCCACGAATAACGAGATTGAGGAAAAACGCACTACCACACTTCTTACTTCGGTCCGTACGGTTCTTGAAGGCGAAGCCCACAAGACACAAAGCGGGTTTGTAGAGCGTTTGCTCGAAGAAGGCTTCAACTCTACGGATGTTGCCTCGGCTCTTTTTCATCTTTTGGCCGCTGAGAACCCACGGGAACGCACAGAAGATCCTGCACCAGATACAATGGACAGACCTCAAAGAGATCGAGATCGCCGCGAAAACTCGCGCCAGGATTCACCACGTGAACCTCGTAGTAGAGTGCGCGACCCTGAAGGTGCGCCGCCACGTAGCCGAGTTCGTGATCCCGAAGGTCCTGCCCGTGAACCTCGCAGTAGACAGCGCGATCCCGAAGTTCGGGAGAAACGAGAGCCTCGTGAAAGCCGGAGTAGCGAAATCGAACCGCGCGAATTCCGCAAGGCCACCCGCGGCATGAAATGGATATCCCTCGATATCGGCAAAGACGATGGCGCTTACCCGCGTGAAATTGTTCAGTTGATTGAAGACGCTTCCGGACAGCCGGGAACAGGAGTTGGCGCTATTGAATTAGAAGCCGGTAAATCTTTCATTCAGGTTCCCGAATATTATGTCGATATTCTTGCGCGTGCTTCACAGAAGCTTAATTGGAATGGAAAGCCCGTCCATGTTGGCACTCCTGAGGTCGCTCCTATGAGAACTTCCCGTGATCGTGAACGCCCTGCGAATTTCCGGCCGCGCTCGGATTCACGTTCTGATTCCAAACCCGCTTTCAAAAAGAAGAAGTGGTAAGCTGTTTAGCTACGGGTTAAATGACCCGTAGCAAAAGCAGAATGATCAGAACTATTGCGAGCAGGCCGAATCCACCACTTGGATAGTAGCCCCAACCGGAGCTATATGGCCACGATGGCAGGGCACCGACCAGCATCAGGATCAGGATTATAAGTAGTATGGTATACATAGTACCTATATATCGCGGGTGCTGATTGAGCCGCGCCTATTGGGCTTCAAGCATTTGAACCAACTCCACTCGCCTGTTTTTTGCTCGGCCTTCTTCAGTAGTATTCGTCGCTACAGGAGCGGCGAAGGAAACACCTACTGGGAAGAGGCGTTTTGGATCAATTTTGTAACGTTTAATCAATGCCGCGACCACGGCTTCTGCCCGTCGTTGGGAAAGGGTGCGATTCGTCTCAAAATTACCGACTGCATCGGTATGTCCGACTACAAGAAGTTTTAGGCGAGGTTGTGCCGCGAGAAGCGCACCGATTTGTTCAAGGGTTGCATCAGATTCTGATTTTACATCCGCTTTGTTGAAATCAAAATAAATGCCATAGAGAGCGACTTTACCATTGGTGTCGATCTGCTGCGCCATTTCCTGCGCACTGACGGTTACCATGCGTTGTTGCATGGGTTTGATTTCACAAACATCAACACGTACCACCGTGCTTTTTTCAGGAATTTTAAAGGCTCCACCTGCCATGTACGAGCCTTCAATAATGAAGGCGGATGCATAGATGTCTCCCTCCGGTCGTGCTAATTTGGCAGCGATGTAAAAAGACTTCAGCTTATCCACAGCGGTGAGCGCCGCCATATCAGGGTGTTGGGGATTAATATTTTCCGGTTTCGCCCCATAGATTTCGGCGGGAATATTATCGCCTTTATTTCGTTCGATTTCTTCACCCGATCCGAAAAAAAGCATCTCAAAGCCTTTAGCCTTTAATTCATTTTGATAATTCCGCGCGACCTCAAGAGTGCTGATGCCAGACGGGACAGCATAGTAGATAGTGATTTTTGCACCTTCGACATCCAGATGTCGATAGGTGTCAAATTTTTGGTCATTGTAATTAAAAACAACGGCACTTAGGGCAAGTTTAAGCGCTGCATAAGGCTCTGTTTTATAAAAAACAATCTGTGATCCTTCATAGCGTTTAATAAGAGGATAATCCTTCGAGCCCGAGATGTCTGCCGCCTGTAGGGGGATGGAGATTACTCCCAAAAAAATAAAACAGGACGCGAATTGTAAAATGCGCGAAAGGTTAGTGCTCATGGGCATAGGAATGCCTTACGCTTTTGTGTAAACCTCAGCCCCTTTTTCGACAAATTCACGGGATTTTTCGTCCATCCCCTTTTGCAGAGCTTCTTCGTCTTTGAGGCCTTGTTCCGCCGCGTATTTGCGGACGTCTTCGGTAATCTTCATCGAGCAAAAGTGCGGGCCGCACATACTGCAGAAGTGCGCGGTTTTTGCGCCGTCCTGCGGAAGTGTTTCATCGTGATATTCACGCGCTGTTTCAGGATCGAGTCCAAGATTGAACTGATCTTCCCAGCGGAACTCAAAGCGTGATTTACTCAGTGCATTGTCACGGTATTGCGCGCCGGGATGACCCTTCGCGAGATCTGCCGCATGCGCTGCGATTTTATAGGTGATGACGCCGTCTTTCACGTCCTTCTTGTTCGGAAGGCCAAGGTGTTCTTTCGGCGTCACATAGCAAAGCATCGCACAGCCATACCAGCCGATCATTGCCGCACCGATGCCGCTGGTGATGTGGTCGTAACCGGGCGCGATGTCCGTAGTGAGCGGTCCGAGCGTATAGAAGGGGGCTTCGTGGCACCATTCGAGCTGCTTCGCCATATTTTCCTCGATAAGGTGCATGGGCACGTGGCCGGGACCTTCATTCATGACCTGAACGCCATGATTCCATGCGCGCGTCGTGAGTTCACCTTGTGTTTTTAATTCTCCAAATTGTGCTTCATCGTTTGCGTCCGCAATCGAGCCGGGACGTAGCCCGTCGCCAATACTGAAGCTCACGTCATAGGCCGCCATGATTTCGCAAATATCGTCCCAATGCGTGTAGAGGAAATTCTCCTTGTGATGCGCAAGGCACCATTTTGCCAGAATCGATCCGCCACGACTCACGATGCCTGTCATCCGCTTGGCGGTGAGGGGAATGAATCGCAAAAGCACTCCCGCATGGATCGTAAAGTAATCGACGCCCTGCTCGGCTTGTTCGATCAATGTGTCGCGATAAATTTCCCACGTGAGATCTTCCGCTCTACCACCGACTTTTTCCAATGCCTGATAGATTGGGACGGTGCCGATTGGTACTGGCGAGTTGCGCAAAATCCATTCGCGTGTCGCGTGAATATTTTTCCCGGTCGAAAGATCCATGACGGTATCCGCGCCCCATTTCGTGGCCCAGCGCATCTTCTCGACTTCTTCTTCGATGCTGGATGCTACGGCGCTGTTTCCGATATTCGCATTGATCTTCACGAGGAAGTTGCGCCCGATAATCATCGGTTCGTTTTCGGGGTGATTGATATTTACAGGAATGATTGCGCGTCCCGCCGCGACTTCGGAACGCACAAATTCCGGCGTGATAATTTTAGGAATACGTTGTGGGAATTTTCCAAAGATCGATGGCTGGTATTCTCGACTTTCTGATTGGGCGTTTCCAAGAAGTTCCGCTGATCCTTCATGGCGATGTTCCAGTGAATTGCGCTCTCCGGATTTTCCGCTTTGCAGGCATTCAAGTCCCTGATTTTCACGCATCGCGATAAATTCCATTTCGGGCGTAATGATGCCCTGCTTCGCATACCAGAGCTGCGTTACGGGGTGGCCTTTGCTCGCGCGTAGTGGGCGACGGCGCTGGGAAACAAGGCCCGGAAATTCCACGAGGCGATTTTTCTCCGCGTTGCTGGCATATTCCGCATGCTGGCGGGAAAGGTAGCCATTATCCTGAGGCTTTACCTCACGGCCGCCATATTCCTCCACATCTCCGCGCGCCTTGATCCACTCTGCACGCAGGGACGGCAGGCCTTCTTCCACATTACCTTCAAAAGCCGGATCACCCCAAGGGCCGGAACAATCATAAACCCGCACCGGTTCATTTACTTCGATTTTTCCGTCAAAGGACTTTGTCGGAGAAATGGCAATCTCCCGCATCGGCACTCGAATGTTTTTGTGAAGTTCGCCTTTCACATAAACTCGCGTGGAGTTCGGCAATTGATCGCTGCTGTGGCTGGCTTGTTCTTCTTTTGGGGCTATCATGGCATCGGTTCTTTCAGGTTAACGGCGGTCCTCGATGAGGCGACAAGTATCCTGGCGGATCGAAAATCCAGCCCGGTTGAAACTTTGTTTTTTGTTTCTAATACTCATAATCTCCCTGCGTCGGCATTATCCGTATCAGGTTCGAAGGGTCACTCCGGCTTTACCGGAAATTCTCAGCCTTACGGCTCCCCCGTGGTTCTCTTCAATAAAATCACGTATTCCGCTTCAGTCAACGGATTTGCACGTAAATAGAGCCCATCAGGAGCTTTAAACGGTGGCAACCGCTTCCCGCCTCCCCGAAGAAAGCGAATCATTCACCGCCTGCACTACGGCCATATACGCAACGCCATCTTCAAAGGTGGGATAGGGGCACTTGTTGTCGGGGTTACGCACCGCTTCGATAAAGTCTGCCTCTACGCGCCATCCTCCGCGCAATGCCTCAGGCGTTTCCAGCGTTTCCCAGCGACTCTCGCCCTTGTGCTGAAGATGAATCGTCTCCTTTGTATAATCATAACGCAGCAACCCTTCGGTGCCGGCCACCTCAAGTCGATCGGTGATTTCTCCGGGATGAACTCCGCTGAATTCCAGAACGCCGAATGCACCGTTTGCAAAATCCGCCAGCACATGCAGCGCATCGGGAACTTCCACTTGATGATCTTTTCGCTGCGGTGCAAAAACTTTTCCGTCTGCCTGCACGTTCGTCAATGCCCCGAACCAGCGCTGTAATACTTCGACATGAATGCCGAGCGTCATGATGTTCAGTCCGCTGATCTCCTTGCGCTGACGCCAATGCGCCGCCTGGTGCGGATCAAGAACAGCCGCATTCAAATTTTGCAGTCGAATTTCTCGCAATTCACCAATGATATTTTCCGAAAGCAGTTTTTTGAAATAGATGCCGCTTTGCAATCCATGCGGCGCGGGGCATAGCATGGTTATCAGCTCGGGTTTGGCTTTTGACGCGGCAAGCATCTCCCGTGCATCGGCGAGATTCATAGCCATGCGCGCCTGACAGAAGACGTGTTTCCCCGCCGCGAGTGCGGCAAGAGTTACGGGTTTATGAAGGTTCGGCGTCGCGCCGATCCATACCACATCGATATCATCGCGCTTAACGAGATCGTGCCAGTCCGCTACAGCTTCGGCATTGAGTGCATTCTCTGCACAAAATTTTTGCGCACTCTCCAGCGTGGAGTTTGCGATGGCACGAATTTCCACATCGGGTATTGCCAGTAACCCGGGAAGGTGGCGCTGGCGGACAATGCCGCCAGCACCGACGATTCCAATCCTGACAGGCTTCACGAGTTACTTCGCTTTGCCTGCGTAGATATCCATAATGGTGTTGAGCATTTTCAGCGCATCGGGTTTTTTCCGCTGGAAGGAATTACGTCCGATGATCGATCCGAATCCGCCGCCGGTGTGAATGCCACGGATCTCGTCGAGAATCTTCTCGTCGCTTTCCGCAGGGCCGCCTGAGAAAATCAAGATACGGCGTCCGTTGAATGCACACTGCACTGCGTGCTTAACACGTTCTGCGATCGTTGCGATTGGCACCTTGTTGTCTTCATACACCTTCTTCGCCAAAGGCTGTTCGAGATCGGCGGTAGGAAGTTTGATCTTGATGATGTCTGCGCCGATCTGTGCTGCGATATGGGCTGCATAGCCTGCGACGTCCATGGCAGTTTCACCGGCCTTGCTGATGGATGATCCACGAGGATACGACCATACCACGACGGCGAGGCCGTTATTCTTCGCATGCTGCACGTATTCCTGGAGTTGCTCATACATCTCGATGCGCTCTGAAGATCCGGGATAGATCGTGAATCCAATTGCGGCACAACCGAGACGCAATGCGTCTTCCACGGAGGACGTCCGTGCGGAAATAGGGTCCTTCTCATCAGCGAGCAGGTCGTGATTATTGACTTTCAGGATAAGAGGGATTTCTCCTGCGAATTCCCGTGCTCCTGCTTCGATGAAACCGAGGGGAGCCGCATACGCGCTGCATCCTGCCTCGATTGCGAGTTCGAAGTGATAGTAGGGATCATATCCGCCAGGGTTTCCCGCAAAGCTGCGAGCAGGTCCATGTTCAAATCCCTGATCGACAGGAAGAATGACCATTTTGCCAGTTCCGCCCAGTTTACCATGATTTAACATGCGGGCGAGGTTAGTGAGGGTTCCGGGATTATCTGCTCCGTAGTGGCCGAGGATTTCTTTTACTTTAGGTGTCATGATTTTGTAGGGGTTGGATTGATCTTGGAGTGTTAGAGGAAAGGTTCCGCGCCATTGAGCGCATAGCGGGCTGCTCCGAGCAGTGCTGCGTTGTCATTAAGCACTACATATACGGGCATCCCTTTGACAAGAGAGGATAAGCGTCCTTTGTCGCCAAAAGCATCAAGGAAAGAATTACCGCGCAGCTTGGAAAGAATACGTACCGGAATTCCGCCGCCGATATAAACGCCGCCCGTTGCCATTACTTTCAGTGCGAGGTTTCCCGCTTCGGCTCCGAGGCAGGAAACAAAAATTTCCATGGCCTGTTGGCACATTGCACAGGTTCCTTCGAGTGCGTTCTTCGTAATCACTGCGCCACCGTCGGCTGTTTTCATCTGCTGCGCGACTTCAGGAAGCTCAACCCCGCGATCCGTATCTCGCAAAAATTGATAAATATTTGCCAATCCCTGCCCACTGACGATGCGCTCAGGACTCACATGGCCAAATTGCTTCATCAGGTACTCAAGCATCGCGCTTTCCAGTGCATTCCGTGGGCCGAAATCCGTATGTCCACCTTCCGTTGCGAAAGGATGAAGCTTTTCGCCATCAAAATAAATTCCGGCTTCGCCAAGACCTGTGCCCGGGGAGATCACTGCGAGATTTCCTTTAGCGCCGGGCTCACCAGCATTCAGTGTCTCAAAATCTCCGGACTTTAATTCGGAAATTCCATAAGCATTCGCGAGCAAGTCATTGATGATATAGGAATGGCGGAAGTGAAATTCTTTTCCCAGTTCCTCGGCATCCACAGACCATGTGAGATTCGTTGGTTTTACACGGCCATTCTTTACCGCTCCAGGAATTCCAAAGCATGCGCTGAGCACGGATTCTTTTTTCTCTGAGAGAAACTCCCGAAGAATTCCGCTCAAGCTGGTATACGATTGGCTGTGGTAGCGTTGACTTCTTACAGGAAGAAGGGCGTGCCCAAGCTCTCCCGAAGCGACCTCCATGATCGCGAGGTTTGTTTTTGTGCCACCCACGTCCCCAGCCAGCACATAGAGCGGATCCTTGCCGCGTGCTATACCTTGCAGGCTATCGTCTGGCTTTGAAGTTTCCGAATCCGTCGCCATTAGGTGGGTTTTGGATAGTAGTGCCAGCGATGACCGGAGGCTTCGATGAGTTCGTCCGCTGCCGCAGGGCCCCAGGAGCCTGATGCGTAGTTTGGAAATTCCCGTGCGGGCAAAGCATTCCACACATCGAGGATAGGATCACAAATTTTCCAGGACGTATCCACGCTGTCATAGCGGTGGAAGAGTGTCATGTCGCCAATCATGCAATCATAGAGCAAGGTTTCGTAACCCGTGGCAGCGGTGTTTTCGCCGAAGATGCTGTAGTTGAAATCCAGCGGTACCGACGCCACATTGATTTTTGGTCCGGGCCTCTTTGCATGAATGTCGAGCGTGATACCTTCCTCGGGTTGAATATGAAGGACAAGGCGGTTTGGTCCGCCAACATGCGTGACTTCTTCTCCGAAAAGTAAAAGCGGTGCTCGCTTGAAGCTGATCACTACCTGTGTGGTATGCGCGGCAAGCCGTTTTCCCGAGCGCAGGTAGAAGGGAACACCTGCCCAGCGCCAGTTTTCCACCGAGAGTTTCACAGCGGCGAAGGTTTCCGTATTCGATTGCGGATTCACATCGGGTTCGCTGCGGTAGGCTTGAACGTCTTTTCCGTCCATGCGGCCCGCTCCATATTGGCCACGCACGGTATTGCACAGCACCTGCTCGGGTGTCATGGGTCGGATCGCTTCGAGGACCTTAACCTTCTCATTGCGAACCGAATCTCCCGAAATCGAGCTTGGGGGCTCCATTGCGATGAGGGATAGTACGGACAGCATGTGGTTCTGTACCATGTCGCGCAAGACACCGCTATGGTCGTAGTAACCTCCGCGTAATTCCACGCCAAGCTCTTCCGCTACCGTGATCTGGACCGCGTCGATATAGCGACGATTCCATACGGGTTCGAAAATGCTATTACCGAATCGGAATACCATGATGTTTTGCACGGTTTCTTTTCCGAGATAATGGTCGATACGGTAAACCTGAGACTCGTCGAGGCTCTTGCTGAGTTCCGTATTGAGCTCACGTGCAGAGGCGAGATCGTGGCCGAATGGTTTTTCTACAATAACCCGGCGCCATGCATTCGGTTTTTGCTCCGTCAAGCCCGCTTTTCCAAGCTGCGTGGCAACCTTGGCAAAAAAGCTCGGGGCTACGGCGAGATAGAACAGCACATTGCCGGGAACGTTCCATGTCTTTTGTGCTTCCGCGAGTTTGTCTTTCAGGCGCTGAAAGGTTCCTTCGTCGTTAAAGTCTCCCTGAACATAATAGGAGCGCTTCTCAAAGTCGTTCCACACCGCTTCATCCACAGGACGCGTCGCAAAATCGTGGATATCCTTGTTCATCTGTGTACGGTACGCGTTGTCATCGCTTTGTGTGAAAGCAACACCGACGACGGCGAAGTTCTCCGGCAGTAATCCGAGAACCTTCAGATTGTAAAGTGCTGGGAGCAGCTTTCTTTTGGTAAGATCTCCGGAGGCACCGAAGATGACAATCGTGCAGGGATCACCGGGAGTGGCGTGGCCGGTTAGAGGGGCAGAGGCTTCAGACATAGTTTTGAGTGGAATGGAGTTATTTACGAAAACCTAGTTTCGCGAGCCGCAAGTCTGCCGCAAGACTTTCCTCCCTTCAAGGAAATCGTGCGTTACTTTTTTGCCCCCGGGGGATGTCAAATTTTAGTTCAATCGAAAAGCATTGGGATTCTCTGAGCTCCTGTAATAATGATTTTCTATGAGTACAGACGACAAGAGGGGCGTGAGGCTCATGGTGTGGGGAAATCCGATCTTTTGCGCCCGGTATATTCCCTTCATCTCCCTTTTTCTTGTTCTGCTTCTTATTGTCTGGGGGTGGATTATCCGCCAGAGCGTGCCTACGGTTCCTTTGGCAGACCCTGATTCCTGGGGTTATTTATATCCGGCTTTGAGTTGGGTGGGGGGAGCGGGTTTCGTGCAGGCTGACGGAAGGGGATTTCTATATCCTGCCATTCTTGCGATTATTTTAAAATGTGGCGCAGGGTTTTCTGCCATTACATTTTGCCAACAGTTTCTTGGGCTTTCAGGAGCGATCGTTATCTGGATCATTTTTTCGCGATGGTTATCTCTTTTTGATGCGGAAAGCATGCATGTCCGAATTTTCGGTTATTGCCTAATTACTCTTGCCATTGCCTTGTATGTGCTGAGCCCTTCGGCAATTATTTACGAACGGTTTATTCGTCCGGAAAGCATGATGATATTTTTCATCCTCTGCTATTTTCTTTTACTCGTAAGCTACTTTATCGAGCGATGGCAGCGTGAACGCTTGGTTCCCGCTGTATGCTATGGAGGTGGGGCGCTCATCTGTTCTTATTTTGTATGTTTGCTCAAACCAAGTTGGGACCTGGCCTTTCTCGCATCCTTCCTTCCTTTGCTGGTGGGTCTCATCGGCCGGGGAAAGCGCATGATTCGTTTTGCGCCGTTGGCTTTGGGATTAATGGGAGTTGTCCTTCTGACACTTACTCCTGGTTTGCTGAAGTTTAAAACCAGCCCTCAGCAATCCATCTATCTCCCCTATACCCTTGTCTCGATTCATGCTGAGCAAATCGTAGAATCAGAAAAAAAGCGCTTTGCGACGGCAACACCAGAAGAGCTGCAATTTATTTTGGCGCTTGAAAAAGCGCTTATCGAAGCCCGAAAAAATCCCAAACATTTCGAAACTCTAGGATACCAGGCGGACGATATTATGTATCGTTCAGGTGTTTTTATTGGCACCAAATATAATCCCGAGTGGGATAATAAAAAATTTCTTCCCTTTTGCTATGCTCTGTATGCAAAGGCCTGGATTGGTGCGCCTGGATTGATGTTGAAAAAAGTTGGACGGCAACTCACTCTTTTTTTATTCCCCTCAAAATCTGATTATTATTACAGCAATAGAGAGAAACAACTGACCTCCAATTACCAGCATTCTCTGGATTCATTGCAGAGTAGAAACTTTAGGCCGCCTGATTCTACTCTGCCTGCGTATACCCGTTATTTGGAGGATCTTCATACCGCTATCGCAGGAAATTACACGCTGCGTTTTCCGAGAGTAATGATTTTCTTCGGAACGGGCGTGGCTTATCTCAGTCTTGCGATACAGATTGTCTTCCTGATTACCCTGGCACTGAACTTTAAAAATCTTTCTATTTCCTCAAAGCTCGCGGGGTTATATCTCCTGAGTCTTCTTTTCTGCATGTATGCCTATATCGGAGAGATCGCAATCGTGCATGTTCTCGACAATACCCGATATCGTACGACCTTCACGGCATTTTTTATTCCGCTTCTTGCCATCACGCTCACCTTCACGATAGCAGTAATTCTTCCGCGGATTTTCCCATCCCGCATCCGCAAGTAATCTATTTTGGAAATAGAAGTTCTTACAATTTGATGACTTTCACGGAGAAAATATCCGTATCAGATTGCAGGCGCTCGATCAATTTGCTGTCAGGAGCTGAGTCAAGATTTAGCATGGTTAGCGCACGGCCACCCTGCTCGTTTCGACTCAGGGACATGCTGGCGATGTTAATGGAATGTTCGCCTAGTACCGTTCCCAGGTGACCTACGATGCCGGGGCGATCGAGGTTTTCGAGCATGAGAAGAATTCCCTGAGGAGCGGCTTCCACGAAGCATCCGTTCACCTTTACGATGCGAGGCTTGGAACCGAAGAACGTTCCCGCCACGGATGCGGACTGGCCGTCGCATTCGGCCGTGAGCTCGATGAGTTCGCTGTATTCGCCAGAATCGGTGGAACGTGTTTCCTGGACTTTGATTCCCAGTTGCTGTGCATGCGTTGGCGCATTGACCTGATTGACTTCAGGGCCGGAGATATTCCGCAAAAAGCCGGTGAGAGCCGAGCGCGAAAGGGGGGTAGTTTGAAGATCGCTTGCTTTGCCGCTAAAATCCACCTTGAGGTTTTCTGTTCGCTTGGGAGCGATCTGCGAAAGTACGGTTCCGAGTTTCTGGCACAGCTCGATCCATGGTCCAAGGGAGGCAAGCATCTTCGAGTCGATGCTTGGCATGTTGACTGCATTGCGAATTTCCCCTTCGAGTAACGCCGCACGAATCGCCTGAGCGATTTCGATGCCGACGCTTTCCTGGGCTTCTGTCGTGGAAGCGCCAAGGTGTGGCGTGAAGACAATATTTTCAAGCTGGCGCAATGGAAGATCAGCAGGAGGAGGTTCGATTTCAAAGACATCCAGCGCAGCAGCTGCGACCTGGCCGGAGCGAAGCGCATCGGCGAGTGCTGTTTCGTCGATAAGACCGCCACGGGCGCAATTAACGATACGAACTCCCTTTCTCGTCATCGCAAGGCGACGCGCATCGAGCATGTGTTTTGTTTCATCGGTCAATGGCATGTGCACTGAGATAAAATCCACTTCGGGAAGCAATGCTTCGAGATCTTCGATCAACTCCACCTGTAAAGAACGCGCACGGCTCGCTGCGAGATACGGATCATAGGCAAGCACACGCATACCGAAGGCAATCGCGCGGCGTGCAAGTTCTGTTCCGATACGGCCCATGCCGAGAATTCCCAGCGTTTTGTTATAAAGTTCAACGCCTTCGAATTTTTTGCGGTCCCATTTCCCCGCCTTAACGCTCGCATCCGCCTGTGGAATCTTGCGCGCGGTGGATACCATTAACGAAAAAGCATGTTCTGCAGTGGAAATGGTATTTCCGCCAGGAGTGTTCATCACGATGACGCCACGTCGTGTCGCTGCATCGACATCGACATTATCAACTCCAACGCCAGCGCGTCCTATCGCTTTTAAATTTTTTGCAGCTTCGATTACTTTGGCATTCACTTTTGTCTGACTGCGAACAACCAGAGCGGAGTATTGCGAGATGATTTCCAGCAATGCGTCTTCCTTGAGACCTGTTTGAACGGTGACATCGAGAAGACCACCCGCAGAGAGTTCTTCGATTCCGCGTTCCGATATGGGATCTGCAACCAAAACTTTAGGCTTGTTCATGAAGCGTGGGAGCATAGAGCGGATCGAAGCGGTCTGTCAAAATGCCAATTACATTTTTACGAAAAATTGAGATTGTTTCTCTTCGCCTCTCATGGGACGTTGTCGGTCGCACGGGGCAGGGGGATCGCATGCCTTCCGGCTCACACACATGAAATGGTCTTTTCAAATTGCCCGGATCGCCGGGATAGAAGTGAAAATCCATGCCACCTTTTTTCTACTGTTGGCGTGGTATGGATGGGATGAATATACACGTGCGGGTAGTGCCGCCGCCGTGCAGGGCATCCTCTTCATACTGGCGCTATTT
>JBDTJR010000129.1:0-3542 GCA_039935735.1 Chthoniobacterales bacterium | reverse complement strand
GACCGAGGGCTTTGCCATCGAGGCGAAAGCGCGACTCCCGATGGGATTGCTCACACCCCGCCGACTGATCGTGGACGAAGGCGTATGGGGTGCGCTTCGGATCGTCCGCAATCTGTGCCGAGATACCGAAGCGCGGGGGCGAGTCCTCGCGATGCGACAGGTTTTTCACAAATATCGCAGGCATCTCGCAGCAATCATGCTTGTAGGCAAAAAGCGACCCGAAATGAACCAGTAACAACGCGAGAAACAGAAATGAAACAGTCTTCCGAAGAAAACGAACCTACCAGGAACAAGGTAACGGAATAGCAATGGATCAATAACTAGCCACCATGCTTCTCGCGCACGATCATAGGGAACTCGATATCACGTTGGCCGACGTTTTGTCCGCGCTCGCCGATGGCGAAGTTGAGCGGGTCTATAATAACTTGGACGTCTTCTGGGCGCGGTTGGCGATGCATATTCGCGCGGAAAACATCCATCTATTCCCTGCGCTGCTGCGTGTCTCGAAAATCCCGGAGCGATCGTCCGGAATTCCCATGCTGGAGACTGTTCAGACTGCCATCGCGCAGCTTCGCAGTGACCACGGTTTCTTCATGAGCGAAATAGCGGCTACCCTGAAGAAATTGCGGACGTTGCGCCGCGACGAGTCCCACGTTTATCACTGGGCGTGCACCTTGCTGGATGAGCCGGAGCAGAAAGCCCTGAACGAAAGCATTCAACGTGAACTCGATAAGCTTCCTCCGCGTTTGAGGAAACTGGAAAACGCTCGACGTTCATAACCCGCCCATGAATAAAATTGCCATCCGTTCAAAAACTGCGACGCGAGTGGGAGCAGGATCAGTAGGCTTTCTCGGTGTGTTCTATCGTTCGACCGTTGGAAAGAAGATCATTATGGCTGTGACGGGTGCCATCGGTGTTGGGTTTGTCATCGTGCATCTCTCGTTGAATTTGCTGGCCTATGCCGGGGCTTCCTCGATGAACGATGTGGACAGACTTTTGAAGTCCACGGGAGGCTGGCTGTGGCTGGCGCGCGCAGTCTTAATAACGGCGGTGGTCGTCCATGTCATCATTGCCTGGCAGTTATTGCGGACGAGCCGGGCCAGCCGGCCTGTGGATTATCAACATTGGGAACCAGTCGGGTCGACCTTTGCTTCACGTACGATGCGTTGGACTGGCGTAATGTTGCTCTTATTCATTCCGCTGCATGTGCTGCATCTGGCGAGCGGCACTTTGCATCCGGATTTCGTGGCGGACGATGTCTACCACAATGTGGTATCCGCATTTCGGGTATGGTACGTTTCGGCGCTTTACATCCTTGCCATGGGTATTCTTGGCTTGCACGTATTCCATGGCTCCTGGAGCATGTTCCAGTCCGTCGGCTTCAATCATCCCCGTTACCGGGGTTGGATTCGCCATCTTGCTACTCTCGTGACGTTGGTTGTGGTGCTCGGTTTTATTTCGATTCCGATCGCTGTTTTGTTGGGGATTCTCTCATGAACTTCACTCTTTGCATTTGGCGACAAAAAGATGCCCGCAGTCCAGGACGCATGATGACTTATGATGCAAAGGACGTAAGCCCGGATATGTCGTTTCTCGAAATGCTCGACGTGCTTAATGAGAAACTCATCGGTAGTAACGACGAACCGATTGCCTTTGATAGCGATTGCCGCGAAGGCATCTGCGGCACCTGCAGCATGATGATCAATGGCATTGCCCACGGCCCGCGGCGCGGAACAACCACCTGCCAGCTCTACATGCGCCATTTTAAAAACGGGGACATACTTCGGATCGAGCCGTGGCGGAACAAAGCATTTCCAGTCATCAAAGACCTGGTGGTTGATCGCACAGCCTTGGATCGCATCGTTCAGTCGGGAGGCTTCATTTCCACTCGGGCCGGCAGCGCTCCCGAAGCCAATGGCATTCTTGTTTCCAAGTTCGACGCCGATTCCGCCATGGACGCGGCGGCCTGTATCGGATGCGGGGCTTGTGTCGCGGCCTGTCCCAATGGTTCTGCGGCATTGTTTACCGGCGCAAAACTTACTCATTTGGCGCTCATGCCTCAAGGTCAGCCGGAACGCTCTCGCCGCGCCATCAAGATGGTGACGGCGATGGATCAGGCCGACTTCGGCAATTGCACAATGCATCGCGAGTGCGAAGCGGTCTGCCCCGCGGAAATCAGTGTCACCGTCATTGTCCAAATGAACTGGGAGTTTCTGCGAGCCAGTTTTTTAGAAAGAGAAATTATTACGCCGTCCGTTTCGCAGTCCGAGATAAAAACGCTGCCGAGATCAAATGATGCCACAACGTGAAACACGCGACTGCCAGCCAAGTAACAGATCAATGAAACAATCGAAGGAGAATATATGAGCACTGAAACAACAACTTATCTGGTCAAACTAAAGTATCGCTTTCCGGTTGCCGAACGCACGATGGCTTTTCAATTCGAAAAGCCGGCAGACTTTGTCTTCAGACCCGGACAATGGACTGATATTACGTTACTCAACCCTTCCCAAACCGATGCGGAAGGCAATGTCCGTGGCTTCTCAATTGCCAGTGCGCCCGAGGATGACCTGCTCATGGTGGCGACTCGAATGCGCGATACTGCATTCAAACGTGAACTGGCAAAAGTGCCGATGGATACCGAGGTGAAAATCACCGCTCCTGGTGGCAGTCTGACGTTGCACAACAATCCGGCAAGAACAGCCGTCTTTCTCGCCGGCGGGATCGGCGTCACTCCTATTCGAAGTATTCTTCTTCACGCAGCCCGGCAGCGACTGCCGCACCGAATCGTGTTTTTCTTCTCCAACCGGAGGCCGGAGGACGCGCCGTTTCTCGATGAACTGGATGCGCTGCAAAAGGAGAATAAGAACTACACGTTTGTCCCCACGATGACCCAGATCGCAAACTCAAGTTGCCAGTGGAGTGGCGAAACGGGCAAAATCGACAAAGAGATGCTGGCAAGACATCTCGTAGCAGCCAAGTCTCCGATTTATTATGTTGTCGGCCCGCCAGGGATGGTGAGCGGGTTGCAGAAGATGCTCAACGAGTCAGGAGTCGATGATGACGATATCCGAACGGAAGGATTTAGTGGCTATTGAGAATACAAATCCGAAATTGCCTCATGTTCTCGATGAGTTGTATGAGCTAGCCCGGCAGCATTTCGATGACAAACTATTGGTCGATCTCACCCTCGCGGTGGTGGCGATCAACGAGCGCAACCGTCTCGCGATCGTATTTCGAAAAGTGCCGGGGAGCTATCGTCCACCAGATTGTAAAGCCGCGAAGCCAGCCTGAGCACTCGGTCACTTGGAATGTCAAAATCCCATATGTTACGATAAGCGGTTCCCCTAAAGGTTTCATGATGCAATACTCCACTCATATCGAGAATCCCGACGTCATCCTCATCGGCAGCGGGGTCATGTCCGCAAATCTCGCCGCGCTGTTGAAGCGACTCTCGCCCGAATTGAGAATCCAGCTCTATGAAGTCACGGAGGATGTGGCGCAGGAAGCTTCCAACGGGTGGAACAATGCCGGCACCGGTC
>JBDTJR010000128.1:0-2758 GCA_039935735.1 Chthoniobacterales bacterium | reverse complement strand
GGCAAATATTGCCTTCATTCACGAGTGGACACTGCTTGCGGAAAAATCCGGCGTTAATCTTTGGGATGTCGTGGACGCCATTCGCATTCGCAAAGGCACGCATGACAGTATGCGCTATCCGGGTTTTGGCGTCGGCGGTTATTGCCTCACGAAAGATTCCCTTCTCGCGCAATGGGGCGGTGAAAATCTGCTTCAGGTGGATACCGGCCTCGATACCACGCTCCGCGCCTTGCAGACAAACTATCACATGCCGCTGCATACGCTCGATCTCTTGCGCGAACTTCTCGGCGAAAATTTGAAAGGGAAGTCAGTCGTGCTCTGCGGAATTTCCTATCTTCCCGATGTTGGCGATACACGGAATTCCCCGTCACAGATTTTTGCGGATGCCGCGCTGACTGCTGGCGTGAAGCTCACCTTGCACGATCCGAATGTAAGCCTGTGGCCGGAACGTCCCGATGTTCCCTTCGTGCATAATCTCGAAGCGGCAATCGCCACTGCGGACGCACTGGTATTTACGCTGCCGCATTCCGACTACCACAAGCTTACTACGGAAACCATCGCAGGATGCGCAAACATCGTGGATGCCAATAATGTATTTGATGATACAAGAGCCGCCGATTTGCATCACCGCGGCGTACGCATCATTGGAACTGGAAAAGGTCACTGGCGCACAACCGGACTTCATAAAAAATCGTGAAAAAAATTCTAATCACCGGCGCTGCGGGATTCATCGGTTATAATCTCGCACAAAAACTCGCCAAAAATCCTGAAAATCATCTTTGTCTTGCAGACAATCTGCAAAGAGGTCGCAACGACGATGTTTTCACGGAGCTGACAAAACTTCCCAATGTCCGATTCCTGCAAATGGATCTTTCGACGCCGTCTGCTTTTGAAAAGCTGGATAAAGGCTTCGACGAAGTTTATCACCTCGCAGCCGTCATCGGAGTCAGTAATGTCATGGAGCGCCCATACGATGTCGTGCGTCTCAATGCGCTCACCACGCTCCATCTTCTCGACTGGATGGCGCAGGGTGGCGCGGAGAAGATTCTCTTTTCATCCACCAGCGAAGCTTATGGTTGGACACAGCAATTTCATAAACTACCGATTCCCACGCCGGAGGAAGTGCCACTCGCATTGACGGAGATCGGTAATCCGCGCAGTTCCTACGCGGGCAGCAAAATTTTCGGCGAACTCGCCGTCACCCACGCCTGTCAGACGTATAAGAAAAAATTTACCATCGTGCGCTACCACAATGTCTACGGTCCGCGCATGGGGTACAATCACGTGATCCCCGAATTATTCGGACGGATCACAAATGGCGAATCACCTCTCACCGTTTACAACGCGCATCATACACGCGCATTCTGTCATATTGATGACGCAGTGACCGCCACACAGCTCGCGATGGAATCGCCTGCCGCAGATGGCGCAACGATCAACATCGGCAACGACAAGGAAATCACCATCGAAGACCTTGCCACCCGTATGATTAAAATCGCTGGCGTGAATTGCGAAATCCGCACAGAGGCAGCATCGCACGACCCGATTAACCGACGTTGCCCCGACATTTCACGTGCTCGCGAACTCATTGGGTATAAACCTTCCGTGACATTGGACGAAGGTCTTGCCAGCACCATGGCATGGTACCGCACGCATCCCAAACCATGAGTGACAAACCCATCCAGCTTTGCAGTCCCAACATTTCGGGGAACGAGTGGCAGTACGTAAAGGAATGCCTCGATACCGGATGGGTTTCCTCCGTCGGCTCCTACGTCGATAAGTTTGAGGCAATGATGGCAGAGCGATGCGGGACGGAATTCGCAGTAGCCACCACGAATGGAACTTCCGCACTTCACATCAGTCTTCTTCTTTCCGGTGTTCAACCCGGTGATGAAATCCTCACCTCCGCGCTGACTTTCATCGCACCCGCAAATGCCATTCGCTATGCCGGAGCATTTCCAGTTTTCGTCGATGCCGATGCGGACTACTGGCAATTCGATGTCGAGAAAGCCACGCAGTTTTTACGCACGCAGTGCGAACGGAAAAATGGTGAGCTACGTAATAAAGCAACAGGCCGCATCGTTCGCGCGATTCTCCCGATCGATGCGCTTGGCCATCCGTCGCCGATCAAGCCGATTCTTGAACTCGCCGCCGAATACGGATTGGTAGTCATCCAGGACAGCACCGAGGGACTTGGCGCACGTTATGAGGATGCGCCGGTCGGTGGTCTCGCGCCGATTGCCTGCTTCAGCTTCAACGGCAATAAAATCCTCACCACCGGTGGCGGAGGAATGATCACGACGAATAACAAAAATTTCGCAATGCGTGCCAAACACCTCACCACGCAGGCAAAATGCGCAGGCGAAGAATATATCCACGACGAGATCGGCTATAACTACCGCCTCACGAATGTGCAGGCCGCGATCGGTTGCGCACAGATGGAGCAGCTGGATAAATTTGTCGCCGCAAAACGATACGCTGCAAAACGCTACACGGATTTTCTCTCGGTATTTTCCGGTGTGCAGCCCATGAAGGAAGCGTCGAATGCCTTCAGCACCTTCTGGATGTTTACTGCGCTGTTTGATGAAACACAAACGAAGCGCTCCTCACGCGAAATCATGAAGCTTCTCGCGAAGGACGGCATTCAATCCCGCCCACTCTGGCAGCCGCTACATCTTTCGCCCGCGCATAAAAACAACCCGACGGCGGGTTCATGCGAAGTATCAGAGCGCCTTTATAAACGGGGATTGAGTCTGCC
>JBDTJR010000127.1:0-7053 GCA_039935735.1 Chthoniobacterales bacterium | reverse complement strand
TGACATTTGCAGGCCGTGCCGCCGATTCCTCACTGGAACGCTACAAGCAAGGGCTTGTCTCCTACACCGCCGTCATCGAGGCGCAACGGACGCAACTCCAGACACAGCTCCACGCCACGCAGATTCTCGGCCTGGAATTAATCTCTACCGTTCACCTGATCAAAGCGCTCGGCGGAGGCTTCAAGGAATCCATTCACTAAAAATATGAAAATACTCAAACGAAACAAAACCGTACTTCTCATGCTCATGGGAATCGCGTGCGCAACTTTTCCCATTCATGCGTCGGAATATACAAACCCCGATGATCACATGCCCGCTAATGATTATTTCGACATTCCACTGCCTGCTATAGAGAAAACCGTGCAGGTTGGCGGTTTCACGCTTGTCGTGGATCGTGAGCAAGTCGCTTACAGACTCTATCGTGAAGGCTGCGGAAATCTCCTGGGGGAATTCCGAGGTGACCATTATTTCGTACAAGTGCTACGGGTTTCCTCTTCGGATTTCCCTATCGATAAAATAGCGGCGAAAATGGATACGGCGTATACGGGGAATATTCATTTATCCGAGGTTCGAGGGAAAAAAGGACTGAAGGGAGCGCGGGCGATCTACGAGGGAAAAGTAGATTTTTTTGCCAGCCACATCCACAGGATCAGTTATTTTTTCGTAAATAAAAAGGGAGAGACGATTTGTTTCACCGCCACGAAGAGCGCGCCGAATACAGACTGGTCTTACGTAAAATATTTTATCCCTGAAACTATTTCCCCGACACACTCATGAAGCTGCGTGCGTGTCGTGTTTCGTAGATAGCTTTCAACGTAGTGGTTGAGGTTTGGCGATTAAAACCATTCGCGAGGCCACCGTCGGTATAAATTGGCGGTGGTTCTATCAGAGTTAATTATTATAATGCCCAATCCTGTAACGGCATGGAAGCCATGCCGCTCTATCAGGGAGCGCTGCCCGATTGCATTCTGATGGCTGTGCAAATGGCGGAGATGGATTGGATCGAGACCACTACTGACTTCAGAGTTTTTAATTGGATATGATCAGACTACACATTTTGAGCCACGTAAAGAGTTAGTCTTTGCTAATGGTTTGGTTTTGTCCATCTTCGCCGCATGGAGTCCTGATGGCGATCGGAGCTGAAGATGGCTTCCACCGAACACTGTGCCTCTGAGCAAGTCCGCCTATTCTCATAAAGAGCATTTGGTGTGTTTTCTTGACCCTAAAGCACCTTCAGAGTGTTAGCTTTATCAATACCCACTATGTCCAACTGCTGTAACCACGATCACGAAGATAAGCACGAGCATCATTTCACCAAAGAGACATCGCCAGTTGACGAAACTCCTCAAGGGGCCAGCGAAGAGATGTTTCGCGTCTCCGGCATGGATTGCTCTGAGGAAGTTGCCGCCATTGAACGGGCCCTCAAACCGCTGGCAGGAGTATTGAGCGTCCGCGCCAATATCGTTGCTTCCACTGTCACGATTTACCATGACGGCAGCGTTGAAAAGTCCGCACTAGCAACGGCTGTTAACTCTTCCGGAGTGAAGGTTGAAACTGGCAGTTCCTCCGACTCTCGAAAAACTGGCGCGATGTCTTCGACTGCATTGCTTGTGGCTACCTCAGGTCTGTTTACAGGTATTGGAATCCTCGTGCAATGGCTCGGCTTCAAAACTGGCTGGCAGCCGAATGTTCCTTTTGCCATTGCAATCATCGCGGGCGGTTGGCTGGTAGCCCCAAAGGCATTGCGTTCTCTGCGCACCTTCACGTTGGACATGAATGTTTTGATGCTCGTTGCCGTCATCGGAGCAGTAGCCATTGGCCAACACGCTGAAGGTGCAGCGGTTGTTTTTCTATTTTCGCTTTCTGAATTACTTGAATCTTGGAGCGTCGGACGTGCTCGCCGTGCAATCCAATCCTTAATGCAACTCGCGCCGGAAATTGCATTAGTAAAACGCGACGGCAACTTTCAGGAAGTTCCCGCGAAGCAAGTAACCATCGGCGAAACGATTCTCGTCAAATCCGGCCAGAAAGTTCCGCTGGATGGTATTGTCCTTTCTGGCGCATCTGCGATTGACCAAGCACCCATCACGGGAGAATCAATGCCCGTCGAAAAGACGAAGGGCGATACCGTTTACGCAGGGACAATCAATGGCGAAGGCTCGCTGGAAATCCAGACGAGTAAAGCCGCTGGCGACACAACGCTTGCCCGAATAATTAAGTTGGTCGAAGAATCGCAAGACCAAAAGGCTCTCGCTCAGCGGTTCGTCGATGTCTTTGCCAAATACTACACGCCCACCGTGATGATATTGGCTGTGCTCGTTTGCATCATTCCGCCGCTCGTATTCGCAGCACCGTGGCTGGATTGGATTTACCGGGCACTCGTATTGCTGGTTATAGCCTGTCCTTGTGCGCTCGTTATTTCGACTCCGGTAAGCGTTGTTGCGGGACTTACTGCCATGGCTCGCCGAGGTGTTCTTATTAAAGGAGGTGCCTACCTTGAAGCCCTTGGTGGGTTGCGTGCCCTGGCTGTGGATAAGACCGGGACAATCACCGAAGGAAAACCCCGCGTCTTAAACGTGCTTTCCTTCAACGATACGTCCGCTACGGAAATTCTCCGCATTGCCTCCTCCATCGACACTCATTCCACCCATCCGCTCGCCCAAGCAGTCGTTCGACATGCGAAAGAAGCTGGAGTCTCTTTTGAAGCTGCTGAAAATTATCAGGCTAGGACGGGACGCGGTGCGGAAGCCACACTTGCCGGACATTCTTATTTTGTCGGCAATCACCGTTTCGCGCATGAACTCGGAGTGTGTTCCGAAAAACTTGAAACCATGCTTGGCGATATTGAAGCATTTGCGCAGTCCGTTGTCATCGTCGGCCACCGTCCGCACTCGGACTGTCAAGGCGAAGTTCTCGGAGTCCTTGCCATAGGGGATGCCATCCGTCCGAATGCCGCAGAAGCCATTCGCAGCATCCATGCCGCCGGTATTCGCAAAATAGTAATGCTTAGTGGGGACAATGCACGCACCGCCAATGCCATCGCAAAACAAGCCGGTATCGACGAGGCGCAAGGCGACCTTCTCCCCGAGCACAAAATCGAACAGGTTAAAAAACTTGCCGCCGAGTTTGGCAAAGTCGGTATGATTGGGGATGGAGTAAATGACGCTCCAGCCCTTGCCGCCGCTGATGTCGGTATTGCTATGGGTGCGGCAGGGACGGACACCGCGATTGAAACAGCCGATGTAGCGTTAATGCGCGATGATTTGATGATGGTCGCAGAAGCAATCAAATTGGGGCGACGCACCCTCGGAATCATTCGATTCAATATTGCTTTTGCCCTCGGCATTAAGGCCGTTTTTCTCGTTCTCGCTTTACTTGGTCATACCAGCTTGTGGCTCGCTGTGCTGGCCGACACGGGTGCTACGTTGCTTGTCGTAACGAATGCTCTAAGACTCCTCCGGCCGTAGGATGTCCTTTATGCTTTTTTAACCGGACACGACGGACAGTTCAGTGAAGTTGCCAGTAAGTTGTAAGAACAGAGGTGAATCGTGGAGGTCAGCATGCCTTTCAAGGAACTGGGATTGTCTCATCCTTTGGAAACATCAGGGGAGACGAATTTTGTCGGTCGTCGGTCGTAAGGTGGCAGCCGTATCAATTGGAAAGTATTTCGGCCACAGAATTGCGGTGCCTATAATTCCGGCGATGAGCGATGCGGTGAAAATAGCGATCTTGGAGGCTGCAAAATCCGCCCCGTTCGGAAATGCTTCGCCCGCGATGTAGAGCGACATCGTGAATCCGATACCAGCAAGCGCACCAGCCCCGCAAAGCTGACGCCAGGAATATTCTTCTGGTTTCGTCGCGATGCGGAAACGAACCGCAAGCCAGGCTGCGGACACGATTCCCACGGGCTTACCTATGACGAGTCCGAGAATGATCGCCAGCATCAGGCTTCCATGCGTTTGTATGACATTTAGAGACATGATTACGCCGGCATTAGTGAGCGCGAAGATGGGCAGCACGAAATAGCTCGACCACGGTTCGATGGAGCGAAGCAGCTTGTCAGTGGGGGATTCGGTTCGCTCATGGATGGCATCCAATGCGCGCATTGCAGGCTCCGAAAGACCGTGTCGCATCACAGCATCGCCGCGCCGCCGCGTCTCCGATTGCAGAATGGCTTGAGCTTGAGCCATGAGGACGTGCAACTTTACAGGAGGGAGGGCCGGGGTAACAAGGGCGAGAATTACCCCGGCAAGTGTAGCGTGCAAGCCTGCGTCATGCAGGCAAACCCATATGATCACGGTTCGGATCAACCGGCGGATGAAGCTTTGTGGGTCGTGTATGAGCCATAAAGGAGTTCCTCACTCTACGATTTTGGAATATGCAAAGTCACTTCCAAAGCCGAGATATTGTGCCGAGTTTGAAGGTGTCGACGCGAAAACATCGTGTACCGCTTGCGCGCGGCGTTTTCTGAAAAGAGTCTGTGCTTCCGAAGAATTCGGTGTTAGCGAGCTTGGCACGCTGCAAGGGGAGTTTTTATTCGCACCCTGCATCTGGACGAATTTCTTGTCATTGTTGGGGCGGAAGTATAATCGGCGCAATGTTCATCTGCGGAGCATCGAATTTCTTCCCTTCTGTCAAAATGTATAGCATCCGCCGTTTTGCGCTCTTTACTTCTTCCGGCGTGGAACCCGGATTACGATGATTGCGTGCAAGGTCCAGATAGCGTGTGCGCAAGAGAAGCGTGCGAGATTTTCCATCCATTTTTGACATGCCAAAAGTGCCGGAAGCGGGGCATATGGGTTGGAGAGGAGATGAGCGCGCATAGTTAAGTCCGGCGGCAATCTCTTCACTGAGAGAGCCTTCGGCGTGTGAATTCTACCCTTCATGAAGAATCGACTGAGACTGCGCCGGATCGATGACTCTTCGTTTCTTCCTTATGTGTCAGATCGATTCTTTTCTGCGAGCGAGATGGCAACAACAAACGCCCATTCTGATGCGGTCTACCTACGCGAAGCCCGCGTTTCCTACGAGCCGCAAATTCGGGTGACACATCATGCGAGCGGTCGGCGCGACTCGAAGGTCGCAGGCAGCGGGCGTACCAGGCGGTAGCGCTGATGGCGACTGGCTGTTCGCGTGTGCGGCACCTTCAATCGCCCGTTCCCGTCGACGCGCGATCGGGACGCTTCATCTTCTGCGTGACGGCGTCGGTAGAGCACCATCTTGATAGCGAGAGTGACCGCGATGGGAGCGAGGCCAATGAGAATCGTTAGTAAGAGGTGAAGGAACGTGAAAGTTCCGGTGAGTTCATTTTCAAAAAACATATTGAATCCTTTCGTTGGGTGAGAGTTTTGAGCGCCCTTTCCGCCGCGACACTCGGCTTAGTTCCAGACTGACGGCTCATGCGATCATTGATGGATAAGCGAGACAGCGGGTGCTTTCATGATGTTAATAGTCTACTCGCGATCTAAATGATTGACTAAGACTTCATTTCGATCACTTCAATAGCTTATTCCTATCGATGGCTCATCGAATTGCTTAACGTCAACGTTTCGGTATTGGTGGTTTACCTGGATGGTTCTGTGTGACGGGTGAACAGAAAGTAGGAGCGATAGAGGCTTTCGCCATCAGGAGGTAAACTTCGAAGTAGCACCTCCGGATAAGCGAACCTCCATAGCAAGCGGCAAGATGAGTCTTTCAGAGGTGTGCAGGCGGAACATATCAAAATGCCACCAACGACATGGCGCACGTTATCTATTCGCGGATCAACAATATTCCCGATCCACGTTTCGATCTCGCGAACCTTATCCGTGAACAACGCGCGCGATACAGCAAATATCATGGCTGACCTTGGTTGCTATCAATGCATCGATAACTACGATTTCGCCGCGCTTTCCGGGCCAACCCGGCCACAAATCGTCGCAGGGCCCGGTCGGTTGCGCTCCCATCGCGCGGCAGCGCTTGCTGAGCGTTTCCGACAAAACGCTTCGTCGTCGCGTGGATGACGCGTCCACGCAAAATTGCGCGCGCTATTCGGAAGGAATTTCTTGTTTGGGTCATGTCTCGGAAGATTGAGTGGTTTGAATTGCTGGCGACGGCGGTTACCTCAGGCGCGATGCAGCGTGGCTCAGGGCAAGACGTCGAAAGCGCAGGCAAAGGGTGAGTTGCGTCGGAACCCAAACACGCGGAGTTCCTGGCCACCCTGCTTATGATGGGGGGCACGCACTACCGTGTGCGGCGCGGATTCGCTCGGTGAAGTATCCATCATGTCAGGCAATATGCGGACTTTTGCGCCTGCTGTGAGCGCGCGGCGGCGTTTGAAATAGGACTTTGCGAGCCGGGTCTTGCGCTTGCGCGAAAGGCGAGAGAGACGCGCCACGAGTTTCACCACGGCGGAATAAAGATTAGCCTGGGTCGCACTCGCATGAAGATCGCCTCCGGGCAGGGCAAGGCGAGCGCTGGCGGAAAAGTGTTTCCGCTCGCTGGTGCCGTGATGACGCCGGAGCACGACATCCGCCGACAGCGCGTCAATAGCGACATGGGATAAGCTGTTTAGCTTCTTTGACACGAATGCGCGCAGAGAGGGGCTTAAACTCAGGTGATGTGGAGAGATGTGGATTGGCATGGTCGTTATATTGGTTTGGTTCATAATGGGTATAGCTGATTGTTTGGTTATCGGGTTGGAAGCGGGCTGCCACCTTCGTTTTCCCAACGCTCCAGACAGCATGATGCGTGGATGCGTGCACGCCTCGCAGTGTCTCGAACGGAACGCGTTCCGCGCTCATTGGAAAGCGCTGGAGGAGTGCTTCTAGTGGAAAAAGAATACATTTGGTGCGGGATGGCGCTCTTGACTGGGACTACTTGTCGGGTTGTTTTACTCATGATTAATTGTGGATGCGGTGCTCTCTGGTCGTCGGGCGGCTCGGCCGCGATTTCGAGGAGAAAAGGATCGCCTGTGATGAGATGATTTCGCGCCCGGTCTTGAAAAGTTTAGGGTAGAAACTTGGAGATGAGTGTGTGCCGACCGTTTTAGAATTGGAATGAGGATGAGCGGCT
>JBDTJR010000126.1:0-6702 GCA_039935735.1 Chthoniobacterales bacterium | reverse complement strand
GGCTACATCCAGACGCGTATTACTGATCGGCTGGGATTCCGCCGACTGGCGGGTGATTAATCCCCTGCTCGATGCAGGAAAAATGCAGCATCTCCAGCAACTCGTGTAGGGCGGAGTGATGGGCAACATGGCGACCCTCTACCCGATCCTGTCGCCGATGCTGTGGCCGAGTATCGCCACGGGAAAGCGCACTCACAAGCACGGCATCTACGGCTTTGCAGAGCTTGATCCGGTCACGGGCGGCATACAATCCCATCACGAACCTCTCGCGCAAGACGAAGGCGGGTCTCCTTCCGCCAGCTTTCTATTGGCTCCCAGGCTCCTTGTCTCTCAGCGGTTTCCTTTACGTGGGCAATCACGGAGGCGGCCTGGTGAGCTCAACTGTTATTCGCTTGCTGCAACGGATCGGCATCACTACCTATTGAACTATGAAAAACTCGAAGCTCCCCGCTTCCTTTGAAAAAAGGAAAAAACTGACCAGCCGTCTTGCAGCGTATTCCGCGACGGCGGGGGCGGCCATGGCGTGTGCGCCAGTAGCTCACGCGACGATCCACCTCATCGATACATCGAATCTCACGTTCGGAGGGAGCGCGGTCTCAGCCGGAGATACTCTGTCAGCGAACGCGGGGGAAGACAGGACTTTCAAATTCGGAGGATTTACGTCCACGCGCCTTTTAGTGAACAATAATACCGGCATTAGTTTTAACCAAGTGGCGGCCCTTGCCAATATCGCCTTTGCGAGCTCGGCGCGCGAACTGGTCCTGAATCTCAACCTGAATGATCCCATCGCTGTCCCGGGGCGGAACTTCTCCGCTGGCACTCTAGCGCCAATCCTTGCTGAAAGGAATGGGACCCTCAGCGCGTTCGGAAATTGGAAAACGTCGCATCGCACCGGATACTTCGGTTTCAAAATTAACCATAGCGGTCATGATTACTACGGCTGGATGCGCGCGCAGGTCGACTTTTCCGGGCCTGTGCCTAGCGTGATTTCCCTGATCCCGAAGGACGGCATGTCGAACGTCTACGGTGCGTACAGCGACGATCAGATACTCCTCGCGGGCCAAACTTCGTCAGTACCTGAGCCCTCCACCGTCGCCCTCACCGGTCTCAGCCTGCTGGCGCTCGGCGGCGCAGGTTTGCGCGAGATGCGCAAACGCCGCAAGGTGCAAACTGTCGCCGCAGAGTAAGACGTGGCTACATCCAGACGCGTATTACTGATCGGCTGGGATTCCGCCGACTGGCGGGTGATCAATCCCCTCCTCGATGCGGGAAAAATGCCGCATCTCCAGCAACTCGTGGAGGGCGGCGTGATGGGGAACATGGCGACGCTCTACCCGATCCTGTCGCCGATGCTGTGGACGAGCATCGCCACGGGAAAGCGCGCGCACAAGCACGGCATCTACGGCTTTGCGGAGCCTGATCCGATTACCGGCGGGATACGCCCGATCACGAACCTCTCGCGCAAGACGAAAGCGGTCTGGAATATTCTCAGCCAGAGCGAAAAGAAATGCATCGTCGTGGGCTGGTGGCCCTCGCATCCCGTGGAGCCTCTGCCGGATGGCGTAATGGTTTCCAACCACTACCAGCGCGCGCCCTCGCTCGACTTGACTAAACCCTGGCCGATGGCGAAGGGTACCGTGTACCCGGAGCGGCTCGAGGAAAGTCTCGCCGAAGTGCGACTTCATCCGATGGAACTGGACGGATCGCACATCCTGCCCTTCATCCCGAAAGCAGCGGAGATCGACCAGAAAAAAGACCGCCGTCTCGAAGGGATGGCACGAACACTTGCCGACTGCACCAGCATCCATGGAGCGGCAACGAGTCTGATCCAGAGCGAACCATGGGATTTCATGGCTGTTTATTTCGATGCTATCGACCACTTCGGACATGGCTTCATGCGCTATCACCCGCCACGGCAGAAGGGTGTGTCGAAAAAAGATTTCGAACTTTACAGCGGCGTGATCGAGGCAGGCTACCGCTACCATGACATGATGCTCGGCGTCCTCATGGCGATGGCCGGGCCGGAGACGACGGTCATGCTGCTTTCCGATCACGGTTTCCACCCCGATCATCTGCGCCCGCGTTCCATTCCCGTGGAGCCTGCGGGACCCGCGATCGAGCATCGGCACTACGGCATTTTCGCGATGAACGGGCCGGGCATTAAAAAGGACGACCGCGTGTATGGCGCGACCGTGCTCGATATTTGCCCTACGCTGTTGACGCTTTTCGGATTACCAGTCGGTACAGATATGGACGGTAAAGCACTCGTCGCCGCATGGCAGGAACCGCCGGAGGTGAAAACCGTGCCGTCGTGGGATTCAATTGAAGGCAAAGACGGAAGGCATCCGCCTGATACGAATCTTAGCGCAGAAGATTCTCGCGAGGCACTCAAGCAACTTGAGGAACTGGGCTACATCCAACCCCTGCCCGACAAGCTTGAGGAAGCTGTGGCGGAAACGGCGAACGAATTGCAATACAATCTCGCATGCTCTTACATCGACGCGCAGATGCCCGCTGCCGCGATGCGAATCTTTGCCGCGCTGTGGGAGGAATATCCGAAGGAGCACCGCTTCGGCGTGAAGCTCCTCTCCTGCCAGGTCTCGACGGGGCGCCGCGTCAAGGCGCGCGAAACGCTGGATAAGTTGCGCGAGCGCCAGGCGAAATATGCCGAGGAGGCACAGATCGAACTCACGAAGCTACAGGCTGAATTCAAAAAGAAAAAAGGCAAGAAACTCAAAGACCTCAGTCCGCACGAGCAGCAAAATCTGCGCCAGCTTAATTATCTCGCCAATAGCGTCCCCGCAACCACATGGCATCTGGAAGCGATGTTACTTTTCGCTGAAAACAAGACAGAGGAGGCGCTCGCCATCATGGAGAAGATGGAAAAGGCCGGAAAAACGAATCCGGATTTCCACGTGCGCATCGCGCAGGGCCATGCTTCGTTGAAAAACCACAAGCTCGCCGAAGCGTCCTACAAGAAAGCACTGAAGCTCGATCCCGACCATTCCCATGCACACCTTGGCATGGCGCAGATTTATCTCGCGCAAAAGCGGAACTACGACGCAGCGGGGTTTGCGCTTACTGCCACGGGGCTGATTTACCACAATCCTCAAGCGCACCTTGTGCTCGGAATAGCGCTGCATCGGCTCGGACATATCGACCGTGCAGTCGAAGCCTTTCGCCTCTGCGTGAACCAGAATCCCAATCTGCTCGGCGCGCACCGGCGGCTGATCGCGATCTACGAGAACCGACTGAAAGATCCGGAAAAAGCGGAATTACAGCGCGAACAACTTCGCGTGGCGATTGAGCGCGTCCGGGAGGCACGCCGCCGGATGGCATCCCCCAACCCCGAAGAGGAAATGGCAACTCTTACAAAAGCGTCGAAGAGTGGAGCCGCTCCGGTTGTCGATTTCGATTTCACGACGCTTCCGCCCGCGCGGAAGGACACAGAGTTTGCCACACTGGTCACCGGTTTGCCACGCTCAGGCACCTCGCTCATGATGCAGATGCTCGTCGCAGGGGGAATTCCCGCATTGCAAGACAACCATCGCCCCGCTGACGAGGACAATCCGCTCGGGTATTTCGAATTCGCCCCGGCGAAGAACCTGCGCATGGACGGGTCCTGGATGTCGCATGCACAGGGACGCGTGCTTAAGCTCGTGCCGCAGCTTCTTCCCTACCTGCCGCCTCAGCATCCGTATCGTGTGGTCTTTATGGAGCGCTCGATCGACGAAGTGCTGCGTTCGCAGCGTGTGATGCTCGACCGCCATGGGAAACAGGGAGCAAGCATCGACGCGGAGAAACTCTCGGTAGTTTACGGCCATCAGCTCGAAGCTGTGAATACAGCCATTCAGCGACTGGAGCTTCCCGTGCTACGCATCACGCACGCGGATGCCATCAAACATCCCGCAGAAACTGCTGCTCGCGTGGCGGAATTTCTAAAACTCCCGTTGGATACCGCTGCGATGGCTGCAGTGATCGACCCCACGCTGCATCGGCAGCGGAAAAAGGTGACGTGACTCCCATCCCCGCATACTTCTGCCTCCACCGATGATAGGTTTGCTCGTTGATCCCAAGCTCCCGGCAGATATCCCCAATCTTGCGCCCCCCTTCAACCTGTTTTAAGGCATAGATAATTTACTCTTCTTTAAATCGCTTTCCTTTGCTTTTCATCCTTGTGGTCTTCTCTTTTTAATTCCCCTCTTTCCACTCCGCCAGACTAACTCTTCTCCGGCTCAGTTTTCCGTTAACAGGTCAACTTATTTGCATGGCTTCGTTTTTAATAATGCGTTGCTCGTCGTTTTGAGGCATCAGCATTCTGATGCCGATAACCAGTAGCTCCACTTCCTGCGAGGATTCAATCTTTTGAAGCATATCCATTTTTGAATCTTTTTTGGGCCATAAGGTATCCCTTACAGACTCGAGCGCTTTGTGCATTTGAGCACGAAGCATCGCCGCATCCGACTCATAATCCGCGAGAAGATTATCCAGAAATATAATCCTGGCTGCCTGGTCCGTCATTTCTGAACTCACGGAATCGAAAAGTTTTTTGCAAAGGCAACCAGCAACCCAAGTACAAGCACCGAGAGTGTAGCAATCAATCCTGTGGTAAGTTTTACAGAATCCCAGCTTTCAGAATCAACATGCTGCAGCGGCAGCTTATTTTTAAACCAGAATTCCGCTAATGTTCCCGATACGATACAGATGAAGAAATGAGGGCTATCAGGATGGACGTCATCGAAACCGCTTTCTAGGGTTTCCTTCTATTTTTTGAAATCAAAATATGCACTCTGATTTATTTCATTTCTCGGAGGGAGAAGCCGTACCATACCTGCGTAACCTGCGCGTTCAGGCTGCCCGGAAAATGCTCCGTCATTCCGATATACCACATTGAATGAAGTCGCATTGCGTTGTGGGTTCCCATCGGCAAAAGCGATGAAGCGGATTTTAAAAATTAAGAAAACGGCTTAGAGGTTAAGGGCTTAACATCTTTGACATTCTCTGTATAATTTCCTACTGTCCAAGCCTATGAGCCTTCGCCCTTTCGCTTTAAAGGTAGTTACCTTTAACTTTTTTCTCCTTCTTGTCATCATGACCGGAAAAGTAGTTGCCAGCCCCACTGACGCGCCTTCCTATTATTTGTCAAATACCCCAGCCCTGGCTGTTAATTTTGCCAATAATACAAACAGCGAGCAGGCGACGTCCAATATCTGGATTAATCTCGTAGGCGGCGGCTTGCCTACCGATCCTTCGAATTCTGCGACACTGGCTGCCGATACTCAGAGCATTGGGTATTACTATGATAACACCGGAACAGCCCAATATCTCTATACAAATACCTCTCTTAACCTGTCATCCATTTCCTCGAGTGCTACTAATAACCAGCCCGAGATTTTCTTGTTCGGATGGGGATCCGGTCGTCTCTATGTCAGCTATGGCAGCGGATTCACGGGGTTAAGTTCATCCTATACCCCATCAACCGGACCTTATGCGGGATGGCAGCCTGCTCCAGGAAGTCCTGATGCAAATTTTGAAATTCGCCACCAGGCGATGGAACTAACCGTCACTCCGGAAGCCAATTCCACCCAGACCGCATGGACCGCCGTTAACCAGATGTACGCGGATCTTTCCTACATTGACTATGCATCCATTTCTCTAGGTATGACGGTAAGCAATCCGACTGCGGGTGCAAAAAACACCACTCAGACAACCTCCATCGGCAGTACATTGGTAAACGCTGTGGCATCGACTCTCACCGTTCCTCAATACACTCCCAATAGTAACATTCTTACCAATGGCGGCAGCATTATTCAGGTAGCAGGGCAAAGTACAAACCCCGCGCCTCCTGCAGCAGGATCCTATCAAAATGCTACTAATTTCAACGCTCCCAATGGCCCGCTCCCAAGTTCTAACTTTCTTCGCGTAGCCAGTCCTGGCTCCATGGGGACAACCGGCTCGTCCAACGGGCCCACCGCATTCTATCATGATTGGAGCCGCTATATGTCTGCGCTTCAAACCGGAGGTTCATTGAATTCAGCAGGAGCATTGGTAACAACCATTGCAGGGGTCAATGCAAGTACCACTTACAACATGATAGCGACCTTTAATGCTGGCACTATCAATATCGGTGGAACGGACTATACGGGATATGTTCACATGACTGGCACGATTGGCGGTAGCGCCGCCACCATAGACATTCCTTATTCCGAAATGGAAAAAAGCACCGGTGTATATGGTGAAAACCCTCAATATTCCATCAATGGCGGCCCTCTCCAGGCGGAAGGTAATACTATTCAAACATGGGTCACGGGAGATCTTCTTACGGGAATGAACTTCGGCTTTGTCGGCAGCACAACACCCGTCGACAGCACTACTCTGGGTGCTCTTACTTCCACACAGTGGTGGGCTGCGGCAAATGATGACATGTCCATTACATTTGCTGGCGCACAATCGGATGTTGAATTTTATAATACCTACGCAGCCGAACTTCAGAATGTCACTAGTGGTTACGCTTTTGCCTATGAAGACAGGCTGGGACAGAATACCACGAATTACACGGTCGATGGCGATAGCCCTCCTGTTACCGGACCTGTCTTGAATGTTGGTGTAAACCCTGATTTCGCCTCCGTTCCTGAGCCTTCCAGCATCCTTCTGTTCATGGGCGGAGCAGCAGGACTGTTCATCTTCCGCAAGCGCGGCAAA
>JBDTJR010000125.1:0-6538 GCA_039935735.1 Chthoniobacterales bacterium | reverse complement strand
CAGGCCTGGGTAGTACGGGTAGTTTTTTGGTAGGCTCCAATCCTACCACTGCCTCCGCTGCTCAGGGAAGCGCCAGCACGGTAACTCTGGCGGATACCAATACTATTACGGCGGGGACCTTTGCCGTGGGTTCCGCCAGCACGAATAATCAGGTCTCCACAGATGGGCCAACGACCTTATATCTTGGCCGGAGCAACACCATCAATGCGACTACGGTCTATGTCGGCCATGGCGCAGCCTCGACGGTAAATGGAACGATGAAATTTGATCCTGACGTTTTGGCATCTTCTCCAACGGCCACATTTCGCGGCACCGCTGGGACAAGCACGGCCGTTACGACTTTTTATGTCGGCGTTAATACGACCAATAGCTCCGCGTCGCAGACTGGCGTGGTGGATTTCACGGGAGGTTTGGTAGATGCTATTATTACGACTTTGCTTGTGGGGGGCAGTATTACCAATTTCCCGACAGCGAAAGCCCAGGGCACCTTATCCATGGACGCTGGCACTATTACTGCTACGACCACCGGTATTGGGCAGGCAAGTGGCCTCAGTGCTACCTCCACGACATTCGGCATTCTGAATGTGGCAGGTGGTACCTTCACGACGACCAATCTTTTATTGGCAAATCATAACTATGGAGCGGCCAGCACAGCTCCTGTCACTGGCACGGTCAATATTTCGGGCACCGGCGCGGTCACAGTCTCCAGCGCCTCGGGAATTGTGATGGGGCAACATACAAATGCTGCAAACTCAGCAGCAGTCACGGCTACGATTAATATCACGGGCGGGTCTCTTACAGTGAGCGGAAACATCGCAGAGGGAACCAATCCGACCGGGGTGACTTCCTCGCTTAATCTGGATGGTGGCACGCTGGAAATGAACTCCAAGGCGATCAGTGTGGATACCTTTACCGCCGCAAGCGGCACGCTAAGAAATCTCGGCCAATTGAACAGTGGCGGAACATTTACTAAAACCACCAGTGGGACTTTGATTCTTGCTGGCACTAATACCTACACCGGGTCTACCGCGATCAATGGCGGGACGTTACTTGTCAGTGGCACTCACACGGGTGGTGGTAGTTATAGCATCAATAACCTGGGCACTTTAAGCGGCTCAGGCACGATCACTACGGCAGGCAATGCAGGGGTATCTTTGCTGGCAGGTGGGAAGCTTGCTCCAGGCTCCACATCGAGTGGACTAAAGCTCGATCTGGGTACGGGGTCATTGGATATTTCCGGTGGCGTTACGTCAGCAGCCTCCCAATCCCTGCTCTTCACTCTGGGTACTGTCAGCGATAAGATCAGTATGACAAACGCCAGCAGTGTATTGAACATAGGCTCCGGGGTCTTGAACTTCGACGACTTTGTTTTCTCTCAGGGGACAGGATTTGCTGCGGGGGATTACACGCTATTTGACACGGGCAATACCATTGTTGGAACGCTCGGCTCTAACCTGACGGGTACGGTTGGTGGTTTTGGCGCCACTCTGCATTTTGGCAACAGTAATCAGGATGTGATTATCACCCTCGCTGTGCCCGAACCGTCCCAGATGGCGTTCCTCTGCATGAGCGGAGTATGTTTCCTTGTATGGCGCTCGCGTCGGAAATTAGCCACGCGTTTAGCGGTTAAATTTCAGGATTCCTAAACGCTATCGGTAAGAAATTAACTCGTTTGAAAAATTTGAATTACCGAATAAAAGACTAATGCGTCAAGTCACCCAGAAGGACATTTCTAAAGAACTTGGCCTTAGCCAGTCCACGGTGGCCTTGATTTTGGGGATTCCTCACCACCCGCTTCGCAAGAAGTTTAAGGCTGAAACGATCGAGATGGTGGAGAGGAAGGCTAAAGAGTTGGGCTACTATACGAATTCGAATGCCCGGATTTTGCGCACGCGGCGTAGTAATCTCATCGTAATCCTGAATTTTACCCCGCCGAACGAAATCAATGGTAGGAAGGTGTATCAGCTGGGGCAACTCATTCACGAGGCAGGCTATACATGCCGCGTCATTGAAGCCCGCTGGTGGAGTGGAGACGCCCGGTTATTTATGGAGCAACTCATGGGGCTTCATCCGGAAGGGGTGATCATGCTGGGCGCGGCTCAGTTACCCGTGAGTAACAAGCATATCGAAGAGCTGTTCACCCGCCAAAGAACTCCCGTGGTGTCGCTGGGGGAGGATATTCCTGGCATCCCGGTGGTCTATCACGACGCAAAAGAACCGATACGGCAGATTACCGCGGAAGCCATTCGACATGGGCGGCGGCGTTTAGCGCTTCTCATGCCTGCGGACGATACGCGACAGATGCGGCAAAGGGCTGCGGGTTTTCAGGCAGCCATCCTGGAAGCAGGGGGATTACTTCCAGAAAAGCATTCGCTCGATTATTCGTTTTCGTCAGAGAATGACAAACTGCAGTCTACTATTTTATTGACGACTTTTCGTCCATCTTCGTTTCAGGATTTTTCGCCTTATATGGCGGCGATTGATCAGGCACTCGGAGTTTCTGAGCCTCCAGACACGCTAATCTGTGCAAATGATGAGTTCGCTTTTTCCGCACTGGCTGTTGCGCGTAAGCGTGGAGTTGCGGTTCCCGAGGAGTTGTTTGTTTCAGGTTTCGACGAAATGGCCTGCGGAGCATTATCGGAAATATCCTTAACAACAATCAGGATTCCAATCGAGGAATTGTGCATGGCGACCATGGACATGTTGATTTCACAAATCGAGAAACCGCAAATCACCATGTTCCCCGAAGTACGGGTTTTCCCGAGTGAGGTTATCTGGCGTGAATCCTGTCCGCAGTATAAGCGGGCACAAATAGAGACGACCTGACGTTCTAATTTTCTTCCCCTCTAACACAAGTATGCATCTCCGTCTTGAAGTATTGAAGATTACAACTTTGCGGCTTTATCTTATTAGCCTGCTTCTAGTGACCTGCAACTTGAAAGCAGCGGAGTTCACGCTCTCACATGCTGCTGCGCAGGTAGTTCCTATCCGGATTTCAGAAAATGCGGATCAACAGGTGCAGCGCGCAGCACAGGATTTATCCACTTATCTTGAAAAATTTTTCGGTAAGCCTTTTCCGATTCAAAGCAGTAAGGGGAGTGAGGGTATTATCCTCGGAACGACACAGGAATTTCCTGACTATGCCCCGTCATTGAAGCTGGAAGGACTCGGGGCGAAGGAAGGTTATCTCATTCGCAGCAATAAAAAGGGAGTTTTACTCATCGGTAATTCCCCGCTGGGCGCACAAAATGCGGTGTGGGATTTTTTACATCACATCGGATATCGACATTTTTTTCCGGGAGCGAAATGGGAAATCATTCCGCATCTGCATAACGTAAAGCTGAATATTGATGAAGTCAGCCAGCCTTCCTATGCGACGAGAAAAATTAGCATTGGCTACGGTATGTGGCCGGATCGTGCCAAGCTATACCAGGAATGGTTAGAGCATAATCGTGAGCAAAGTGGATTTTCCCTGGACTCCGGACATGCCTACGAGGGCATTTATAAGCGTAACAAAGCGGAGTTTGAAAAACATCCTGAGTATCTTTCAGAGGGAGGAAAATTTATCGTTGCCAATGAAGCGCTACGCGGTCTCGTGGTGCAGGATATTCTGAATCGTTTGGAGAAGAATTCCACAGTAGATTCCATTAGTGTCGAGCCAAGCGACGGCGGCGGCTGGCCCAAAGAATCCTCGCTGGGTTCAGTCAGCAATCAGGCAGTGACGCTTGCTAATCAGGTAGCCGCAGCGGTTCGTGAAAAATATCCGGGAAAGAAAATCGGAATGTATGCCTATAACCAGCACTCTCCGCCCCCATCAATTTTGGTGGATAAGGATGTTATTGTCAGCGTGGCGACAGGTTTTATTAGTGGAGGCGTTTCCGTAGAGGCTTTGATGGATGGGTGGCACAAACAAGGGGCGACGGTGGGAGCCCGGGATTATCTGGGGGTGATTTCGTGGAGTCATGATTTACCGGGGAGATCTAAAGCATCCGATCCTGAAGGAATCGCAAAAAAAATCGCGGAGTATTATCAACTGGGAGCTCGATACTATACGGCCGAGTCGAATGACAGTTGGGTGCCGGACGGGTTGGGGTTTTATGTAGTATCGAGGTGTCTTTGGAATGTGCAGGAGTCTAAAAACGTACCTGCGATAAAGGATGATTTTTTGTCGAAAGCCTTTGGTTCCGCTAAGCCGGCAATGCAGCGCTTTTATGGATTAATCGATGGCGCGTCGGGGCCTCTGCTTTCGGATAATCTGCTTGCCGGTATGTATCGCGCACTGGCGGATGCCTATACGCAGACGAAAGACGCAGCAGTAACCGCGCGAATTGATGATTTTGTCGCTTACACGCACTTCATCGAGCTTTATAATAATTACACAAATTCCGATACGAAGAATAGACAGTCCACTTTTGAAGCCCTGGTAGCATACGGAGAAAAGATTCGCCCGTTGGGAGTCGTCCATACGCTTGCGTTGTATCGTGATACGCCAGTCCGGGATAAGGCAATTAAATTTACATTAAATGATGTAAAGAAGTTTGCTTCAGGTCCGTTGACCGCTTCGGAGCTTCAAGGTTTTGTAAGTGAAGGGGTAGCAAAGTATAAGCTGCTCGCATTCAAGCCAAAATCATTTAGTCAGAATCTCGTTCCTTTAGTTCTCAATCAAAAAAACAATTCTGGCGATATGACAGTCTCTATTCGTCAGAATGCCAATATCTTTTATACCTACTGTGAAAAACCGGGGGAGGAGATCACCTTTGTGGTAAAGGGCGGCCAGATTTACAATGGAAAATACGGACCCGTCAAAATCGAACTGTTTCCTCTGAATCAACCTTATGGAGAGTCTGTGGCAAAGATTGAGGTGCCTGCTGACAAAGTGGAACATGAAGTGAAAGTCAAAACCGAATACGCTGGTCTTCAACGACTGGAGATCAAGGACGGAGGCGATGCGACCAGTATTCGCTGGCCCTCGAGTCGAACTCTGGCGATTACAAGCGGACAGGAAAGTCACAGCTTTTTGTTTGGTTATTACACGATGTATTTTTATGTTCCGAAAAATACGACACAGGTAGGTGGATATGCATCGAATCCAGCGGGAAAAATGATTACCGCAAACGGGAAAGAAATTTTTGCTTTTTCAAGCATGAAGGGCCCTGGATTTTTTGACGTGCCAGTACCTTTGGGAGAGGACGGCAAGGTATGGAAGCTGGAGCATTGTGGAGGAGCGATTTTTATGATGACGACACCGGCCTATCTTTCGCCTTCACCGGATTCCCTTCTTATCCCTGAGGAGGTTTTAAAAAATGAAAAGAAGGATAGTAAATCTTTTTCAAAAAAGTGAGTCGAAATGACTAAATGTGCAAAAAAACAAGCATTCACATTGATTGAGTTGCTGGCGGTCATAGCAGTTATAGCCATCCTGCTGGCTCTCTTGATACCAGGTCTCCAGATCATGCGTGAGTGGGGAAAGGCAGCGAGTTGCCTTTCAAATATCAGACAGCTGAATGTGGCGTATCATTCGATGTTTGCTGATAACGGAAAACTACCCCAGGTGGCACCCGGAGTGCACTATAACTGGAGTGCCTATATGATACCTACTTATCTTGCCGCTGAGTTGCGGTGTCCCTCTACACGCAATGCGACGGAGAAAGCTTATCGGTATACTTTTCGATATGCTTACAATGATGCCTTAAATGATTACTATCCTACGTTAAATGGGCTTCCGGTTCCAGCCAGTCAGGTTCTTATAGTTTCGGAAGCGTATTATTTTCCAGAGGGCCTTACGAGTTATACAGCAATGAATTTGACCATGTTAGGCACTATTCCGAATCCGTATATAAGCGGGGATTCGGGATTTCGTGCGCAAAATCATTTTGGAGGACTTAATCTTGGATTTCTGGATGGACACGCAGAGCTCGTAAAGCCAAATGGGAATACATGGTCTCCAACTTCCACAACATACGCACATGCACCGAGCTCCGATACCGGGCTTTATTATTACGGTGACCAGTTTCGCCGGGTAAGACTTGGTCAGACGCAATGGTAATTCTTAAATATGCGCGCTTAGGGTTAGGGGTGCTTCGTTCTGTTTGCCACGATTTTTCCGGAACTCGGGGCGGTAGGGTTTGTCCACCAGACGAGTTCCGTAGCGGGAGTCGAAGTTGTTTTTTCGGATTCGTATTTTAATACGATGGGATGCAAGTTGCGCTTCGAACAAATCGCGGGAGATACGATCTCAAAGCTTATTTCCTGTGAGCTATAGGGTTCGATTGCTCCGATTTTCTGCTCGATCTCATTGCTGAACCATCCGGTAGCGGTGAAGAGCTTGACGGTGCCTGGAGCGAGTTTTTGCGGCGATGGGTTCCACACCGTGGCTTTCACTTTCAAATGTGCATTGGGTGTGACTTCCAATAGTCCTGCCGCGCCGCGTGGGACGCCGCTGAATTCCAAACCAATGAGAGGATCGCTGTTTGTCAGGCCTAGAAAGGTGGCGTAGGAATCGAAAGCGGGCATCGTGGTTGTCAGCTTGCCGTCTTTG
>JBDTJR010000124.1:0-3023 GCA_039935735.1 Chthoniobacterales bacterium | reverse complement strand
GAGTTTTCCGCTTAAATCTTTTCTATTTTACAGGGATGTTCTTTACAACTCTGGCGGCTTTCTTTCTGGGAAGCGGTACCGGAGATTTTCTCACCCTCTCTCTCTTTTTCGCTTTTGCAACGCTGTTTCCCGAGGCACAGCTCCTTTTGCTTGTTATACCGGTGAAGGCGAAATGGCTGGCCTGGTTTTATCTGGCCCTTCTTGTTTACGGGTGTTTATCGTTTCCTTTTGTTGCCCAAGTGGGGGTCGTCATTTCATTCCTCAACTATTTCCTTTTTTTCGGGCCTGGTTTTTTAAAGGGACAGATACAAAAAGGAAAAGTTGCCGCGCGAAGAGCGGAGTTCGAGCGGAATTCCCTTCCGGAGGATGAGTCCGTTCATCGCTGTAAAGTTTGTGGACGCACTGAGATATCGCACCCTCAGTTGGATTTCCGTGTCACAGAAGATGGCGGCGATTACTGCACGGATCACCTGCCGAAACGTTCTGCAGCGGCTTCCTAGACACGCATTGCTTTCAAAACATTCCACGCAGAGCCGTCACAAAGCGCCTTCTTTGCAAGTAGAATCCCCTCACCTAAATCCGATGCAATCCCGGCTATGACAAGTGCTGCGCCCGCATTGATCGATACAATATCACGTCGCCCATCCTCGATGCTGCCGTTTAAAATACCTTCGAGGACAAGCGCATTTTGTTTCGCATCGCCACCATAAAGTGTCGACTCTTCAACCTTTGCAAACCCGAGATCTTTGGGAGAAATAACAAACTTCCGTGGAGTGTCACCTTGAGTCTCTGCGGCATCCGTCTCACCGGTAATGGAAATTTCATCCTCTCCGTTTTTACCGCAGACTACCCATGCCCGCTTACGGCCAAGTTTGGAAAGCGTGCTAGCGTAAACTTCAAGAAGCGTGGAAGAAAAAATCCCCACTAATTGATAGTCCGGCACTGCGGGATTAATAAGCGGACCGAGAATATTAAAGACGGTACGAATTCCCTGCCCTCCGAGCATTTTACGCACGGGAGCCACCGCTTTAAAAACAGGATAGTAATCCGAGGCAAAAAGGAAAACCGCGCCACATCTTTCAAGACAGAGAAGTGCCTCCTCTGGAGAGCGGTGAATGGGAACTCCCATTGCTTCCAAAACGTCGGCACTTCCGCACTGTGAAGACACGCTCCGGTTTCCATGTTTCACCACTTTTGCCCCGCATGCCGCGACTACAAACATTACACATGTCGAAACATTAAAAAAATCCTTCCCGTCACCACCCGTACCGCAAACATCAATGAGTGGCCCAGCGAGCTTTTTTTTGTCTAATGGAAATGGAACTGCCATTTCGAGCATCGTATCCGCAAAGCAGGCGATCTCCTGAGCTGTCTCTCCCTTCGTATGAAGCGCATGAAGAAAGTCCGCGCGCTGCTGGATATCCCTTGTCTCATCGAGAAGCAGTTTACAGGCCTCGCGAATTTCTTCCGGGGTCAGAGAATTACCTTTTCGGAGAATGTCCGTGAGTTCTTTCATGGAATTCAGCGAACTTTGGGACGCTTGATATTCAAATCCTCGAAACGGGCTGCAAGTTCAGCGGCCGACCATTGGCCGGTTACCTGAGGACGATCCAGCCAACCGTAATTCAAGACGGAGCCCGCCTGTGCACATAACAACCGCGATACTTTTCCAAAACGCCCCATTCCCATAACGGCCAATGGAACTTTCAAAGAAAAATTAAAAACCTCCATTAATCGACTTAACGATTCCAACGAATCCACAACGGTCGCGATTTTGACAATATCCGCACCGCCGTCCTCAGCCCTCCTGGCAATGCGTCTTAGATTGCTGATCGGCGGCGTGGATTGAAAATCATGAAAAGAATAAATCAATTTGCAGCGTTGGGATTTTGCGGCCAGTAGCGTCGATTTTAATTTTTTGACAGACGAAAGCTCAACATCGACCAGCCGGGCGACGTCGAATCCCGCTTCATACAGAGCCACGCGGTGGTTCAAACTTCCTGTTTCCCTACCTCCTTCCGTAGCGCAGCGGACTGTCCAGATAATCGGAGTGGAAAGTTTTCGCAATGCCGTGGAATCCGCAAGATGAGGGAGCATATCCGCACGAAACTCGGCCGCATTCAAAATAGCCCCTTGCTTTCGAGCAGCTGCGAGACCACCTTCAGAATGAATAGTACCAACAAGGTTGATGTGTTTAATGGATAACATGTTTTTGCTTTGACGTAGTACGCACAATACGCACTACTTCTCTGTTCGAATACGAGCGCAGATATGCTGGTGGAAAAACAGGAAATCAATCTCCAAATTAGTCAAATTACCGATGCCATCCTTTTGGCAGCGATATTTTGGGGCTGTTATGAGATAAGGCGTCATGGATTTGTAAACTTCGATTTCCTGCCCGAAATTGCACCATTTAGTGAGTTTTTGTGGATTCTGGCAGTCATTGTCCCCTTCGGTCCCTTTCTACTCGAGTTGCAGGGCTATTACCAATACCCGGTCGAAAAAACGATTTGGAAGTCATTATCACAAATCGCCCGTTCCAGCGTATGGATGTGCCTGCTGATCGCAGTATGCGTTATTTTCTTCAAATTAACCGTCCCCAGCCGCTCGGTGGTTCTGCTTTTCATCGTGCTATGCCCATTGGCGCTTTTGCTGAGAGAGCGCTTGTTTATTGGCATTTATCTTACCCGTGTGGAGCACGGTCAGGCTCGCGAAGTCATTTTGATCGCTGGAGAACCCGAAAAAATGCGGGAGGTCATTCAGTCCATGACCATGCTCCAGCGCCTGGAACTGCGCATCGCCGAGGAAATCGATCTTGAAAAAAACTCGATTGCCTTTCTCGTAGATCGTATTCACCGGCATGCTGTAGGACGCGTCATCCTGGCATTCAGCAGCATGGATCTTGATCGCGTGCAAAAGTCCATCGAAGCCTGCGAAATTGAGGGCGTGGAAACCTGGCTTTGCGCGGACTTCATTAAAACCTCCATTGCGCGCCCTACTTACGAGCTTTTGGGAAAGCGCCC
>JBDTJR010000123.1:0-8661 GCA_039935735.1 Chthoniobacterales bacterium | reverse complement strand
TTCGTCGTGAATTGCCTTCCATTTTGTGAAGGCCTCTTCGCAGTCGGGGCGGACTTTCGCGGTTGCGATAAGAATAGCTGGTGCACTCATAGTTAGATATAAAGGTTACTTTTGTAGTTCGGCAAGTTGTGCGAAAATACGATCAGCACTCAGGGGAAGACTAGTAAAGCGAATACCCGTAGCATCCGCAAGAGCATTACCCAACGCTGCAGGAATCGGAATAATGGGTGCCTCGCCCAGAGGTTTTGCTCCCATGGGCCCGTAGGCATCGTGCGTTTTGGCAAAGAAAACTTCCGTGCGTGGAATGTCTGCGAAAGCTGGAATCCGGTAGTTTCGGAAAGTGGGGTTGATCACTGCTCCAGTATCGTCGATCACCATACACTCAAAGAGACTGGTTCCGATGCCCTGCGCAACGCCGCCCTCGACCTGTCCCAATGCCTGCATGGGGTTTAAAAGCGTGCCCGCATCGAATGCTTGTATGCTTTGGAGAATGCGGATTTCGCCGGTAATACGGTGGACGGCAATACGAAAGCCATGCACCAGAAATGCCGTGGAACGTGGAGAACCATAAGCCTTACGGGAGACGTGAAGCTTATCACGAAAAGGAGAGTTCGTATGAAGTTCCTTTAGAGTGAGACTGCGGCTTCCGCATTGCACATGATCATTTTCAAGCCGGCATTCCAAAACCGGAACGCCAGTTAAGACGCTTGCAACATCAAGCAGACTGTCTCGCAATGCCGCGGCAGCATTATTCACCGCTAGCGTGGCGACGCTGGTACCGGTGCTGGCGAAAGTTCCCGTATCATAAGGGGTGAGATCGGTATCAGCGAAATCCATGGAAATACGGCTAGCCGAAGAATTGAGCACGGATGCGGCGACCTGGCGTTGTGCGTTTGTAATTCCGTTTCCAAATTCTGCAGAGCCAATGGCGAGATGGTACGAGCCGTCCGCTAACAGACCAAGATGAGCCTCCGAGCGATGTTCGGTAGGAGGAACGCAATCCTGAGCATGGCCGGCAATTCCTTTACCTTCCAGCCAGTCCTCGCCCTCGGGCTTTTTTTCACCTCGGCCACTTGCAAACGCAGCCTCCACAAGATCAAAACACTGATCAAAGCCATAGCTGCCTATCACCCCATCATGTGGTGAAGGCCAGATGCTGTGCACGGGATCATGCTCCTGCAGCATATTTTTCCGCCGCATGGCGAAAGGATCAATACCGAGTTTAAGACCCAATTCATCCATGGCGGATTCGATGGCAAAGGCCGGTTGGGTCGCGCCATATCCCCGGAAAGCACCCGAAGGAACCGTATTTGTATAGACTGCATAACCTACGCCCTTCTTATTTGAGCAGCGATAGGTTGCCATTGCGGAACCGAGCGAGGATGCCAGCACTTCACCGCCATGATTGCCATACGCGCCGGTATTAGAAACGGTGTGGATTTGCATCGCCGTCAGCGTTCCATCCTTTTTTGCCCCGAGTTTGATGGTAATCTTCATGGGGTGGCGACTGACCGTGGCCGTGAACTCTTCGGTACGCGTAAACTCCCACTTGACTGGGCGACCCGTTTTCAATGTCGCCAACACACAAAGATCTTCGGTGAGCACTTCCTGCCTGGCGCCAAACCCGCCGCCCACCCGTTCGGTGAATACATGAACCTGCTGCGGACTCATACTGAAGAGGTAGGCAAGCTTGTTCTTCGTAAGATGCGGCGTCTGCGTACTGGTGCGAACATGCATCCGGCCATCCTCACCAATCCATGTAATCGAGCCATGGGTTTCCATGTGCGCATGCTGGATCTTGTTTGTATGATAGGTGCCTTCATAAATAGCATCTGACTCGGCAAAGTTTTTTTCCACATCGCCCACTTCACCCTCAATCTTCATGAAAACATTATGCTCCGCATCCTGAATGCGGGATAGAGCACTCGGCCCAGAATGAAGAATCGGTGCGCCGGGCAACATGGCCTCCTCAGGATCGAACACCGCGGGTAGTACCTCGTAATCAATTTCAACAAGACGACAGGCTTCCTCCGCAGCGCCTTCCGTTTCAGCGACAACGGCAACAACGCGTTGCCCAATGAAACGCACAACATTATCCAGCATGTAGGTATCATCCGGATCAACATGGAAATCGTCATGCGTCGCAGTCGTATAAAGAATGCGAGGAACATCCTCCCATGTGAACACTTCATGCACTCCGGAAACGGCAAGCGCCTTGTCTTTACGAATCGCTTTAACACGCGCATGGGCATGAGGCGAGCGAACTACTTTCAGATGCAGCATGCCCTCCATTGCGACATCCATGGTGTAGTGCGCATTGCCTGTAACAATGGATTCGCCAAACGGGTTTTGCAGACTGGCACCACAGGCATGTCCGGGCTTATCTTCCTCGACAGCCGTGTGCCCATGTAATGCATCCTCGATGGAATGATAGCCGGTACAGCGACAAAGATTCCCCTTAAAACGAAACGGGAGGTCTTTCTTTTCCTCTTCGGAAAGACTTGCGGCAGTCATGATCATTCCTGCCGTACAAAAACCACATTGATAAGCCTGCGCGCCGAGAAATGCCTTTTGCATCGGGTGGAGCTCCCCGTTATGCGCAAGTCCCTGGACGGTCGTAATCTCGCGATCCTCCGCACGAAAAGCCGGGATGAGACAACTATGGACCGGCTTGCCATCAAGCCATACCGTGCATGCTCCGCAATCACCCGCATCGCAGCCTTTTTTAATCCCAAACAATCCCAGATCGCGAATGAATGTTCTCAAACATTGTCCGGCCTGCGGTTCTGCGCTGTATGACTTGCCATTGATTTTGTAATTCATAGGTCTCCTATGGGTCAGGCGGAAAGCTCCGCACGGATTTGTTCAGAAAAATAATATGTCAGATGTTTGCGATGGGCCGGCGATCCATGCGTGTCATCAAGATAAAGACTGAAGGGCACGGCATCATCAATAGTGCGTTTCAGATCCTCTGCGGAAGGAATACTCTTAAACGAAAACTGCATCGGCCGTAAAGTGGCCGCCGTGATGGTCAGCAGGAAGTCTCCTTTTTCCTGACACTTTGTGCCGATGATTAAAACTTCAGAGCGACCGAAATGCGTCAACGTGAAGCGGCGGAAAGCATACCTTTTTTTAAGCGCACTTGCAGGAAGACGAATACTGCGAAGAAGCTCGCCGGGCTGGAGAGCATTTTGATGATTGCCGGTAACAAAATCCACCACTGCCATTTCATGCGGTTTTCCGTCACGCGGCCAGAGCGTACAAACGCCTTCCAGCGCCGAGGTCAGCGAAATCATCGGCCCGGCTGGAAGCGACATAATGACATTACCGCCCACCGTGGCTTCGTTCCAGATTTTGAAAGACGAGAGGAAGGAACGGCAACATTCACGCAAGAGCGGGGCGGCCGTCCAATCCTTTGGCGCTTTCTCCACAAATTGATCGAGCTCGATGACCCTGCACGTGGATGCAATTTCCAATCCCTCGCTGGAGGGCTGAAGAGACGGCCACTTGAATGACTCAAGATCAATGAGCGTGTGCGTATCTACTTGAGGCTCCGAAAAAAGCCATGTTCCTCCGGCGAGCCATGCGAAGCCTTTTTCCCATTTCTTGATCGCATCCGCATTGGCGGGTCGGCGAACCTCGGTGATAGTATGTAAATCCATTTTTTGGGGGTAGGAATTAGTGGGATACTATCCGGTGCCCTCTCTTAAAATCAAACAATCTTACATTTTATTTCCGGATATTTCGCCGCTACGAAAATATATCGATTACGGTCTCCCTGACGGGTTCCGTATGTATTTTTGACAACGCGTATTATTTCTTCAACTTTGCAAGTTGCGCAAAGATGCGGTCAGCACTCACTGGAAGACTGGTAAAGCGGATTCCTGTCGCATCCTTCAAAGCATTTGTCATAGCGGGTGCCACGGGATTGATGGGGCTTTCACTCATTGCCTTGGCGCCAAGAGGCCCGATGGTATCATAGGTATCCGCAAAATAAACTTCCGCGCGCGGGACATCGCCGAATTCAGGAATCCGGTAGTTGCGGAATGTCGGGTTGATCATCTCACCGTTTTCGTTGAATGCCATGCGCTCAAAAAGGAGCCAGCCAATAGCCTGAGCAAGCGAACCTTCCACCTGACCACGGCACTGCATCGGATTGAGAACAAATCCCGCATCCGCACCGTGGACGCTCTGCAAAATCTCAATCTGGCCGGTGATCCGATGCACCGCGATACGGAAGCCCTGCACATTGAAAGAAACGGGGCGTGCCATGCCTTCGCATTTACGAACGGCATTCACACGTTGGCCGTCTTGCGTCGCGCGAGCAAACAAATCCGCGAGTGCTAATGTCCCGCTGCCATTGTATTGAATATCCCCGTCACCAAGCGCACAGGTCTTCTGTGGCGCGCCGGTATAACGCTCGGCCAATGCCAGTATCTGAGATTTAAGCGTCTCGGACGCGTGTCGGACGGCGTTGCCGCTGACCGTGGTGCCAACACTTCCGAAGGTACCCGTATCGTAAGGGGCCTTGTCAGTATCCGCATTGATAATCTGGACGCGATTTACACCACAGCCGAGAATGGTGGCAGCAATTTGTCGATGCGTGGTGACCGTGCCATTGCCGAATTCTGTAGCGCCCACATAGACCCTATAGTTGCCTTCAGCAGTGAGATCCACGCGAGCTTCGGACCGCTGAAGCGGCGGGCAGCAATCGAGCATGCTGATGCCCACTCCCTTGCCTTCGAGCCAGTCGGCACCTTCAGGTTTTGGCTTTCCACGACCGCTCGCAAGCGCCTCTTCCACCTTGTCTAGACACTGGGCGAGACCATAACTACCGATCTCAACATCCGCAGGACCCGGCCAAATGCTTAAAAGTGTATCGCCCGGACGAATCATATTCTTACGCAGCATCGCCAGTGGTTCGATTCCGAGTTTGTTCGCAAGCTCGTGCATCGCAGAGTTCATCGCAAAGAAGTTTTGAGTGACGCCGTAACCTCGGAATGCGCCGCTGGGAACTAAATTCGTATAAACGGCGTAGGCATCCACCTTCTTGTTCGCGCAGCGGAAGAGCGTCAGCGGTTCATTGATGGAGTGGCCGAGTGTATCGCCGGCATGATTGCCATGAGCACCGGTATTTGACAGAACACGCAGCTGTATCGCGGTAAGCGTGCCGTCTTTTTTCGCGCCGATCTTGACGCGTATTCGGAAAGGATGCCGTGAAGTAGCTCCGATGAATTCCTCACCGCGGGTATACTCCCATTTCACGGGCCGGCCCGTTTTAAGCGTGGCAAGCACACATAATTCCTCGCCGAGCGTTTCCTGCTTCGCGCCAAACCCGCCACCTACGCGTTCGGTGTAAACGTGAAAATCATTTGCGGGACGATCGAAAAGATAACCCAACTTTATTTTTGTCGGAAATGGAGTCTGCGTACTGCTGCGCACATGAATCCGGCCGTCCTCACTCAGATAGGTGATGGAAATATGGGTCTCAAGCTGCGCATGCTGCTGGCGGTGTGTCTCGAAAGTTTCCTCGTAAACGGCGTGTGCTTCGCTGAAGCCTTTTTCGACATCGCCGTTTTCGCCGTGAATTTCACGAACAATGTTAAGATCGGGATTGTCTATACGCGAAGTGAAGGCATCCTTCGGGTGGATGATCGGTGCTTTTCCGCTCATTGAAATCTCGGGATCGAAGACAGCAGGAAGAACCTCGTAATCCACTTCGAGAAGTCGGCACGCTTCCTCGGCGGCACCTTCTGTTTCCGCAACCACTGCGGCGACACGCTCCCCGACGTAGCGAACGACATTATCCAGTATGTAAGTATCATCCGGCTCGACACGATAATCTTCATGCGTTCCCGTGCCGTAAGCCTTACGCGGGACATCTTCCCACGTGAAAATAGCGTGAACACCCGGAACAGCTTGCGCCTTTTCACGACGGATCGCCAGGACACGCGCATGCGCATGCGGAGAGCGAAGCACCTTGAGATGTAGCATTCCCTCCATTTTGAAATCCGCAGTGTAACGGGTCTTTCCAGTAACAATGTCCGGGCCATGAGGATTCCCAAGACTTCTACCCGCACTCTGGCCGGGAACATCAGGCTCTACGTGAACGACTCCATGAATCGCGTCGTCCATCGCGCGATAGCCAGTACATCGGCAAAGATTTCCCTTCAGACGGAATGCCAGATCTTTCTTATCTTCCTCGGAAAATGTCGCGGCAGTCATGATCATGCCTGCGGTACAAAACCCGCACTGATAAGCCTGCGCATCGAGAAACGCTTTTTGCATGGGGTGCATTTCACCTTTGCAGCAAAGCCCCTCAAGAGTGGTGACTTCATGCCCCTCCGCACGATAAGCAGGAACCAGACAGCTATGGACGGGTTTGCCATCCAGCCATACGGTGCAGGCTCCGCAATCTCCGGCATCGCAGCCTTTTCTTACGGCGTACCATCCTAAATCGCGCGCAAAGGTTCGCAAACACTGGCCGGGACGGGGTTCGGCGTCGAAAGTTTGTCCGTTAAATTTGTAACTCATGGATGTCTCCTATGCTGAAAGCTCTTCGCGAATTTGCTCGGCAAAATAATAGGTCAGGTGTCTGCGATGCTCCGGCGAGCCGTGCGTATCGTTAAGATACTGATCAAGCGGAATGCCATCCAAAACTTCTCGAATTTTCGCATCGGAGGGAATCGAGGGAAAGCGATACTGCATCGGCCGCAGAGTGGAGGCGGTAACCGTCAAAACAAATTCTCCCGTTGCGGGGCAAAGCGTACCGACCAGCAAAGTTTCCGAACGCCCCTGATGCGTCAGCGAGAATCGACGGAAGGCATGCTTTTTCCGCATTACCGAAGCGGGCACAAAGATCGAGCGCAGAAGCTCACCGGGCTGAAGCGCGTTTTGGTGATTCCCGGTGACAAAATCCACTACCGGCAACTGACGCGGCGCACCATTTCGCGGCCAAAGCGTGCAAACTCCTTCAAGGGATGCGGTCAGCGAAATCATCGGTCCCGCCGGAAGCGACATGATGACATTTCCTCCCACGGTAGCCACATTCCAGATTTTGAAAGACGAGAGAAATGAATGACAACACTCGCTCAATAATGGCGTCGCCTTCCAGTCCGCCGGTCCCTTGAAATTCTCAAGCTCGATAATTTTACACGTCGCTGCGATTTCCAATCCCTGATCGGTAACCGTCAACGAAGGCCATTTAAGATCTTCCAGATCGATGAGCGTGTGTATCGCAATTTGTGGTTCAGAAAAAAGCCATGTGCCGCCAGCAAGCCATGCGTAACCGTTTTCCCACTTTGTAATTGCATCGGCACTTGAAGGACGCCGGATTTCGGTGATCGTATTTAAGTCCATAAGAGAGGGCGATTTATACTCTTCCAACTTTATAAAAGCAGAAGAGTGTTCATCCTATACCCATTAATTGGAAGTTGTCACCTTGGGATAAAATAATTTTCGCCCCATATTGATAAATTAATGCGAAAGCTTTTGAAAATCATCAATAGTGTAGTAACACCGTGAAATGTCACAGGCGTCAACCGACTTGAATCCTGAATCCTCAAGCTCCTCGCGCCGCGGTTTGGTGGCTATGCTGCTCGTTACGGTTCCTTTCAGTCAGATTCCGCTGGATACCTATACGCCGGCCATGCCGGACATGGTCAGGGAGTTGGCGACGAGTGCATCACTGATCGAAAATACCGTTACTGTCTACATGCTTGGTATGGCATTGGCACTGATCCCTGTTGGCATGTTGTCCGATGCTTTTGGACGCAAAAAAATCCTGCTTTCGGTCTCACACTTTTGGTTTTGACGAGTGTGGCTTGCGGATTAGCACAAAACGTAAGTTTTTTGATCGCGTTGCGCTTTATCCAGGGTATCGCAGGTTGCACAGGTCTGGTAGTAACTTTTGCAATTGCCGCAGATTGTTTTCGTGGCGCAAAATTAATCTCTGTCTCGGGATTGCTCGGTGTCGCATGGGGTCTTGCCCCCGTACTTGCGCCTGCGGCGGGCGGCATCATTGTCCAATACGTTTCCTGGCGCATGATATTCTTCGGCATTGCGGTTCTCGCAGGCATTGTGGGGTTAATCCTCCTGTTCTTTCTTCCTGAAACGCTTGCGGTATCAAACCGTTCCCCCATCCGATTGCGCGAAACTCTTTCGACGATTGGCGGAGGACTTCGCAATACGCGCTTCATGAGCTATGCCCTTGTCTTCGCACTGGCCGGGAGCGTGCAAATTGTTTTTGGGGTGGCCGCTCCTTTTTTATATCAGGAGAGATTGGGATTTTCTCCCGCTGCGTATGGATTGATCGCGCTCCTTGTCGGCGCAGCGAATCTTATGGGTGAAGTTGCCTGCAGCGCCCTCGCCCAGCGTATCACCTCTCGTAATCTCTGTTTCGGAGCGTGGAGTGTCCTTGCTGTGGGTGCGGTTATCATGGGTCTATCGGGAACCTTTTTAGGACCGGGATCTTTTGCTATCACGATTGCAGGCTGTCTCAGCCTTGCAGGATGCGGCACACTATGCCCCGCAATGTATGGCATGGGGTTGGGACTTTTCTCACGAAATCTCGGCCTTATGGGAGGCATGATCAGCGCGATCTGCTATCTCGGGATAAGTGCTTCCACCGCAGTCGTTGCGCATTTGCCACAAAATACACAA
>JBDTJR010000122.1:0-5655 GCA_039935735.1 Chthoniobacterales bacterium | reverse complement strand
TTTCAATCTCCGCTTCGAAGGAATTTTTCCCCATCCGCTTCACGCCCGGAGGAGAGTAAATATCCGCCGCCATGTCCAGGTAGTGCGACCCCGCGCGCAGACAGGCTTCGAGCACCGAGTGGTTGGTTTGGCACGTGCATGCATTGCACGTCCCAGTGATGGCATTCTCCTTCATCAGGCTCGTCAGCTTGTCGGTATCCATCGCATTCACCTGCACGATCGTGAAGCGGTGCTTCGGCGTGTGTGCGGCAAGCTGATCCGCAAACGTGGTATCCATATCCGCCAGTACAATGCGGTCGAAACAATCAAATTCATGCAGCTTCTGCCCAATGACAGATCCCACACCACCGATGCCAATGACCATTGCATTTGCCATAGAATTATCCTCCGTTTCGGGAGCTTCCGGTTAGGAAGTCCTTAATGGATAGACTAGCGCATGCCAGTCAAAGGGGCAAGTGACGTATTTGACGGACTGTAAGGGAACTAAACCCTTCGTGGTACCACTTCCACTTGCTGGCGGATTTTTGCGATGCTGAGTTCGGGAAGAACACCCCGCCACTGTGTGCCGGGATAAATCATGGAGCCGCGTCCGATGAGAGAGCCGGGGCTCAATACCGAGTTACAACCGATCTCTGCGAGATCTCCTACGACAGCGCCAAATTTTTGAAGGCCCGTGGGAACAAATCCGCTTGGCGTGGAAATCTGCACTTCACGGTGGTCGAGCTTTACGTTTGAGAGAATAACGCCTGCGCCCAAATGAGAACGCCAGCCTAGAATCGAATCACCGACATAGTTGAAATGCGGTACCTGCGCCTCATCGAAAACGAGGCAGTTTTTAAATTCCGACGAATTGCCCAATACGCACCCATTTCCGATGATGACATTTTCGCGGATATAGCAGCCGTTGCGAATTTCGCAGCCTTCACCGATCCACGCAGGCCCTTTGATCATCGCGCCATGTTCGATCACGGTACCGCGACCGACAAAAACCGCATTGCTGATAAACGGCTTGCCAATCATTTTGCCGAGAATGGCAGGCTTTAATCGGAATTGAAGATACGTCGAAATTTTCGGAAGCGCTTCCCAGACATTTTCAACATTGTCAAAAATGACACGATGCTCCGTGTGATTGAGATCAAGAAAGTCTTCAGGTTTAAAAGTCTGTGCGGACATATAGGAGCTAATTGGCGCGGGTCAGTTTCTGCCCGTCTTTGGTGTCTTTCGCTATCCAGCCTAGCTTGAGGATTTCCTCACGCAAGATATCGCTAAGTTTCCAGTCTTTCGTTTCACGGGCGACTTTACGTTTTTCAACCAGTGCCAGCACCTCTTCCGGGACTTCCGCCGTATCCGCCTCCAGGGCAAGGACCGAAAGAATGCGATTAAACGCATCTAGAAGCGTTTTTGCCTGACCGGGAGAGAAAACATTTTCATCCAGCTTCCGGTTTGCTTCGCGAATTGTATCAAAAATGGTGGCAAGCGCGGCGGAAATATTCAAATCGTCATCCAGCGCATCACCAAATTTTTCAAGAGGCAGCGCCTCCGAAAGCGGCTCGCCGGTTGCTGCGCTTGCAGCGTGCTCAGTGAGGCGCGTGAGAAATTCATCCACTCTCTGCAAAGCACTGCGAGCAGCGGCCAATCCTTCAAACGTAAAATTCAGGGGCAGGCGATAATGCGCGGAAAGAAGCACGTAGCGCACTTCCCGACCCGACCAGCCTTTTTCAATCAGATCACGAAGCGTGAAAAAATTCCCCTCGGACTTCGCCATCTTGCGACCTTCCACCATGAGGTGTGCGCAATGCAGCCAGAACCGCGAAAAAGTTTCTCCCGTAACGCATTCACTCTGCGCGATCTCCGCTTCATGGTGCGGGAAAATATTATCAACGCCACCGCAGTGAATATCGATCTTCGGCCCGAGAATTCCCGTCGCCATCGCGCTGCATTCGATATGCCAGCCCGGACGTCCGCGACCCCACGGGCTGTCCCATGCGACGTCGCCGTCCTCTTCGTTCCATGTTTTCCAGAGCGCAAAATCCCCGATGCTTTCCTTCTCGTATTCGTCGTTCTGAACACGTCCGCTCGGGCGAAGCTCATCGAGATTAAGATGCGCGAGCTTTCCGTATTCCGCAAAACTACCGATGCGAAAATAAACCGAATGATCCTCCGCTTCGTAGGCATGGCCGCTCTTGATCAGCGCCGAGATCATTTCGATCATCTTGTGGATATGTATTTCTTCCGTAGCAGCAGGAAAATGCTGCGCAGGCTTGATACGAAGCGTCTTTAAATCTTCAAAGAATGCGTCCTTATAAGTCTTCGTAAACTCCGCAAGCGGCACACCCGCTGCACGACATCCGCGAATGGTCTTATCATCCACATCGGTGAGGTTCATCACACGATCCACTTCATAACCACGAAATTCCAGATGCCGCTGCAAAAGATCCTCGAAAATATAGGCGCGAAAATTTCCAATGTGCGCAAAATTATAAACCGTAGGCCCACAGGTATAGACTTTGACGACGCGTCCTTCGGGATCAAGCGGCGAAAACTCCTCCGCTTTCCGCGACAGGGTATTATGAAAACGAATCGCCATGATTACTTTCGATCCACGGAAGCGACCGCCATCGCCGCGATTCCTTCACCGCGTCCGATGAATCCCATCATCTCGTTCGTCGTGGCCTTGATGCCCACGCAATTTTCAGGAAGTCCGAGCGCCTCGGCAATTTTTTGTTTCATCTTTGCCACATGCGGCCCGATTTTCGGCGCCTCGGCAACCAGCGTCGCATCGATGTTTTGAATATCCGCAAATTTGATCATCAGTATTTCGCGGACTTTGCGCAAAATTTCAAGACTGCTGATTCCTTTGATCGATTCGTCCGTATTTGGAAAATGATGTCCGATATCGCTTTCACCGACCGCACCGAGAAGCGCATCTGCAATAGCATGGCAAAGCACATCGGCATCCGAATGCCCGTCGAGCCCGAACGGGTGATCGATGGTGACGCCTCCTAAAATAAGGGGACGCCCGGCAATGAACCGGTGCACATCATATCCCATACCAACAGCATTCATGGAGTCTTATTAAGGCGAATAGTCCGGCGAACGAAAAGAGGAAACATTCCTACAACCCCAAATCCACGTTCCCGCTCGTGGCGACGATAGAGTATTTTTCAGGCTCATTCGGCACAGGTCTCAGATCAATCTTGCCGCCCGCCGCCTCTACTAGAAGCAATCCCGCCGCAATGTCCCACAAGCTGATGCGGCTTTCGACATAGGCATCCAGTCTCCCACATGCGACATACGCGATATCGAGAGAAGCACTACCCATCATCCGGCATTTCTTGGCGGAGCGTACCATGCGGTCGAAAAGCGGTAATCCACGCTCAATGGAATCAATAGTCTTCGAAAATCCCACGGAGACCATAGCCTCACCCAGAGATGTGCGATCACTGACCCGGATCGGGTGTCCATTCAAGGTTGCAGGTGCATCTTTGGCAACGGACCACATCTCATCCCGCATCGGATCATAAATGACCCCGGCGATGACTTTCTTGTCCTGACGCAGCGCAATCGAAATCGCGAAGTGGGGAATTCCGTAAAAAAAGTTTACCGTGCCGTCGATGGGATCGATGACCCACTGATATTCACTGTCCTGAACACCGCGCAATCCTTCTTCGCCGTAAATAGCGTGATCGGGATACCGCGCGAGGATCATCGCTTCGATGAGGGTCTGCGAGCGCTTATCCAGCTCCAGCTTGATATCATGGCTCAGGTTTTCGTCCACCTTCAGCAGACATCCAAAATTTGCCCGTAGCAAACCACCCGCCGCTTGTGCCGCCTCTTCCGCAATCCTCAAATATTCCGACATACTTGAAGGTTTGTTACCTTCTCCGGCTTTACTTGCCAAGAGAGTTCAGCCGTTTTCGCAGCAGATCGAGCGCGCTCTGTGTCGCCACCCATTTGAAAGTTTCCCGATCGAGCGGGAAATAGAACTTATGGGCTTCCGGTTCTTTGCCCTCTTCCACAAGGCCCACAAAGACGGTTCCCACCGGTTTTTCAGGCGTGCCTCCGGCCGGTCCGGCGATTCCCGTGGTCGCCAATGCGAATTGCGTGCCTGCGCTACGGCGAGCTCCTTCGGCCATTGCCTTGGCGGTTTCTTCGCTTACCGCGCCATGAGCTTTGAGAATTCCCTCGGGCACGCCGAGTAAGCGCATTTTCGCATCATTGGCATAAGTGACATAGCCTTCGGAAAAAACGGCGGATGCTCCCGGCACATTCGTGATCCGGTTTGCAAGTAATCCACCCGTGCAGGATTCCGCAGTGGCGAGTGTCTTGCCCGCCGCGATCAGTTTTGTCACCACGACCTGTTCCAGCGTTTCCTCTTCGCGCGATGCGAGATTTTCTCCCAGCGCGGCGATCACGGTGGGTTCATGCGCATCAAGTAAAGCCGATGGCCCGATCAAGCGCAGGTCTACTTCATTAGGCCGTGCGCAATAGCCGACTTCGAGACCGGGAATTTCAGTGAGTTGCAGGCCGATGCGTTGTTCCACGATCGATTCACCCATGCCGACGGCGCGGTAAATGCGGCATTCGAGTTTTGGCATATTGGCCGGACGTAGTGTTTTAACAATCGGGAGAAGCTTGTTCTCAAACATCGGCTTGAGTTCGCGTGGCGGTCCGGGCAGTAAAAAAATATGGGGCACATCCGGGGAATCGGATGGAAAATACAAACCGGGCGCCGTCCCATGATCGTTGACAAGGACCTTCGCACCCTCGGGCACCATGGCCTGACGCTTCATACGTTCCTGCACGGGAATGCTTCGTTTTTGCAAACGTTCGCGCATTCCTTCGAGAATCGAGTCATCGAAATGGAGTTCACGCCCCAGCATTTCCGCCACAATTTCCCTCGTGATATCGTCGGTCGTGGGACCAAGTCCTCCCGTCACGAGAAGAATTTCACAGCGACCGAAAGTTTCCTTCATCGCTTCTCGGATTGCATCGCCGTCGGGAATGCATATCTGGCGGTCGATGCGCAACCCGAGCTTGAAGAGTTGCTGGCCGAAATAGGCGACATGCGTGTTAATCACATTGCCGAGCAGAAGCTCGGTGCCGGTATTGATGACTTCGACTCTCATGGCAAATGGCGAAAAGGAAGCGTGGTGCTGTGCGAAATCACAGCTCTCTCGAAGATTTATTGGCCAGCTCTGTAAACCAGCGGTTTACCAGCAGGCGGGACTCTTCGTTTTCCTCGAGATCGTAAACGTAAATCAAATTTGCCAGCACGCGGATGAGTATCTGCCTTGGTGTCGCAGGTGAAAGATGTTTCGGATCGAAAACAAGATTCTGTTTTGCCAGAATTTCGCGACAGTCCCCTTGAGTCAAAATGCGGCCCTTGTGAAAGGGGTCAAAAAGCACATCCTCATGGCGCGCGATAAAATGACCCGGAAGATTGATCCCGTCAATACGCAGATCAGCGCGCTTGCCGATCATTATATAGGCAATCGCCAGCGTGATAGGAATGCCCATTCTGGTATCCAGCACATTGGGAATCAGGGAATTTTTTTCGCAATAGTAGTTATCCGTATTCCCGTGAAAGCCGAGCTCTCCCGCAAGATAAGCGGATAACTCAAGAATCCGCTCACGGCTCGAGATCGCACCGGC
>JBDTJR010000121.1:0-7334 GCA_039935735.1 Chthoniobacterales bacterium | reverse complement strand
AGACCGCACCACAAGTCAGGGCAGACAGCTGACTCTGAATGCCATCGACAACTTCAAGGTACACTATCCGGATGACCGGCGCACCCCGCGTCTTCTGGTGGAAGGGGCAACCATTTGCGACGACATGCCCGAAAAAAAACGTGAGCTCCTTCTCGCAGCTAAAAGCCTGTCGAAAGAAGAGGAGTTAAATCTTCGTATTACGGATGATTTGCGACGCCTTGACATGCTGGATAAACCCATCTCTCTCACCGCTGACACAATCCAGGGCGGAAAAATTAATCTCGAAGCTCTTCGTGGAAAAATTGTCGCCATCGTATTCTGGGCGGCAGACTCTGTCCCCTGCCAGCTCTGGATTCGTAACTTTCGTTCCGCGACATCAAAATTTCCAAACTCTCTTGTCGTAGTCGCTGTCAGTCTCGATACAGATCGCACAAAACTGGAAAATACCATGAAGACTCTCAATATCTCATGGCCTACAAATTTTGACGGAAAAGGCTGGGAAAATCCCATCGCACGTCGCTTTGGAATTAATGCCCTGCCCACGCTATGGCTACTTGATCGCCAGGGCAGACTCCGCACCCTGAATGCGCGTGATAACTACGAACTCACTCTTCGGCAGCTTGTTCAGGAAAAATAGATAAAACGTGGATTACTCCGGCGACTCTGCCCAGAATTTTTCAAACGCACTGCTCCAGTCGCGCGATTCCACGCGCTTACGAGAGGCAGTCCCCATCCTTTTGCGCATTTCTTCATCTCCGTGAAGTTTTTCAATCGCCTGGCAAAGCCCTGACACATTCATCGCTCGGGTAATAAATCCGTCTTCTCCGTCCTCGACAAGATCCCTCGGCCCACCCGCGTCGCTCACGATCACCGGAAGGCCCGATGCCTGCGCTTCGATGACCACATTTCCAAAGGTGTCCGTCGTGCTGGGGAATACAAAAAAGTCCGCCGACGCGTAGGCTGTCGCAAGTTCGTTTCCTGAAAGGCATCCCGTAAAAATTGCATCAGGCATTAGCTTCTTCATCTCTCCGAGATAAGGCCCGTCTCCAACAAACAAAGCATGCACTGAAAGCCCCTTCGCATGAAGTTTCTTCATCGCGGAAACCAACACATCAAGATTCTTCTCCTTCGAGATACGCCCTACGTAAAGCATTCCCACATCTCCATTACGAAGCCCTCTGGAACGCCAGAAATCCTCCGAACGTCGTGACGGATGAAACATTTCGATGTCCAGTCCACGTGGAAAAATCTTGAGTTTTTTGGGCTCAATTCCGCGCTCTTCCCAGCACTTCCGATAATCCTCGGAATTGACATAAATGACATCAAGCTGGCTGTAGAACCAGTGCATGTAGTTCCATGTCAGAGTCTCCATCAGCGAATCATCCGTCAGGATGCGGACATACTGCGGAAAATCCGTATGGTAAATTCCCGCTGTTCTCAGCCCAAGCACCTGCGCGGCAAGAAGCGCCACAAGCCCCATTGGTCCCGGTGTGCTGATAATCAATTCTGTAAAACCCTCCTGCTGGATATAGTCGATAACTTGTAGAATGGGTGGGAAGCTCAACCGCTGCAGCTCATATTCAGGAATTTCAAATTCACCAATCGGTGTAAAATTCTTGATCGGGATATCCTTGATTTCCACCTCAGAGCGGCAGGTAACCACCGTAAGATCCTGCCCTGCCACCATGCTCGCAGCCGTCATTCTTCGAATCGTCGTGGAAACACCATTTACGTCCTCAAGAGTGTCCGTAAACCATGCCCGCTTGCGATTACCGAGAAAGGGCGGAATCCTTCCTCCCACTTCCAGACTCATGCGTCGGAGCCAGTCGCGCCGGGGCTGACGAAACGCCAGAATGTACGGACTCAACAATGCCACAATAGGAACAAGCGGACTGATCATCTGGATACTTTCCAGAAACTTTCCTGCCGTAAGTTGCTTGAGAAAATTCGTGAATAGTCGGTACGCAAGCTGGCCGGAAATCAAATTAGCCATCAAGAATGCGCGACGCTCAGGCTCCTCCACACCTGCCGTCACCTTCGCAATGGCAGCATGAACCTCGGGCTGTGAAAAATAGGATGAAAGCTCCTTCCAGATGGAGCTATTTCCCACCTTGGCCATTTCGAATATTTTACCTGTTGCAATTCCATGCGTAAGAAAGCCGACTTTCTCAACAAGCGTAAACTCCGTGGGATCTTTTCCCTCGAGAAAGCGTGAGAAAACTTTTTCCAAAAATCCGGTTGCAGCAGTATTCGAGGTACCCAGCTTTTCCCTCACAAACTTGAATGCTACGCTGTAAATACTATGCGCCAGGGAAAGCGATGTCCCGGATTCCCCGTGCATCGTGCAGTCCCCGTTATTCAGATGCTGGAAATACGCGCTGATATTCTCCGCGTTGGGGGTTTCCGTATAAGCATTTCCACCATAGATGCCACCGTGATCATCCGATCCCGCAATCAATACTTTTCTCCATGCATCGGAGTGTGTGGGTTCCAGTCCAGTTTCTTCGACAAAGCGCTCAATATGCTCAGGCGTCAATCCTTCCAATATGAAACGTGCCGTATCGCTTAGTATCTGGTGGCGAAGACCGTTAATGCCTTCGAAATTACGGAAGAGCAAAATCAGCTTTTTAAGATGAATCGGCTGAAGCTTGTCATTAACGCTGAATAACGGATGCGCCACCGCATGCGCGATATCCTGCTCTACAAGATAACGCTGCAAGTCGTAGATGTTTTCTCGCAAGTCCTGTATTTCCTTATGCTGCTCCTCCGTGATGTTCCAGATCAGGAGAAACACCTTGCACCCGTCTTCAGGAAAATAGGTAGTCACCTCTTCGCTGATAAAGACACCCGGCAGATGGGCGATTTGCAGGCACCCTTCGATGGTATTGTGATCCGTAATGGTGAAATAACGCATCCCTGCGTCTTTCAGGCGCTGATACACCGCAAGAGGCGTGGTAGCACTGGCGGGAAAATCAAGGCGACGCAGCACCCAGTCCCCAGCCCGGTCGCTGTAGCGCGAATAAATATGCAGGTCAACCCGCGTGCGGGACTTCATGCCTGTGCTTTCCACCGTTCCATCCATGTGTGATAGGTCATTGCCTCGCGATCAGCAAGCGCTTGAGTTACAAGACGGTGAATCTGTTTCCAGATCTCGGGATACCGGTAATCGGGAGGATGAAGCCCAAGGCGCATCAATGGATTTTCTTTTAACCGGGAAAAAAGCAGTCCATTCCACAAAAGACTGGTTTTCCGTCTCCAGCCGGATCGCACGCTGTACACCAGACTTTGGCTGGGTATTACCTCACCGCTCCGCATATCCATTACAGATCCGATACGCGTCGTATAGTCAAAGCCCGCGTCCTTTACAGCCACTTCAGCCTCCATCCCAAGCAGCCATGCAGGCGCAATAAAGCCCGATGTGGGTATATGGGCAGCGTCAAATTCCTTTCTCGCCTGCATAAGACGCTCATAAGCCTCTTTGCGTCCCAAATCGTAAAACTCCCCTTCTCCAGCCGTGTAAAATCCCGTCACCAGCCGCCCCCATGCGGAGTCTGACTTTTTGACCGGACGTTCATGGAAATAGCCATGAACCACGGCCTCATGTCCCTTCGAGACCTTTTCTTCAAGCCATCGGCAAAATCCCGCATTTTCAGAAAAATTTCCCTTATGGTGATGATCCGGCACCACCAGCAGCGAAGTTACTGCTACCCCCCACTCCCCCAGCTCTCCCAGCATGGCCTCCGTAGCCTCCTGGGTCAGAGGGCTCACATCATGGATCGAAACCACAAAGGAACGCGGTAAAAGGGTTATATCGCTCATTATCAGTTAATTTACCTCCGAGCACGTTGCATTTGCCCAAGGCGTATGTTACGGAATTGAAAGTAGAACATCGAATAAGGTAAGAAATGTCACAAAACAACAATCGAGAACAGAAGGATCAGCGCCAAAAAAACAACGATCCTCAATTTAATTGGAGAGCTTTGCTTCTTCTTGCAACCGCTTTCGCTCTCATCGGCGCTGCGCTTCTTTATCATGGCAACGGTTTTGCCCCTACCGAAGCCGTAAGCTATCCACAATTTCTTTCCTTGCTGAAAGAAGGAAAGGTTATTTCCAACACCGAAAAGCCTCTTCGCCTGATGACGGAGCAGAGTGGCAACTCTCAGTATTTCTCGGGGTATTATCAGAAGGCTGTCGCGGGAGCTCCTGTTGTGGATACGCCATTCAAGACTTTCGTTAACATTGCGTTCAATAAGGAGGAAATCAGCGAAGCACTCAAAAATGCAAATATCGTGGCCGATCCCTTACCTGACCCTAACTGGACCGGCACGCTCTTCGCCATTGCGCCATTCGCTTTGTTTTTGGTGATTCTTTATTTCTTCTTCCGCTCACAAATTCGCATGGCGGGCAAAGGCGCACTTAGCTTTGGCAAGAGTAAGGCCAAGATGATGGCTCGTGATAAAAATAAAATCACCTTCAAGGATGTTGCGGGCGTCGAGGAAGCGAAGGATGAAGTTTCCGAACTTGTGGAATTTCTGAAAGACCCCAAGCGCTTTCAAAAGCTCGGCGGTCGTATTCCTAAAGGCGTCCTCATGGTAGGCCCTCCAGGAACGGGTAAAACGCTTATCGCCCGCGCCATTGCCGGAGAAGCGGATGTCCCCTTCTTCAGCATCAGTGGTTCGGACTTCGTCGAAATGTTTGTCGGTGTCGGCGCATCTCGCGTTCGTGATATGTTTGAACAGGGCAAGAAAAACGCGCCCTGCCTTATTTTCATTGATGAAATCGACGCGGTCGGTCGGCATCGTGGTCATGGCCTTGGCGGCGGACATGATGAGCGTGAACAGACTTTGAATCAGCTCCTCGTTGAAATGGACGGCTTTGATACCCAGGACGGCGTGATCATCATCGCCGCAACCAACCGTCCTGACGTGCTTGATCCTGCCCTGCTTCGTCCGGGTCGTTTTGATCGCCAGGTTACCGTGACGCTTCCCGATGTTAATGGACGTGAGGAAATCCTCAAAGTTCATGCCAAAAAGGTAAAGCTGAACGAAAACGTGGAATTGAGCTTTCTTGCACGCGGCACTCCCGGATTCTCCGGTGCCGAGTTGGCAAACGTCATAAACGAAGCCGCTCTGCTCGCCGCCCGTAAGGGAATGAAGAGCATCACCCAGGCTGAGCTCGAAGAAGCCCGTGACAAAGTACGCTGGGGCAAGGAACGCCGCAGCCTCGCGATGAGTGACAGTGAAAAGACCGGCACTGCCTGGCACGAAGCCGGACACGCGCTACTCAACGTCCTTCTCGAGCACACGCATCCTTTACATAAGGTAACGATTATTCCCCGTGGTCCTTACCTCGGAGCAACGATGTATCTTCCTGAAGGCGATAAATACTCCACGCAGCTTAAAGAAGCGCTGGATGGCATTGTCGTAACCATGGGCGGGCGTATCGCAGAGGAAATGTTCACGAACGATATTTCCAATGGTGCATCGGGCGATATCAAACAAGCCACACAGCTTGCCCGTAAAATGGTCTGCGAATGGGGCATGAGCCGCCTTGGCATGATCCGCTTTAGCGAAGAGAGCGATTACGTTTTCCTCGGCCGCGATATGTCGCGCAACCGTGAGTATAGCGAAGCGACTGCGCAGGATATCGACATCGAAGTAAAGCGTATCATTGATGAGGCTTACCATCGCGCCAAAGTCATATTGGATGAAAACCGCTCTAAAGTGGAAGTCATCGCCAAGGCGTTGCTTGACTACGAAACACTTGATGCCGCGCAGGTTCAGGAACTTATTGATACGGGAGTATTGAAAAACCCTCCTCGCCCGGTGTCGAAGCCACCGCCACTGCCTCCGGAGCCCACGGCTCCTGCAGCGGAATCCATTCAGCCTGAGAAATCAGACGGTTTGCCACCCGGCGGCTTGCCTGCTGCTGCTCCCGCTTAAGAAATACCTTTCCTGTTGGAATGCCAAAAATTCTTTTGGCATTTGATTCGGAAGAGACTATTTCCGTTGGTTTCATGCGAAAGCGTGGCTCCCAATGAAAATACGTCTCCTCTGGATTTCATTGCTTATTATAACCGCCGCCAGGAGCGCGTACGCGCAGCAGGATACACAGCTTCAGGCTCTCAGCGCCCCAAAACCCAGTGCCAACTTTATGGAGTGGGATCACCTCACGGGAAACTGGTGGGGATTGCGCGATAAACTCGCAGATCGCGGCGTAAAATTCGACCTCACCTATTTCGCGGAAGTCTGGGGAAATCCGACGGGAGGCTTCAGTCAGGGAGCTGTCTATACAGGTTTGGGAATTTTGTCCTCAACCGTTGATTTTGAAAAACTGGCGGGTTGGAAAGGCGCGAGTTTCCACACCAGCTGGCTATGGCTTTCGGGACAGGATATTTCGCAGGATTATGTCGGGAATATTTTTACCGTAAGTAACATCGCCGGTTTTCAGACTTTCCGAATGTATGAGACGTGGGGAGAGCAGCAGTTTTTCAATAATTTGATTTCCGTTCGCGCGGGGCAACTCGGATTGGATACCGAATTCATTATCTCTAGTTATGGATCTCTTTTTATTAACAGCACCTTTGGATGGCCCGCTTTCATGGGTAGTAATATCACGAATAACGGCCCCGCTTATCCCATTGGCTCTCCCGGCGTGCGACTCCAGATCAAGCCAACGGATTGGCTGACCTATCGCGGAGCTATCACGGAGGCAAATGTCTTCTCGCAGAGTGAAAACCGTTACGGATTCCGCTGGGAGCTCAATTCCACTCAGGGTTATCTCTCCATCCATGAGCTGCAATTTCAGTGGAACCAATCTAAAGGATTACCCGGCACCTTGAAAACCGGCGGCTGGTTTTTAACCGGTGTTTTCCCAAGCCCGCAAAATCCCGCGAATCTTGATCGTGGAAACTACGGCTTTTATGGAATTCTGGATCAGATGGTTTATCGCGCCCCTTCCCCGCCTTCAGATGGAACAGCCGGCTCCAGGGATAAAAAGCAGGTGGATGTACCACTCAGCGATAACGGGCTCGGCATTTTCTCTCGCATTGCCTTTGGCCCGGAGGACCATAATTTTATCAATTTTTACGTGGAAGACGGGCTCGTATATAAAGGACTGATCCCGGAACGTAAGAGCGACAGCCTTGGCGTCGCAATGGCCTACGGCCAGCTCAGTAATGGCTACCAGAATTATCTTTCAGACGCTGGCTTTACAAACCCCGGTTATGAAATAGCCGTGGAATTCACCTACCAGGCCGTCATTACTCCCTGGTTGTCTATCCAGCCCGACATTCAGCTTATCCTCCATCCCGGAGGCACTGGCACGTATAATAA
>JBDTJR010000120.1:0-8952 GCA_039935735.1 Chthoniobacterales bacterium | reverse complement strand
CGCAAAAACGGCTCGGGATCTTCGCCGTCAATTCTTACGGTGGTTTGATTTGACTCAATGACAAAGGTCAGGTCGATTTTTTGCAAAAGCGCGGCTACGGCAGCGGCATCATCGGGATTGATTCCGGCATTAAGAATTTTCCAAGTAAGCGCACGGTAGGCATTCCCTGAATTCACATAAACAAAGCCGAGGCGTGTGGCCACTATTTTGGAAACACTGCTCTTGCCGGAGGCGGCAGGCCCATCGATCGCAATGGCTCTTCCGGAAAAATTATTACTCATTCTTTTTTTTCTTCGGAGGCATGGCGCTGATCACGTGTGTCCTGCGGTTCAGCCACCCTTTGCCTTTCTGCACCTCCACAAGCGTGTCATGAAAGCCGGGGTAGGAAGTCTGTACACATTCCGTATCCTCAATAATCATTTCACCCTCGCAGAAAAGTCCCGCAATGGCAAATGCCATGGCGATGCGATGATCTCCGAAGCTCTTCACCGTCGTGCCGCGAAAAATTGTGGGCCCTTCGATTTCCATGCCATCGTCTTTTTCGGTGACGTTGACACCGATGGCGCGAAGATTCGTGCAAATGGCGGCAATGCGATCTGTTTCCTTTACGCGGAGTTCTTTGGCATCCCGGATAATGGTTTTTCCCTTCGCGAGGGCAGCAGCGATGGCGATGATCGGAATCTCGTCGATAAGATTGGGAATTTCATCACCTCCGATGACGGTGGCCTTGAGGTTCGCGCCCTGGACATCCAGCGTACCGGACGGCTCTCCATGCTCAACTTCCTCGATCACTTCCCGGATGCGAGCGCCCATGCGAATAAGAACATCGATGATGGCGGTGCGTGTGGGATTCAATCCCACGTTTTCAATCAGCAGCCGGGAACCCGGTTGAGCCGCACCTGCGACGAGCCAGAAAGCTGCGCTGGAAATATCCCCCGGCACCACGAAGTCCCGGGACTCCGGTACCTGCGGCCCGTGAATCGTGACGCTGTTTCCCTCACGACGTGTGCGGACAAGAAAATACTCAAGCATGCGCTCGGTGTGATCGCGACTACGCGCGGGCTCAATGACGGTCGTGTCGCCTTCGGTAAGCATTCCCGCGAGCAGGACGGCGCTTTTTACCTGTGCGCTGGCGATGGGGGTACGGTACTCAATCGGTTTAAGATTTCCGCCGGTAATCGTGATAGGAGGACATCCTTTATCGCCCTCCGTCTTGAGTTTCGCGCCCATTTTTTCGAGCGGCTCCACGACGCGGCGCATCGGGCGCTTGGAAAGTGAGGGATCGCCGGTAAGACGGGAGGTAAAAGGTTGCGCGGCGAGGATACCCGAGAGAAGACGCATCGTGGTGCCGGAATTGCCGCAATCAATATCTTTCTCGGGCGCTTTAAATTTTCCATGAATGCCATGAACGACCATTTGGTTTTCGTGGCGTTCGATTTTCACACCGAGCTGCTCCATCGCCGCCATGGTGCTAAGGCAATCTTCACCAGCGAGAAAATTGGTGATGACGCACGGGCCATTGGAAAGCGACGCGATCATCACGGCACGATGCGAGATGCTTTTATCGCCCGGCACGGTGATTTCCGTTCCGATGACTGGAGCAAGTTTTACTTTAAACGTCGTAAGCGTCTTGTTTTCCGACATAGGAGTCCCTGGCAGTTTTTGCTTTTGTGAGAAATGCGTGGAGCGCCTTCACATCCCGGCGATCCAGTGCGGTTTTGACATCTTCGAGCTGCGCAATCAACGCTTGAATCGCGGAGCTGACCTCTTCGGAGTTATCCAGGAGGATTTCCTGCCACAAATTCGGAGAGCCCGAGGCGACGCGCGTGGTATCGCGATAACCGCCTCCCGCGTAGTTTTGCGCGGTGGCATCGCTGGCACAAACAAGATTTACAAGAGCGGATGCGGTGACATGAGGGGTGTGGCTGATGCGCGCCATCAGGCAATCGTGGGCAGCGGCATCAAGTTTCGCGATACGACACCCGACCGCCTGCCACAAGCTTTCAATGGCTCGCACGGCATCGGGCGAAGTTTTTTCACAGGGAGTGATGAGACTCAGCGCATCCTGAAAAAGATCGGCCCGCGCGGCGGCAAGACCCGATTGCTCAGAACCCGCCATGGGATGACTTCCCACAAATCGCGCTCCGAAGATGCCACCGAGTTTTTCCACAATGGTGTGTTTCGTGCTGCCTGCATCGGTTACAAAACTTGAAGGAGGAAGCATTTTGGAAAGTTGCTCTCCGATTTCCAGTATGGATACGACCGGAGTGCAAATAATTGCGATTTCCGCATCGGCTGCGATTTCCTCCAGGGATTGGGAAGCGTGAGAAAATCCCAATTTTTTAAGAGCGTCTACCGTTTCCTTGCGGCGCGCCCAGACAGCAACCTGTGAGGCAATTCCAGAGGACTGCAAGGCAAGGGCCAGTGAGCCGCCGATCAGGCCCGCTCCAAAGATAGAAACGCGTTTAAAAGACACCTCAGGGAACGAGGAATACTTTCCCCGTATACGGATCCTTGACCTCGGTTCCGGGAGGGAAGCCCCTCACATCGACATAACCGGAGTAAGGAGAATAGGGGCTGGTCACAAATCCAGGTTTGTTTGGCACCGGGGTACCATACTTGAGAGTAGCGCTGTTGGTGGAAGCTGCGGGAGTCGCTGCAGGAGTGGGTGTAGCAACCGCACTAGCATCCTGATCCGACATAGGAGTCGGAGACGGGGAGGCGTCGGTTTGTGCAGGATTCGCAGCCGTGGCGCCGAAACCATACTTGGCCGCCTTGGGTTTTGGATTTGTATTAGATCCTCCACAGGCAGCAAGGCCGACGATAACAGCCGTTGCACCAATTAGTAGCGTTGTTTTGCTCATGGCATTCACGGTAAAAGTGGTGTCAGGAATCGCCTCTGACTGCAAATCATTTTCCGTTATATAACCTTCAGACAGGGGTTTTAGCAGTTTCTGAAGGTCAAATTAACCTTTCAAAGGTCGCAGATCGCCTTGAATATGCCCATCGTAAAGAGCCTTGCCCATGATCGCACCGTAGAGATTCGGCATTTTTGCGAGACGTTTTACATCGTCGGCAGAAGAGATACCGCCGCTGGCGATGAGCTGGCAGTGGAGAAGTTTTAGAAGACGCTCCATCTCACCAAAGTTTGGGCCCTGGAGCATTCCGTCGGTGGCGATGTCGGTATAAATGATCGTGCCTGCGCCTGCTTTTTCGGCTGCCAGGGCGAGGTCTGAAGCGGCGATGCCGGCGCTTTCTGTCCAGCCTTTGACGGCGACGATGCCGTCTTTTGCGTCAATACCAACGGCGACTTTTTCTCCGCCGAAGTCGGCGCACATTTTGGCGACGAAATCCATGGACTCCGCGGCACGGGTACCGATAACGACGCGCTGGACGCCCGCATCAAGAGCGCGGCGGACGGAGGCTTCATCGCGTATGCCGCCACCGAGTTCGCAAGGAATGGAAACGGCTTCGCAAATGCGCTGGACCCAGGAAAGATTTGTCTGTGTTCCTGTAAACGCGGCATTGAGGTCCACGATATGGAGCCAGTCTCCACCGTCGGCTTCCCATTTTTTTGCCATGGCTACGGGATCATCGGAATAGACGGTCTTTGCATCGGCCTTTCCCTGCTGAAGACGAACGACCTGGCCATCCATTAAATCGATTGCGGGCAATAAAATCATAATTGTGAAAGGAAAGTGCGAAGAACCGATTGGCCGAGGGCCTGGCTTTTTTCCGGGTGATACTGGACGGCATGTGTGCGGCCACGGGCGACGCTGGCCGCGAAATTTTCGCCGTAGCTTGTGCTTGCTGTCACGATGGAGGCATCTTCCGGATCGGGATAATAGGAGTGCACGAAGTAAACGGAAGACTGGTTCGGGATATCGCGGTATAAACCGCCCGAATTTTTAATTTCGAGCGTATTCCAGCCCATGTGCGGCACTTTAAGTTTTGTATCGCGGAAACGGCGAACGGTGCCTTTAAAATGTCCGAGGCCTGCGACATCTTTTTCTTCTTCGCTGGATTCAAAAAGTAACTGATAGCCAAGGCATATCCCAAGATAGGGGCGATCTTCTGCAAGCCATGTGCGCAGAGGTTCCCATAGGCCGCACTTCTGGAGATTCTGCGCACAATCTCCAAACGCACCCACGCCGGGCACTACGACGGCCTGCACATTCTTCAACGCAGCGGGATTCGCTACGAGCGCAACTTTCGCGCCTACATGTTCGAGAGCCTTGCTGACACTACGGAGATTTCCGCTGCCGTAATCCACGACACCGATGGTCATTTCCTCGCCCACGAGTTACAGCATACCCTTTGTGCTCGGGACGCCTTTTACGCGTTCGTCGATCTGCACGGCTTGATCCAGCGCTCTTGCGAGCGCTTTGAAAATCGCCTCCGCCATGTGGTGAGCATCGCGTCCGTACAAAACTTCCGCATGAAGATTCATGGCTGCGTTATTTGAAAATGCGCGTAGAAACTCTTCCACCAGTTGAAAAGAAAAATTTCCCCCAATGGCTTCTACCGACGCCGGAGCACGAAACACGAGATACGGACGTCCGCTAAGATCGACTGTGACGCGAGCCAGAGTTTCATCCATGGGCACATGGAAAGAACCGTAGCGGCGAATTCCTTTTTTATCACCCAGAGCCTTTAGAAAAGCCTGACCGAGCACAATGCCGACATCCTCAACGGTGTGGTGAAAATCCACATCGAGATCGCCCTTGGCCTGCACATCGAGATCAAAAAGACCATGCCTGGAAAAAAGGGTAAGCATGTGATCGAAGAAACCGATACCGGTATCGATCTGCGAGGTACCCGCGCCATTCAACTCAAGCTTCAACGTGATTTGCGTCTCAGCGGTATTTCTTTCTATGGAAGCCATACGACTCATACGGGGATTATGCCGACTTGCGAGATTCGATCAAAGCACTTTTCTTACTTGGCAGCCCGTTGCACAGAGTCTTTCTGGGCTTTATTGGACTTCTCCAGTTGTGCTTTGCGGTCCTTGAGGCGGCCGTCGATGGTAGGAATCAAGTCATTTTCTGGCCAGAGCTGGCGGGCTTCCGTCAGGTCATTTTCCGCCACGGTAAGATCAAAGATATTCAACGCTTTCTGCGCCTCTCTGGTAAGTTGAACACTTCGTGCCATGGCACTTAAAGGAATCGCGTTTATTTCCGTGGCTGCAGTATGGACGCTTTCTTGCAATGCGACTAATGCATCCCGATTATTGGGGTAAAGAGAGATAAAACGGAGTCCGTTTTTCTTTGAGGTTTCAACTGCTGCATTGATCGCTGCCTTTTCCCGCGCAATCGCCTGACGCACCTGTTCCTGCTCAGTAACGGTAGAAATTTGCAATTTCTCTTCACGGGTTTTCTCATTTGCATTGAGTTGTACAAGGAACGCGGAAATTGTCTTATTAAGTTTATTGATATTACTCCATGCGCTGGAAACGGCAGCTGGATAACTGGCCGATTTTGGGAAATTCTTCTTCATGCGATCGTATAGATTAAGCACCTTGGGATATTCGCCCTTTGCGGAGGCCTCTTCCATTTGATCTAAAAGTGCCTGTGCATCGATCTCGTAGCGGTTTTTTTCGTAATCGCCCTTCTTCAGCCAGTCGCCTTCAAATTTGATTTCCTCTGTTTTAATCATGCGGGCTTTTTCGGCATCAAAAACGGCGCCGATTTTTCGCACTTCTGGGACATAACTGGAATAGGCGAACTGCGTCAAAAATGGCTGAATCTTATTCTGGATGGCGACATCGTAATAGTCGGGCTTCAGCACAGTGTCTGCGGGATGAAGGTCCTTGATTTTATAAAACGCGACTTCATCCGGCGTCATCGCATCGATTTTGGCAATATCGGCACGCTCAATTATGCGCTCATCGCGAATGGTAGGCGATACCTTCACCTCAATGGATACCTCATCCGCTGAGGACGAGGTAATTTTTCCTTCCACCTTTTCACCGGATTTCAGCAGCACCGTATCTCCGAAAAGGAGAACCGGTATGAATGCAAAAGTAAAAACGAATGCGCTGTAAATCGCTTTCATCGGCAGGAGGTTTTCAGAATGGTCAAGCAAAGTAAATAGTCATTCACCGAACTATTGACGGTGTTCTTTTAAGCATAAAGTGGCGCATGTTTGAATACCAGCCACATGAGCTTCGACCCGGTCATTGAGAAAATATTCCGAGGGCGTTTCCACCGTAAAGGCGCGTTCCGCATGGTTGTAATAAAGATGTAAGGCTTCCGGACGATCAGGCATGGAGATAAGTTTAATATCGCGCCTGATGACCCCTTTGGATGCCTTTCTGTGTTCGATTCTCGGACGGGAGTCGACTGGAACGAACCGGGATGCCGCCAAAATGATCTTCGAAGCCCAGAAAGGCTTTTTCCGCGCCACTTCATAAACATAGGCACCCTTCCCATCGTAATCCTCATGAAGCATCAATGCCGCAGCAAAGCGGCGGTTGGCCAGAGCCTTCCGATGCGCAAGGGTCTGAAGTACCTTGTCATCATGATAAGTGCGGTTCAGGTCGCGGCCTTCGGCGTCCATTCGATTGTTATTAACAATGCCCCATGGATTGAGACAGGGAAAGATGACGACGTTAAGTTTTTGCACGGTCTTCGGATTGCGTGTGACCCATTCCAGAATGGCAACAGGCGGCGCGGGCTCGTCGCCATGGATGCCTGCGGACAACATCATGTTCGGACGAGACTTGTCGGGATGTCGGGATTCGAGAATGTAGAGCGGGTAGTCAAATGCTTCTCCATAGACCTTCATGGAAAGACCGGCGACGCGGTGGATCTTCCGCCATTCACGAATGAGCCGAGCGTAGTCGTGCGCCCATGGGTAACGACAAGACAGCGGTTTCCTGGCCGGCATAATTAATCCACCAACCGCTGCGTGATATCTCCGTAAGCATCAATGCGACGATCCCGGAAAAAAGGCCAGTGGGTGCGCTGCGTTTCGACATTTTCGAGATCGATCTCGGCGATGAGGACTTCTTCCTTATCAGGAGTGGCTTTCGCGATAATTTCTCCTGACGGATCGGCGACAAAGCTTTGACCCCAAAACTCAATGCCCGCACCACCGTCCGGCGCTTCATGGCCGATGCGGTTTGGAACCACGACATAGCAACCGTTGGCGATGGCGTGACTACGCTGAATGGTTTCCCAGGAAGCATGCTGGCGTTTCCCATACTTGTCCTTTTCGGAAGGATGCCAACCAATGGCGGTAGGGAAAAATAGAATTTCGGCACCCGCAAGCGCAGTGAGGCGCGCAGACTCTGGATACCACTGATCCCAGCAAATGCAGACGCCGATGCGGCCAAACTTCGTATCCCATGCCTTGAACCCCAGATCTCCGGGCGTGAAATAGAATTTTTCGTAAAAAAGAGGATCGTCCGGGATGTGCATTTTCCGGTACTTGCCGAGGTATTTGCCATCCGCATCGATAATCGCTGCCGTATTATGGTACACGCCAGCCGCGCGGCGTTCAAAAAGCGAGGCGATGATGACGACGCCTAATTCCGCGGCGATTTTTTGAAAATGCTCTGTGGTAGGGCCGGGAATGGTCTCCGCGAGGTCGAAGTATTTGTGGTCCTCGATCTGGCAAAAGTAGAGCGAGGTAAAAAGTTCCTGAAGGCAAATGATCTGAGCGCCCTTCGCGGCAGCCTCCCGGACTCCTTTTTCGGCGCGGGAGATATTAAGCGCCGGCTCCTTATCGCAGGGCATCTGCACAAGTCCGACTTTTACCTTTTTATTGGCCATACGGGATAAGTAAGCCGAAATGCGGCCAATGAAAATGCCGATTTTTCAAAAATTTATGTCCGATTGGTTTGACATAGACCTCATTAGTGGCGACGACTTTTGAACTATGGCAACTGAAACCATCCAAGACATCGCGATCGTGATCCACACCAGCAAGGGCGACATCGAAGTAACGCTCTTTGCCTCCAAGGTGCCGATGACGGCGGCTAATTTCCTAAACCTCGTCAAAAACAACTTTTATGGTGGGACGACCTTTCACCGCGTGATCGAGAACTTCATGGTTCAGGGCGGCGACCCAACCGGCACAGGACGCGGTGGTCCAGGCTATCGGTTTGAAGATGAATTTGATCCTACCCTTAAGCATGACAAGCCCGGCATCCTTTCCATGGCGAACGCAGGGCCTGGCACGAATGGCAGTCAGTTTTTTATCACGCACGTTCCAACGGACTGGCTTGATAACAAGCATGCCGTATTCGGTCACGTGACGAAGGGAATGGATATCGTCAACGCCATCCACCAGGGTGACAAAATCGAATCGATCGAAGTCAAAGATTCCACGGACGCGCTCTTCGCACAGCAGGCAGGCCGGATCAAGGAATGGACGGCGGCGATTAAGAAGTAATCGCTGATTATCTTTAATATCCCGGCGACGAGACTCCATGAATATTCGCGAGCGTTATCAACAATACGTGATGCCGACCTATGGCCGGTTTGACCTGACGGTCGAACGGGGCAATGGTTGTCGTGTTTGGGATGACGCCGGGAAAGAATACCTGGATTTCGGCGCGGGGATTGCAGTGTGCTCGCTTGGGCACGCGCATCCGGCTATTACCGCCGCGGTGACGGAGCAGGCGCAGAAGCTTGTCCACGCATCCAATCTGTACTACACAGGCCCGCAGGGTTTGCTCGCGGAGGAACTTGTAAAGCGGGCCGGGCCGGGGAAGATATTTTTCTGCAACAGCGGGGCGGAAGCGAATGAAGGTTTATTCAAGCTTGCCCGTAAGTTTGGAAGTGCGACGGGGCGGTATGAAATCATCACGTTCAAAAATTCCTTCCATGGCCGGACGCTGGCGGGAATTTCAGCTACCGGACAGGACAAGATCAAAAAGGGATTCGCGCCGCTCGTCGAAGGATTTGTGCATGCGGAGTTCAACAATATCGAATCCGTAGAAAAAGC
>JBDTJR010000119.1:0-12931 GCA_039935735.1 Chthoniobacterales bacterium | reverse complement strand
CACAACGATCGGAGGAAGCCTCGTGCTTAAGAATGCCTGGTCGCAAATAGCAATGACCTGGGATGGCACGACCCTGAAATCCTATGTGAATGGAATCCTTAACGGAAGCGCAGCAGCAGTCACCACCGTCACACCTGGATCCACTTCATTTAGCATCGGAGCTTCGAGCACGACTGGAGCCAGTCAGTTTTTCGGGAATATCGACGAAATTCGTGTAAGCAATGTGGCACTGCCACCGGGCACGGGAACTGGAGTCAATCAGTTGGCATGGAATGCAAGTCTCGTGGCCGTTCCTGAACCCGGCACGACTGCGCTTCTACTGGGAGCGGGCGGGCTGATGGCCTGGGTGGTGCGTCGCAAAAAACGCTAAACAACTTTTGATCGTAGGTGGAGCCACCCCGGCACAAGTCCGGAGACCTCTTTGCGTGACGCTGTAGAGACAGGGATTGCCGCTGTAGAGAATTGATTCTCTTTTCGCGGTGCGGTACGTTTGAGGTAATTAATTAGATTCCTCTAGTTACATTCCCAAACTTACCCCCTATGAAAAAATCCCCCATTACATTCTTAGCATTCATAGTCAGTTACATGGCATTTCTCGGATCGATCCATGCGGCAACAATTCAGGAATGGCTGTTTGATCAACCTCCGGTCGGCGCTACTTTCGCAACAGTTAATCAGGTGCCAGGTGGCGCTACTCCCTCGCAGCAGGAAAATGTCACCAATACCTATCTGAATTTACAGGTGCCGGGCGGAAAATTTCCACAGAGCACAGGCATGCTGGATCTGCATTTGGCCAAAAACTCCGCTACGGGGCCCGGCGGCATCACCTGGTCGTCACTTACCCAGTTCACCATTGAACTGTGGGTGGATCCCAACGGGACAGCGGGGACAGAGGATGCGATTAACTATAACGGCCAGATTATTCGCCTGGTCTACAACGGAAGCACGGGTTACACGATGCAATCCTATCTCCTGGGAAGCAGTGGCTATATCGGCACAACGATCGGAGGAAACATCGTGCTTAAGAATACCTGGTCGCAAATAGCAATGACATGGGATGGAGCGACCCTGAAATCCTATGTGAATGGTATTCTTAACGGAAGCGCCGCCGCAGTCACTACCGTCACGCCTGGAGCCAGTTCATTTACCATCGGGGCATCTGGAACCGGAGGGCAAAATCAATACTATGGGTATATTGATGAGATGCGCGTGAGTAATGTCGCACTGCCGTCGGGCACCGGCACGGGAGTCAATGAGCTGGCATGGAATGCAAGTCTCGTGGCCGTTCCTGAACCCGGCACGACTGCGCTTCTACTGGGAGCGGGCGGGCTGATGGCCTGGGTCGTGCGTCGCAAAAAACGCTAGGTAGTTTTCCTGGATTTCAGTTCCGCTTCAAGGTCGGCAATGCGTTGCTTCAGCGGAGCAACAGCATGATCTATTTCGGTATCGGTATAGCGCGGCGTGATATATTGTGGGCAGTTCCAGTCGAAAGATACGACATCAATGAGAACGACACGCTCGACGACACGTTGAATCTCCGGCTCCGCGAGCGCGGCGACGAGTTCAGGATGCTGACGGGCATCTTCCACACGCGCGTGGCCAAGGATTTTCAATCTTGTGCGCAGGGGGTAGTCCATAAGGAAAATTACCACTCGGTCGTTGATAGCAAGATTGCCGGTGGATAGCATCTGACGATTGCCCTTATAGTCCGCAAAGCCAAGTGCAGTGGGACTCATAACATGCAGAAATCCCGGTTTGCCGCCGCGGTGTTGAATGTATGGCCACCCGATTTCGGTAACCGTTCCGATATAAAAACTGTCGCGCTGCTGGATGAACTCCATCTCGTCCGGCGTGAGGGCGTCATTTGCCGGAGCACCTTCGACAGGTCTGGATTTTCCGTAATAGCGCTCCTGCGCGGCAAGGACAGACGGCGTCAGCATGGTCTGCATGAATCGTTCGGCCATAGTTTTAAAATTTCGTTCCGTATTGCGTAATTGCAATATGTCAATTTACGGGCAAAAACTGCTTCAAAAGTGATGTCAGAAGAAGAGCAAGAAAGAGAAACAGCAGAGAGCGCTTCGTACGGGTGGTGAGATACTGATGAACAATGATCGCGACAAGGCATGCAATGAGAACAAGAGATACCCAATCGACACCAGCAGACGGAACGGAAGCTGCATCCGAACTCAAATTATAATTATAACTATGAACAGTTCCGTTTTGCAATTGTGTCTCATGGACGATCTTGGAAAGACGGAAATTTCGTAAAAAATACATCAAAATACTGAAGAATTCCGCTACGATACCAACACCCAGAAAAGTGAGTATTAACTCGACGAAACCGACTGTAACCGATGCGAAGGCGACAAAACTCAAGATGAAAATCAGAGAGAAAAAAGGAAAAGCATAATCATGGCTTTGAAGAGATAAGGGACCACAGGTAAAGATTGTCACGATATAGAGAGTCGCGATTAATAATAACTTTTCCGCCAGTAGCCGGGCTCTTGATACCGGGCGCGTACGCCAGAAAACTTCAGTTCCCACGAGAGGATCCTCCTGAATGATCCGAGCAGCAAGAATCGCAAGAAGTAAAAATTGCACCCCTGCCGCAGCATATATCCCGCCCAGTAATCCTATTCCAAGAACGGCTTGTCCGACAAGCGAGGCACTCCCCACAGGGTTAATATGAAAAAACGGGATAATGAAATTAAAAGCGCTGCAAAGCGCCCATGCCAGCAACAAAAAGCGTTGCGTTAACACATCCTTCCTCAACTGAGCGAGAATGACGTTCATCGCGCTACCCCCTGCGCTTTGTGTGTGAGATGCGTTGTGGTGATAAAGATTTCCCGGAGAGAAAGCGGAGAGGTCGTATGGACCGTATCCCTCGGAAACCGGGCGACAATTTGTGAGGCCACTGTCTCCGCATCGACATAAGCAGTATCAACCCATCTCGCAGAATCCTCACTGATTTCAGACAGGATATCTTTCTCGGAAAGTGAAAAATTCGGAGAGAGCGTGCCTTTTGGGAAATTAACCTGAATGCGGCGAAAGCGTGTGCGGACCGTCTCGAGGGACTCCGAAAGGCAAAGTTTCCCTTTCTGGATGAAACCGACCCAGGTGGCAAGTCGCTCTACTTCGTCGATATCATGGGAAGAAATAAAGACCGTGCAGTTCTTTTGCTTCAGAATTTCCTGAAGCGCGGTGATAAACTCATCACGAACCACAGGATCAAGTCCACTGAAAGGCTCGTCAAAGACAAGAAGCCGCGGATGGTAGGCGAGCGAAACCAGCAAAGCAGCCTTGATTTTCATACCACGGGAAAACTGGCCGATCTTACGATCCAGCGGAAGATCGAGCATATCCAGAAGCGCGCGGCAAAAGGCATCGTCCCACGTCGGATAAATAGCACGGGAGTAAGCGATGAGATCTTTGACCGTAAGGGACTCCGGTAACTTTTGGTTTTCGGAAACGTAGCCGATCTGCGCGAGTTCGCGGGGGCCAATTTTCGTGGATGGAACGTCGAGCACCTGAATACTGCCCGCACTGGGCTCGATGATATTCAACAAGGTCTTGATCGTTGTAGTTTTTCCCGCACCATTCGAGCCAAGGAAGGCATAGACGCTCGCTTCAGGCACCTGAAGATTCAACTCATTGACCGCCAGCACACTCCCATAGCGACAGGAGACGCCGCTCATTTCGATAATGGGTTTCATAGGGTTAATATCAGAAACAATAGAGAGATTTTGTACGTGGGCATGAATAGATAAGAAAGCTTTAAAAATCTTTGATTTCAACCCAGTGTCAAAAATAAAGCCACCCGGATTCTTCCTAACTTGACGCGGAGGCGATCCCTCTATTTGATCCGTAATCTTACTATGAAAGAGATCAATTTCGGAGTCATGGGAGCGGATAGACTACGGCGGGGATTCATGGCGGAGTACGTCCACAAGCCAGAGGAAGGACTGAGAGTCATCGCGGGTGCGACCCTGCATCTGGAAAAGAAAGCCGAGAGTCTCCGTGAAAAATACGGAAAAGATATTTTTCTCACAGAAGACTACCGTGAAATGCTGAAGGTACCGGGACTGGATGCTGTCATCGTCTGCACGCCCGATCATCTGCACGAGGAACATGCCATCGCCGCGATGAATGCAGGAAAACATGTCTACCTTGAAAAACCGATGGCCATTTCCGTGGAGTCCTGCGACCGGATTATGGATGCCGCAACCCACAACGGCGTAAAACTTTATATCGGGCACAATATGCGTTTCTTTCCGGTAATGCAGAAAATGAAGGAATTGATCGATTCCGGAAAGATCGGCCAGGTACAGTCTGTCTGGTGTCGGCATTTTATTTCCTATGGCGGAGATGCGTATTTCCGCGACTGGCATTCCGAACGCGAATACGGGCATGGGCTTCTCCTGCAAAAAGGCGCGCATGACATCGATATCATCCATTGGCTTGCCGGGGGATATACCACCCGTGTCGTAGGCATGGGTCAGCTTAGTGTTTATGACAAGTTGCCCCGACGCGCACCTGGCGATCCTCTTCCCTCCGTGGAAGCAAATCGCGATAACTGGCCTCCTAAATCAACTGGAGACTACAGTCAGAAGATCGATGTGGAAGACAGCAGCATGATCCTCATGCAACTCTCAAATGGCGTGCAGGCTTCGTATCTACAAAGCCACTATACTCCGGACGATGTACGGAACTATACCGTCATCGGCACAGAAGGCCGCATTGAAAACTACGGCGACACATCCGCAGATGGTGTACCGCACGTACATCTTTGGAACAAGCGCACCGGCTACTCGGAAAAAGGACATGAAGTATTTCCTGTACCAACCGCCACGGACAGCCACGGTGGCGCTGACCCAGTTATTATGAATAATTTCGTGAATTTCCTCCGCGGGAAACCACCAGCGGGCGCTACTCTGCTTGATGCCCGGATGTCAGTAGCGGCAGGTTATTTCGGCACCGAGTCCATACGAAATGGAAATCAGCCCTACGATGTTCCTCCATACGTTGCCAAATAAACCTTTTACGCAAATCTCTTACATCCATTGATGAAACTCAGTCAGGTCGCCGTTCAGCTCTATACCGTCCGTCAACATACCCAAACCCTCGAGGGTCTTGCTGATACTCTTAAGAAAATCCGCGCCATAGGCTATGAGGCGGTGGAAATTGCGACCTGCCCAGGTACTCCTGAAGAATGGCTCCGGCTGACAAAAGAAGCGAACATCAAAATCTGCTCCCTTCACGATTCCTGCGAGGAGATTTTGCGCGACCCCGAAGCGATCACCAAACGCCTTCTCGCTCTGGGAGATGTGCAAACTACAGTCTATTCCCACCCCGACGGCATCGACGTCAGTAATCCGCCGGAAGTAGAGGACCTTGTCAAGAAACTCGATCAGGCCGGCCGCGTGGTTCATGCCGCAGGAAGAACCCTCTGCTACCACAACCACTCCTTCGAATTCGTGCGCCACGGCGATACCGGCAAGCTGGTTCTCGAATATATCTTCGACAAGATCGATCCAAGGTATCTCCAGGGAGAACTCGACACTTACTGGATCCAGCATGGTGGTTGCGACCCTGTGAACTGGATCAAACGGATGAAAAATCGTCTTCCTATCCTTCATATCAAAGACTATGCCAGCTATAAGGGACAACCCGTGATCAGCGAAATCGGCAAGGGTAACCTGAACTGGAAAAAAATTCTTGGAGCCGCTGAGGAATCCGGCACAAAATGGTACGTGGTCGAGCAGGACACTACTCCGGGCGATCCCCTGGAGAGTCTGAAAATCAGCTTCGATTACATCAGCAAAAATCTCTTATCCTGACGCCTCCATGAAAACTCTCCTGCGCATCGTCTGCTCTCTTCTTTTCGCCATAGGACTGCTCGTCTCAGGCACGGTAAATGCCGAGGACTTTTCCACCTCATTTGCGAAAAGTGCATGGAATCCCTCGCCGTGGTTGTTTGTCATCGGCCCCATGAAGGGCAGCCCTTCATGGATTCAGAAAGACGGCTGGATCGAGAATGACGGGGATTCGACAAACATGCTTCTCAAGGCCCCTTACAAAGGCGATGTCACCGTGACCTCGAACATGGCCTTTTTAAAGAACCTCGCGCCGCTTGTTATCTTCGCCTCGAAGATCAAGGAGGACGGAAAAGGAAATTATTCCTACGACGGCCCCTACATCGAGGTTGTCATTTATAATAAGGGAATCAATGCATGGCGCGACGGAAAACGACTCGTGTCATTCTGTGAATTTCCGATGCAAAACGAGACTAAATACCGCCTCGAAGTCACAAAAAAAGGCAATCAATACACCGTGAAAGCCGGAGATCATACCTTTGGATTTTATGATGACTCGCTGACCGGCGATTACTATGTCGGCGTATCGGGCTGCGAAGGCGTGGACAGAATCTACGACTTCAGTGTCGCGCAAGTAGTGCCACCCGCTCCGAAAGCAAAATAGAAATCGCTACTTGTCCAGACTCTCGCGGAATTCTGTGGGACTTTTTCGGAATTCTTTTTTAAAGCGGTTTGAAAAATAAAAAGGACTGGCGTAGCCGACCTCGTCGGCGATCTGCGTGACGGATAACTCCGTAGAGCGCAAAAGCTGCACCGCGCGTTGCATCCGAAGGGACTCGAGATATTTTCCCGGCGTCATTCCCATTTGACTCGTAAACAAATGCCATAAACGTGACGCAGAAATACCACCATCGCGCGCAAGAGATTCCAAAGAAATCGGTTCACGCAATTTCTCCGCCATGAGATCCGCAACTTTACGGATACGCTCATCGAGATCCCGGTGTTGATTCACGGAATTGATCCAAAGAATTGCCTGCTCGAGTGAATTCGCTGCGAAATCGGAACTCCCAGGCAATCTTTGACGACCGAAGCGAACCGCGCTGCGCATGCTATCGCAGACATTCGCCAGTACACGAGAGTCGCGAATGACGAGGGAGCGGAAGCCTCGGGACATTTCCGGCCAGTTCAACCAAAGCGACCAGTGAGGCTTGGCATAGAAGTGACTCCAAAGCGTATGCCAGTCTCCAGTCTCCGGATCGACAAAGTAATGCTGCGGTGCATCTGGCTGATAAAGGGTAATGGTGCCTGCCGTGCTCTCGACTTCGGCATTTCCACTACGGATGATCCCTTTCCCTCCCACAGTCAGAATGAGTAGCCAGTCCCGCGTGCCCTGGGAGCGCCAGATATTGCTCTGGCTGATATGAAACTCGTCTACACTAAGGTCAAAGACCTCCTGGTGAGGAGATTCTTCAAATCGAGGTTTGGTAGCCACAAATAGCAAGATATTATATGTCTTTAACTATTCAATGTATTCCTTTCACAATTATTTTTGGTAAGTTAATCCCATGAAGACTCTCGAAGACCTCCAGATCCCTGCGATCAATGACAAGCAGGCACTTAAGACCCAGTTTGAAAAAGACGGCTACTGCGTCGCGAAGAACCTTTACTCCGACGAAGAGTTGAAGGGAATCGAAGCCTTCTTCGAAGATTTTAAGGATAACGGCACGGACGCTTTCGACGGTGGCTCGAAATATGAGGAACTCGATCCCGCTACACGTAAGGTGCGCGCAATGTTTCCCCATCGCCATAGCAAGAAGGTCATGAATTGGTTCACGAACCCTAAAGTTGTTGATATTCTCCGCGTCCTTTTCGGCACGGAACCCCTTGGCACGCAGACGATGTATTACTACAAGCCCCCGGGAAGCCGTGGCCACGGAATGCACCAGGATAACTTTTATCTATTGGCCTCGCCTGCGGTATGTATCGGGGTATGGACACCAATTGAAGATGCCGATCTCGAAAACGGCTGCATGTCCATTGTCCCAGGCTCCAATCACTACGAAATTCTGTGTCCAAAAAATAAAACGGAACGCTGGATGGGAATGACAGACAGTCATATTTCCCACTTCCCACGAGATCGTAAACCGATTGCCATGCCGGTGAAGCGTGGTGAGTCACTATTTTTCCATGGTCATCTTATCCATGGCTCCGGCCCAAACCGCTCGGCAGATCGTTGGCGCCGGGTCTTTATCGGCCACTATGTAGATGAAGCTACCGAGCAAATTACAAAGCACTGCCATCCTGTCGTGAACATGAAGGGTGAAGTTATCTCCAACATAGGCGTAGTCCAGGGCGGCGGCCCTTGTGGCGATGACTGGGTAGGTTCCGCGCATTGATGCTGAGAATTACCCGATAGGCGCACAAGTCAGAGCGAACAAAACTATAAACCTCCGCAGTGTCATAGCTGCGGAGGTTTTTTTGATCGAAACATCCGTTCTTTACCCCGCATACACGGTGCTGGCAGGATGAAGAAAACTCATGAGCAATATATTGGCCAATACGGCGCTGAAGGCGGGACTGAATCATAAATTAAAAGAATTCGGGGAGATCAAACATCTCGATCTGGATGCTAAAAATCGCTCAGTGGTGCTATCCGTCAATCTTGTAGGAGAGACCGTTTCCATCGACCTCACCGTGAAGTACCGAATTGAAAAAACGGAGACCGGAGTTTATTTTGTGCCTGAAAAAGTGGAATGCTCCCGCCAATGGATCACCCTGGCAGCTGACAAGCTTCTCGGAAGCAAGGCAGCTCGTATTGAAATTCCTGCAGCCATTGCGTCTATCGCCGTAAAATTTCTGGAAGCTTAGTTTTTAAAATATTTGCAATCTACTATGGATCAACAAGTTCCAAAAGAAAAAGGAACTTGAATCTAGCCCATAGCATTCTCAAAAAAGCGGTGTAGAATGAGATTACTTTTTTCAGACCTGCACTTTTTAGATCCCCAATGAGACTAACCTTCCGACAATATTCCAAGCGTGGCACGAAAAGCTACGATGGAACTGCGGCAAAACCGCGAATGTGGTTTCTGGATAATCTCAAGGCACTGCTTTGTATCATCGTCATCGCGTATCATAGCGGGCTTTTATTCTGGCCCAAGAGTATGGTGAGTAACTGGGCATTCTGGTCGCCGCTGAGTGCAGCACTCCTGGGATGTTTTTTCTTCATCTCGGCCTACTTCACGCCAAGTTCGCTGGCACGTAAGGGAACTCTGCGTTACTGCCAAAGCCGACTTCTTCGACTGGGTGTCCCGCTGGCCGCGTGGATACTTCTCATGGTCATTCTGGTCCGGGAAATTCTTTATGCGCACATGTGGTTTGTTGCAGACCTTCTCGTCTGCAATTTGCTGTATGCATTCTGGTGCTGGTGCCAACCGCTCCAACCGCGCTATGCGCCATGCAGCCGTCCAAGAACGCTGGCGATCTGCGCGGTGATCCTGTGGATCGGTGGCATGACGGCGACGGTCCGCCTCGTATGTCCGGTTGGTATGTGGAAAACGGTGGGCTATATTTTTCCCATGGCCTTTGCGCATGGGCCAGAATATCTGGGATTTTTCGTCCTGGGTTTATGGGCAGCGCGTACGGGATGGCTGCGAAACTTCGACCTGCCGCAATGCCGCAACTGGCTGATACTCGGACTGACTGGAAGCGCACTTGGTTTGCTGTATGCCCTGCATCCGGGACCATTTGCGGGGATTTTTAGCGTTGGCGGCGTGAATTTTTCGAGTGTTTTCTTTTCACTCTTTGAGACCTTTGTCTGCATCGGGCTGGTGATGGGATTTCTTGGAATTTTTCGCAAATATTTCGACCGCGAACTACCAGTATGGCGTGTGCTTGTGAGAAACAGTTATGGAATTTACATTGTACACGCCGTAGTGATACAGCGAGGTCATTATTACCTCGGCCGTTTTCCCATCCCACCGCTGATGCAGTATTTTCTGACGGTCGCCGCAGGATTATTTCTTTCCATGCTTATCAGCGAGTTTATTCTTTGCCGGGTTCCCTACTTGAAAACAATCTGTCGGGTTTATTACAACTCGAAGGATACCCTCCGGGCTATCATCCCTTCGAAAGGAGGCTCTTCACCTCGTCCCCCGCTCGCCTCTCCTAACGAAGGGTAGTCGAAAGGGCAGGTATTCCGTTTGCGAATTCTTTCCTTTGCGCCAAAGCATTTTCTCCCTAGAGAAAGAGCGTGCGCATACTTCTTTATATTACCCTTCTCTTCACCCTTTGCGGAACTAGTCACGCAAACCTCCTGCAGCAAGTTCCCCAAAGCCAATTGGCAACTCTCCAAAAAGGACATACGGTAACGGAACAAGTTGCCGTACATGGAGTGCCCTGGCCGAAACTAATCCTCTTTCGAGTCGTCCACGCCCCTCCTCATGTTGTTTCCAATCTTTTCAAGGATTACACCGCTGGACCTAGCTATATGCCCGGAGTTCTTGCTGCAAAGGTCCTCTCCCGACACGGTAATACCGCAATCGTAGAATATACCGTCAAGGCTCCCATCATCGGACAAGTCAGCTACACCGTCCAGAACACGCTTACGCAACATGGAAATCAAACCAAGGTAGCGTGGAAGCTGGTGCATTCGACACTGGCAAAATCGAGCGATGGCTCATTGAACATGGAGCCTTATGGAAACAACCAGACGTTAATCTGCTATACTAATCTCTGCGTGCCAATCGTGAGTTTTGTTCCAGGTCTGCAGGCCGAAGCGTTAAAGACCGCTCAGGTCACGGTAAATGCCCTCGCCAAAGAGTCTCAACGCCGGGCACACGCCGCGCATTAAAAGAGCTAAATCCTTTTACCACTGTTGCCGTGAATGGCAACCGCATGCTATCGTTGCCGCGAATTACTGATAGCAAATGAATCGGCGCATCCTGATCATGTCCGCCTCTGTGGGTTCCGGGCACATTCGCTCCGCAAAGGCACTGGCCGACGAGTTTCGTCGTCGCCCTGAAACAGAGGAAGTCCTTTATGACGACGCGCTGGAGCATACGAATACGCTCTATAAGCAGTTTTACAGCGATTTGTATAAGACACTTTCCGAATCCGCCCCGAAATTCCTCGGCTGGTGGTACGAAAGCATGAATGATCCGTGGAAAACCGATCAGGTGCGGCTTTTACTCGATCTCCCAAACACGCTACCGCTTGTAAAATATATCAGAGATGTAAAACCGGACGCGATTGTCTGCACGCATTTCATGCCAGCCGGTGTGGTTTCACATCTGCTGGAAAAGAAACGCCTCAAAACGAAGCTGTATAATGTGGTAACCGATTACCATTTTCATGCGGAGTGGATCACCCGGGCCTTCAATCATTACTTCGTCGCACAGGAAGAGGATCGCGAGCATATGGGCGGATTGGGACTTCCTAAAACTCGTGTCTCGGTGACGGGAATCCCCATCGATGCGGCATTTTCAAAACCCGTTGATCGCAAAGAGGTTTGCAAGGAATACGGCTTGAATCCGACAAAGCCGATCGTCCTTGTATCGGCAGGAACGCTTGGCCTCAGCCCTACGGCCTCCGTGCTGAAGCGACTTCTGGATATGGATCAGGATTTCCAGATCATTGCCGTGTGTGGACGCAACCAGAAGACACTCAAGGAAGCGGAACATCTTGCGCGTGGAGGAAAAAAGAAACTCATCGTATTGGGATACGTCGATACGATGCCACGCCTAATGAAAACCGCAAATATCCTGCTCAGCAAGCCCGGAGGCCTGACGACAGCGGAAGCCCTGGCTTGTGGCTTACCCATGATGATTCTTGATCCGGTAGGGGGACAGGAGGTGCGCAACGCTGACATGCTTCTCGAAAATGGCGCGGCCGTAAAATGCTCGGAACTGACGGTGTTACAATATAAGCTTGGCCGACTTCTCGATGATCCCAAACACTTTGCAAATATGGCAAAGAAAGCGGCGGAGCTTGGTCACCCCGATGCCGCCGCGCGGGTGGTAGATGTCGTGCTCAACGATGAAAGTCAGGCTCGGATTATCACCAATCGCCAGGAAAAGGTGCTTCGCAAAAAAGTAGAGCGCGGATAGGTCTCCGCAAACGATGCTTCATAGAAGACTAATTCATGGAATCCCAGGAAACCCCATCTCTCAACGCTAAAGACTTCTTGTGGGGTGTGGCCACCTCGGCCTACCAGAGTGAAGGCGGCTATAATCAGCCGGGTCTTCCTCATAATAACTGGGCAGTATGGGAAAATGCCAATAAATGCAGCGTAACCGGAAGCGGAACCCGTTTTTGGGAAAAATATGAGGGAGATTTCGCGCTCGGGCAGGAGATGGGAATCAATGCATTCCGCATGGGAATCGAGTGGGCTCGTGTGCAGCCAAGCTTTCATGCAGAAGCAACCGATCCGCCGCCTATCGATCATGCGGTAATTTCGGAATACGCGCTAAGACTCGCAACATGCCGACGTTTTGGAATGGAGCCAGTGGTGACTCTTCAGCATTTCACGCATCCTGCATGGCTCGGAGAGGATGCATGGCTTGAGGAGGAAACGATCGGGCATTTCGTGCGCTTTGTGGAAACTGTAGTGAAGGAAATCAACCACGAGTTGATAACGCGTTACCAACAGGCACCGCTTCGCTGGTTCGTCACTATCAATGAGCCAAACATCCTCGTCTCCACGAGCTACTTCAGTCACCAGTTTCCCTCGGGATCGCTGGTGCGTCCGCATAAAATTCCCACGGCGTACGATATGCTACTTACGGCCCATGTCCGCGCTTATAATACGATCCATGATCTGTATGAACGCGAGGGATGGACGCGTCCCATGGTCTCGCTTAATACCTTTTGCAGTGATCTCTACTGGCACGACAAATTTATTTGGGATCTCCTTACATTCAAGGAACGCAAAATTCCACGCTCGGAAAAAAATACCTACGCGGTGAGCCGTGCACGAGATTTTTATAAGACCCTTTCCAAGGCACGCCTCCCTTTCCAAAAAAATATCCCGTGGTATCTGGGTGCGATTGCAAAACGCCTGCTAGAGCGCGTCGGACACTCTCACTTTGCCAGCGCGTCCTTCGGGCTTTTTTTCGATACCC
>JBDTJR010000118.1:0-25117 GCA_039935735.1 Chthoniobacterales bacterium | reverse complement strand
GAAACATTGGCAGCTCTGAAGAACGTCGGAGGCATACACCTGACTCGCACGATTTCTGTTCTATGGAATGCTTCCGATGAGGCTGATGGACTGATCCCTGCAGTGACGCGTCTTTGCGCTGAGGCGGAAAAAGCCGTTGATGAGCAGGCTCGGATACTTATTTTGTCGGATCGCGGAGTTGATCGCGATCATGTCGCCATGCCCATGTTGCTTGCGATCGGTGCGGTGCACCATCACCTTCGCCGCTTTGGCAAACGGATGAAGATCAGTATTGTTTGTGAGACTGCGGAAGCGCGCGATGTGCATCAGGTGGCCTGTCTGATCAGCTACGGGGCGAGCGCGGTGAATTCCTATCTCGCCTTCGAAACCTGCCGTCACATGATTGATAAAGGTGATCTGGAACTCGATTACGGTACCGCTGTCACAAATTACCGGAAAGCCATGGAAAATGGTCTATTGAAGATCATGTCGAAAATGGGTATTTCCGTGATCGGAAGTTATCGCGGTGCTCAGGTTTTTGAAGCGATCGGTATCTCCAGTAAATTGATCTACGAGTGCTTCACTTTGACGTCTTCGCAAATCGAAGGCATCAGCTATCGCGAAATCGCAGAGGAAACGCTTGCCCGGCATATCCGTGCCTACTCGGATGAAACTCCTATTGAAGCCGATAAGCTCGAGGATCTCGGCTACTATCGTTATCGTCGTGGTGGTGAAGTTCATGCAATGCCGTTGCCGGTTATTCCAAATTTCCACACCTTTGTGGGACTTAAGGGCGCCGAAAAAGCAGGCAAGGCGGAAGATTATAAAAAATATGTCGATGGCTTAACGGCATCCCGTCCACATTCTCTGCGTAATCTTTTGGAGTTTATGCCGTCATCAGAAGGCCCTGTGCCGATTGACGAGGTTGAAACCATAGAGGAAATTCGCCGTCGCTTTACGACTGCGGGAATGTCGCTTGGTGCCTTGAGCCCTGAAGCGCACGAATGTCTTGCCATTGCCATGAACCGTATCGGCGGAAAGTCGAATAGCGGCGAAGGTGGTGAAGATCCCGTTCGTTTCAAACGCTATGAAAATGGCGATTGGGGAAACAGTGCGATCAAGCAGATTGCTTCGGGGCGTTTCGGTGTTACCGCTGCTTATCTTGCCAGTGCGAAAGAAATCGAAATCAAGATGGCCCAGGGTGCGAAGCCCGGAGAGGGAGGGCAGCTTCCTGCTCACAAAGTTAGCGTTTACATTGCGAAGCTGCGTCATGCGGTTGCGGGAGTCACCTTGATTTCTCCGCCGCCTCACCATGATATTTACTCAATCGAGGATTTGGCCCAGTTGATCTACGATCTCAAGCAGGTAAACCCTCGTGCGCGAATTTGCGTGAAACTGGTTTCCGAAGCCGGTGTTGGCACTATTGCTGCGGGTGTGGCTAAGGCGCATGCGGATATTATTCTCGTCAGTGGTCACGAAGGCGGCACGGGAGCATCGCCATTAAGTTCGATCAAGAATGCTGGCGGTCCGTGGGAGCTCGGCGTCGCGGAAACGCATCAGGTATTAATGCTTAATGGCCTGCGTAATCGCGTCACGCTTCGTACGGATGGCGGCATGCGCACCGGCGAAGACATTGTTTATGCCACGCTGCTTGGCGCGGAGGAATATAACTTCGGCACATCGGCTCTTATTGCCATGGGCTGTGTCTACGTGCGGCAGTGCCATTTAAATACCTGCCCTGTGGGAGTCGCGACGCTTGATGACAGGCTGCGCGGTAAATTCAAGGGCAAGCCGGAGAATGTTGTTAATTTCTTCAATGCGGTCGCTCAGGAAGTGCGCGAAATCATGGCCGCACTCGGTTTTAGAACAATCAATGAAATGGTTGGGCATGTCGAATGCCTGCGCCAGCGGAAAGTGGAAAACCACCCGAAGGCAAATACCGTTAGTCTCAAAAAGCTGCTTGTCGATGTTGCAAAAAACGATTCGTCACTTGTGCGCCACGCTACGCGCCAGCGTAATGATGGTTTTGAGGATGGTTCTTTGGATGACACCATTTTGCAAGAAGCGGGCCAGGCGATTAATGACGGTCGCCCGATCTCTCTTTCCTATAAGATCACTAATACAAATCGCTCCGTGGGAACGCAGGTTTCCGGGGAGATTGGTTACCAGTATGGCGGAGAAGGATTGCCCGACGCCACAATCGAGCTGAAATTTACCGGAAGCGCGGGTCAGAGTTTCGGAGCTTTTCTCAGCAAGGGTATTCGAATGATCTTGAGCGGCGAAGCGAATGACTATGTCGGCAAAGGAATGAGTGGGGGAGAGATCATCGTAAAACCACGCGCCGAAAGACAATTCAAGCCGCAGGATAATATCATCATGGGAAACACGGTGCTCTATGGCGCCAGTGGCGGATTTCTTTTTGCCAACGGGCGTGCAGGCGAACGTTTCTGTGTGCGTAACTCTGGCGGAACTGCCGTCATCGAAGGCGTGGGCGACCACTGTTGCGAATATATGACGAATGGTACGGTCGTTGTGCTCGGACCTACCGGAAAAAATTTCGGAGCGGGTATGACAGGTGGCGTTGCCTACGTGCTCGATGAGAAAAACGAATTCCTTGATCGCTATAATTCCCAACTGGTGACACCCGAGCGTCTTTCGAATGAAGACGACATCAATACATTGAAAGGCTTGATCTTTCGCCACCTCGAATACACGGATAGTGAATTCGCGAAGATCATCCTTGCGGACTGGGCGAAATATGAGCCGTTCTTCTGGAAGGTTTGTCCTACGGTGCCTACGGCAAAACCTGCCGACGATACGGCGACGGCCGCTGATGAAAATGTGATCACGGAAGATGTGACAGCATCTCGATGAGCGCAAAAGTCAGCTTTCAAGGGTCGGCCATTCGCATTATCCCGCAACTGGCGATTTTTTTGGAAAACAAACCCGGCGCACTTGCCGCAGTTTGCGACGCGCTTGCTGAGGCGCGTATCAATATTTTTGGGATGACTGTTTCGGATACGGTCGACCATGCTGTTGTTCGGCTCGTCGTGAGCGATTCCAGAAAGGCAATTGCGGTTTTTGAATCCCATGGAACACTAGTCGTGGAGGACGACGTCCTGATGCTGGAAAATGATAATCAACCGGGTGGGCTTTCCATGGTTACCCGGCAACTGGCTAAGGAAAAAATAAATATCGAATATGCCTACCTGGCTTCGTTACCAAATGCCCGGAAAGGCCTGCTTATTTTAAGAGTAAATAACCCCAAAAAGGCGCTCAAGATTCTTACCGCATGAGTATTGCCATTGGGGGAAGGCATTGACACTCCATAGCATTCGACGATTATTTGCATATGCGTAAAGCGGCTTCCAGATTACACGAAGGATTATTTGATGAATCCGTCGTAGTCAGCATTGCCAAAGACTTGCACGCAGAGCTGGAGACGACGGCAAGCTGTGCATTTGTATTTGTGACGGCTGATTACCTTCCGCATCTCGCAGATTTCACGGAGCTTCTTCGAGTTCATGGACATGTTATGGATGTCGTGGGCTGTACTGCCGCGGGCATTATGGGGGGAGAAAATAAAGGTGAGGAATCCGGCTCGGGATTTTCGATTCTTGCATTGGCTTTTGATGACTCACAGGTTTGTTTTGTAGAGTTGTCGCAATCGGTAATGGAACAATCTTCGCCAGCTCATTGGCAGGATAAGGTGCCTGCTGACGGGATTCAGGGATGGATTGCGCTACTCAATCCCATGGCTATTGATGCGGAAAAATGGGTATCACAATGGGATGTGGCATTTCCCTCTGTACCTTGTGTGGGTGGTCTTGCCAGTAGCTCGAGCAATGAGGAAACCATCGTTGTCTTTCACAATGACAAACTGATGCAGGGAATCGCGGTAGGATTTACGGGCGCGATACGGATCACGCCAATCCTTAGTCAGGGCTGTCGCCCAATCGGTGACCCATTGCCCGTTACACGTGCCGAAGCGAATGTTATTTTTAGTCTCGGTTCCCGGCCTGCCTATGAAGCGCTCGAATCCGCTTTTAATTCTTTGGAAGATTCCGAAAAAGCGGAAGCGAAGGGAAACCTTTTGGCGGGATTGGCATCTACGGAATATGTTGAGGAATTCAAATCCAGTGATTTTATTGTAAGAAATATCCTCGGCGCAGATCCGAAGTCCGGGGCAGTCGCTATCGGAGGCATTCCTCGTCTTGGCCAGACTTTACAATATCAATTCCGGAGTCGGGATGCTGCGGAAGCAGAACTTCGGCAAACATTTCAAGAGGCGAATCTGCCTCAAAAGCCTCTGGCTTCTCTTCTATTTTCATGCAACGGAAGAGGAATTCATTTTTTTGGGAAGCCGCATTATGACGCAAAAATTCTTACGGAAGTATTTGGAAATCATGCGTTTGCTGGATTTTTATGTAATGGAGAAATTGGTCGTAGTGGTGGCAAAAACGGCATTCATGGCTATACTGCTTCCGTAGCGTTCTTTCTTTAATCGAAATGTTCATATGAAGATCTCGTCCAGAAATCTGTTAATCGGAATTATTATCGTCGTTATAGGCGGGTGGTACTTTTTTGGAGGCTCGAATAAAGAAGATAAAAAATCACCTCTTGAAGATATCACCGCGCGCGTGACGCGACGTGATATTCAGTATGATTTGATTATTACCGGAGAAATTGCACCGGGCTTTCAGATGGACGTCAAATCTGAGGTGGGTGGGAAAGTGAAATCTATTTTTGTTGTCCCGGGTCAATTTGTAAAAAAAGGAGAACCATTTGCGGAGATCGATGATACCGATCTCCGAACCCAGCAAAAATCGGTACAGAAATCGATTGAAGGTGCGCAACTTCAAATGGATAAGAGCAAAGGGAATTACGAGCGCGCCAAAAAACTATTTGAGGCGAAGCTGATTAGTAAAGAGGTATACGTTAATCTGGAGTCCGATTACGAAATTTCAAAAAATGCCCTCGAAATTGCCAACCAGGGTTTGCAGGCTGTAATGGATCAATTGAACAAGACGCGTATCCTTGCAGACTCGGATGGCACCGTATTGAGTATTCCGATTACTCCGAGTCAGGTCATCATCGCCGCTGCCAGCGTGAACTCCGGCACCACGCTTCTGACATTTGCGGATCTTTCCAAGCTGATCATCAACACACATGTCAATCAGATGGATGTGGAGAAGATTTCGGTGAATCAGAAAATCTTCGTGAGTGTCACGCAGGAGGAAGCTGCGCTAACGGCAACCGTTAAGTTCATTGCTCCTCTCGCTACTGCAAAAAATAATATCAAAGGATTTGATATTCAGGCTGAGGTTCTCGACCCGCAGCATCTCTTGAAACCGGGAATTACCGTTCGAATGCGTGTCCCGGTAGCAGATGTAAAAAATGCACTCAGTGTTCCTATAGCCGCCGTTTTTCGGGATGGGACCGACCATGTTGTCTATATTCGTAATGGTGAGACTACGACGAAGCGCAAAGTTAAAATTGGCGTAATGGACATGGCGTATGCGCAAATTATTTCCGGAGTGAAAGAGGGAGAAGAGGTTCTTCTGGTAGAGCCCAAAAATATTAAATCCTGACCCCAAATGGCAGCCATCATTCTCGAAGACGTCTATAAGACTTATCATGTCGGAGAGCAGGCGATTCACGCTCTGAATGGAATCAGTCTGACGATAGAGCGGGGCGAATTTGCTTCTATTATTGGCCCCAGCGGCAGTGGAAAATCCACCATGATGCATCTTTTGGGATGTCTGGATACTCCAAGCAAAGGCAAGCTTGAGGTCTGTGGGCATGACTTAAGCCGGGCTTCGTCCGATGCCCTGGCGAATATCCGTAACCGTGAAATCGGTTTCGTCTTTCAATCCTTTAATCTTCTTTCGCGATTCAATGTTCTCGAAAATGTGGAGCTCCCTCTCATTTATGGCGGTATGACGGCTTCGGAGAGAAAAAAGCGCGCGGCGGAGATGATCAAAGCCGTTAACCTGGAGGAGAGGATGTATAATCGTCCTTCGCAATTAAGCGGTGGTCAATGTCAGCGTGTCGCGATTGCCCGCGCCCTGGTAAATAATCCCGAGATTATTCTCGCAGACGAACCGACCGGAAATCTTGATACCGCGACCGGAAAAAACATTCTAGATATCTTTAAGAATCTCAATAAAAACGGACGAACGGTCATTTTGGTGACGCACGATCCACGAATTGCGGCCACCACTCCGCGAGTCATCGAGATCAGCGATGGGAAATTACTTTCGGAAAAGGCATGAGTTTTCTTCTCTGCATCGAGATTGCTTTGCGGGAAATTTGGGCGCATCGCTTTCGGAGTTTCCTTTCCATGCTTGGTATTATTCTTGGAGTAAGCAGTCTGCTTTCGGTTATGGCGCTTACGGCAGGCGTTGAGATCGGAATGCGTGCGACCTTGCAGCAAGTCGGTGGCCTGGAGGATGTGGACATTATCGATAAAGAGCTTACGGGCGCGCTTCAGGATTTTTGGAGCCTTTCACCGGGCAGGACGATTAATGATGCGATCGCGATCAAAACTTCGGCTCCACTGGTTGCCTATGTATCTCCCGAGATTAACTTCGGTGCGATCGTGAATACTTATGAAAGAGGATCGGATCGTTATTCTGTCATGGGTTGCTGGCCGGACTATTTTGCGATCAAAAATCACGAATTAGACGCTGGCCGTTTCCTTTCTTATCTGGACGACGATGATGTTCATCACGTTGTGGTAATTGGCGCCACGGTTGCGCAAAACCTTTGGCCGTCAAAACCCGCAGTCGAAGTTATTGGGAAAACGGTATTTATTAACGATATCGGATTTAAAGTAATCGGTGTTCTCAAATTCTATGAACGGAATCTTGATCGTATCCGTAAGGAGACGGGATCGGACAAAGCATTTTTGGATCGTCGTTCGAAGCGAGGAGTCAAAACACGTCCCAATGCGAGAGATCCTTTTGGTTGGAAAAACATGGCCGTTCTTATTCCATACAGCACGGCTTATTATGAATACTTTTCAGGGACTATTCCGGATATCACGCTTGATTCCTATAAGGTTCACAATCTTGAGATAAAAATAGCCGATGTTAATTACCTCGACCAGGCACTGGAGCAGGTGCGGTCCGCTCTAAATGTCACACACCGAAATGTGGACGATTTTGCTTTTAATACCAAAGAGGATTGGGGAGACCGTATTGAGTCCAGTGTCCGGGCAAGTCAGATCAGCGGAGGCATTATTGCAGGCATTAGTCTTCTTGTAGGTGGCATCGGTATCGCGAACATCATGCTGGCGAGTATCTCAGAGCGTGTGCGTGAAATTGGAATTCGCCGTGCAGTAGGTGCACGCGGAAAGGATATTTTCTTTCAGATATTGGTCGAGAGCGTTGCCATAGCGACGATCGGTGCCATTTTTGGAGTTTTTTGCGGCATTGCGTTAATGCAGATACTCATTGTCATTTCGCCGGAGCAAAATACGCCGGTACTTCAATTTTCGGGCATTGTCGTCAGTGTCGGCTTTGCAATTCTGGCGGGCATAGTATCTGGAATTTACCCTGCCATGAAGGCGTCGCGACTCGATCCGATTACGGCTCTTCGTTACGAATAATTTTAGCCACCTTTTTGTATCCACTTATAAGAAGAGGCATTTTTATCTACGGGGACTTCGATAAGCTCTCCCTTAAACGCGCGATCACGCCAAAGTTCGCCTTGCTTCTTCTGGATATCGGCCAATGACACCTTTTGTTCCTCTGCCAATTGCTTCATCTGCTCCGTACGGTCATTGTTTTCCTCCCGCACGACTTCATGTACATATTCTCCATATTCGCCCGGTACATCATTGCGAATAGCCAAAAGGCCATCGTGGCCTTCACCTACGATACGGTTGTTCTTCATCGTTTGAATATCTGCGAGACGGTTGCGACGTCTGGCTTCCGGTGATGAGGAGCCTGCAGTGCTTTCGGTCTTCTTCTCCGGTGAGGGATTTGTGTTTGTAGTGGGGTTGTGGTTATACACATCGAGACGCATATCGATGTCCACTTTCAACGGGCTGCTCGTCGTGAGATCAACGGGAACATTTTTGCAGCCAAACAGGAAAAATGCAGCGCAAAAAAGAAAGGGGAGATTCGTTTTTTTCATGGTGTTTTTATCGGCTTCTGTTGCCAGCGTCCGGAGGAGAAGTCGCCATTATGCAAAACGACATCCAGATTTCGAGATCCATAATCGCCAGTAAAATTAATTTTTAAAATACCTTGTGAGTCTACAAACCAGAAATCGCCTTTCCCTTGTGTATAATCGAAATCCCGAAGTCCCTCAAGAGCAACACGCATCGAACTTTGCTTTAAAGGGGACCAGGTGCCGGGGATATCTTTGAGCATATTATCGAGTTTGCTGATTTTAATGTGTCCGGAATCGCGCATTTTGAATCTACCCTTAAGACGGCGGATTTCCTTTTTTTCCGCATCCACCTGCATGTCGAAATCCAGTTTTCCGGTTAATCGGATATTTTGAGGTGCCATAATATCCGTCAAAGCTCTGGAGTCGATGCCATCGCCATACACCCATCCCATCCATGGAGATTTATTTGCAAAGAAAAAGGAAAACCCACCGCCGACTTTTCCTCCATAAGCTTTGCCACCGAAGTTTCCGTTTATCCCCGCGGAATCAAAGGTGACGGAAAGCCAAAGATTTTTTGAGAGATACTGGCGCCATTGTATTTGCTCCATCTTAATTCCTGAAACGAGATTATTATTCCTGGAGTGGTTAGGGTATGCGAGACGGATGTCTCCCTGCAGGTTATTGAGTGAAAGCTGATAATCCGGCAGAGGAAAACTTTGCATGGGAACGGTTAGGTCTGTTTTAAGGTGGAGGGAAAGCAGGTTTGCAAAAGATACTTTTCTAGCGTGGATATTGAAATACCACGGCAATCCGACTTCGCGCTTCCCATTAAAAGCGAGAACCAGTTTTCCAAATGCAGCACTCAGGTTTGTAATGGTCCATGAGTTGGAATCATCCGTAGCAACGGCCTGTGCGTCCTGCTTTTTTTGCTGTCGATCCATATACCAGAACAAATCCTGGTTGATGTAGATTGTGGGGCCGAGAATGGTAATGTCGGCGATCTTTTTTTTCAGCAACTGCTGAAGAGAGAATCGGACAAATATGCTCCGGAGTGAAACGATCTTCACAAAAGGATCGAGGGGGGAATAAATATTCAGATCTGAAATTTCCACCTGCTGCATCGCGGTGCTCACTTCCTCGGTGGCCTTGGATGCGGAGAGATTATAAAGCGTTGTTTTTATGGTGAACTGGATGTCGGGCACGGAATTATCCAGATCGGAAAGTTTTGCATCTACGTCCTCGACGGATAATTGATCGATAATCCACGAAGCGTCGTCTTTGCCTGCATTAGTCGTGTCGGATTTCTGATTGGTTACATTGCGGAGAGAATCCCCGATAGCGAGGTCGCCACCAGAGATGGAGAGCACTGATAAGTGCCTGGATTTTAGCTGTGCGACAGAAAAACTGGCTTCGGCAAAATCCAACTGAAGGATCGGTGCATTTGCATCCACGCTAAGTTCGGAACTCCACAAAGTAATTTTCTGAAGATTTTTTGCGAAAACATCATCCGTTCCGAAATCTTTCAAATCCAACGAGAACTTTGTTTTAAAGTGCAGGGATCTTGACTCCTCCTTGATATCAAGCATTCCGTATCCACACGTGACACGATCGAATTTCCATACTGCTTGTGTATCATTTGCAGGCTGCGAGGAGTTGGGCTTGGCGGTGGAATTTTCGGAGAGGCGGATATCGATCTCGCCCGCACTGAGATTCTGAATGTGGTGTTGAATGAGTTCAATGGGAGTTGCGGTTATCGTGACGTCTTTTATCACGGCGAAAGGCTCCTTCCCGTCTTTAGAGGAAATATTGATCTCGTCAATATGAAGCGTCTGGATGTCTTTTATCGAAACATTGGAGAAGCGGATAAGAAGGTCGGGATTATTCCGGTGGCTAACCCAGTTGCTAAGGGACGTTAACGGATGGGATGGAATCCACGAGGCATAGCTCGTGGCAATAGAGAGAAAAACAAAAACGGTAAAAATGAATATCCGCTTCATGATTTCTGTGAGAGGAGGTTGATCGAAATGCTTATCGTTGCAAAACAATTGCCGAAATGACGGAGGCTACGAAAACAAAACTTACAAAGGCATTGCTCGCAAAAAACGCTTGATTGATCGCTTCGATGCTTTGCTTTCGCGCCGCCCGATGTTCATAGACAAAAGATCCGAAGATAATCGCAAGTCCTGCATAATAAGCTATTCCGAGCATCGCAACATATCCAAAGCCGATGAAGAAAAGAAAGGCGATAAAATGGAGAATGAGAGCGAGACGCAATGCTTTCGGAATTCCCAGCCATACCACCAGCGAATAGAGCTGGGCCGAGCGGTCAAACTCGACATCCTGCGTGGCGTAAATGGTATCGAATCCCGCGACCCACAGGATGACGCCGCAGGAAAGGATGATGGGGGCCCATGTAAGCCTTCCGGTCACAGCAAGCCATGCGCCTACGGGGGCTACTGCAAGCGCCACACCCAGGAAAAACTGCGCGAAATGGGTGAAACGCTTTGTCATCGAATAAAAAAGAATAGCGCCAAGCGCAACGGGAGAAAGAACGCCACAAAGGCGATTAATCGCAAATGCAGAAATCATGAATAGTACGGTGGAAACCATACAGCAAACAATGGCCACGGGTTTGCTGACCAGGCGCTGTCTTCCTGCGGTACGGGTATTCTCAATATCATATTTCCAGTCCACGATCCTGTTAAAAAGCATTGCCGCCGTGCGGGCAAAAACCATACAGAGCAAAATGAAAAAAACGATACGCCATGGAGGGAGCCCCCGTGCCGCGACGAGCATCGATGCCAGTGCGAATGGCAGTGCAAAAATAGTGTGCGAAAATCGAATGAATTGTAAAAATCGTCCGATGGCGTTCGGGCTGCTCATTTGCCTTCGGGTCGGGAAAGGTCGTTAAAAAGTTCCACCAGCCCGTCGTCCACTCTGAAGTCCACGAGCTTCCAACCGTCCTTTGTTTTATAGTAGTAAAATTTCCAGCGCAGAGGGAGCTTTTCTCCGATCGACAGATAGGTGCGCAGGACAAGAGTATCACCGGCTTTTTTTTCCTGTATAAGCTCATAGCCGGAAACCGTTCCGTAAGCTTTCAATGCTTCGGTGGTTTTTTTCTTTAGCGTGGCGACATCGTCCGGGCGTTCGGAATAAATCGAACCAAAGACAAGCCGGTCATAGGCGAGATCCACCTGTCCGGCCTCAATAGCCAGAAAGAAGTTATCCACGGAGGCATCGAGTGGATCTTTCATCGTTGTCTGCCCCGCCGCAGGACGTTTGGCTCCGGTCTCAAAAACAAGTCTGTTTTTTGGCGTAGCAGTTGGTTGCGCCTGCTGAGCGATACCGCTTGTAAGCGTCATGACAAATACACCCAGGCTCACCATCCGATACATTTTCATTCGAGAACGATCTACAGATTTCGGCACGATCTCAAGCTTCGTATGAGCGGGTGGCGAAAAATCTATCCCCTGGGGTGAAAACGCTTATGCACGCTTTTCAGCTGTTTTTGATCCACATGGGTATAGACCTGCGTGGTGGCAATATCGGCATGTCCGAGCATCTCCTGAATAATTCGTAAGTCCGCACCATTTGCCAATAAATGGGTCGCAAAGGAATGGCGTAGTAAGTGGGGGTAAACATTGGTCTCCAGCCCGGCACGTTTCGCGACTTCTTTCAATAGCTGCCAGATGCGAGCAGGGGTCAGTTTTTTTCCACGTACGGAGAGAAAAATTTCGCCTCCGGTTTTCTTCCCAACAAGACCTGGCCTTTCCTGATCGAGATACCGGCTTATGGTTTCGCAAGCCTTTGTCCCCACGGGTACCATGCGCACTTTGTTTCCTTTTCCCACCACGCGTATCCAGCCTTCATCCAGGCTTAAAGTTTCCAGCCGCGCATTGCACAGCTCGGAAACCCGCAAGCCGCTTGCATAAAGAAGTTCAAGAATAGCACGGTCCCGTTTCCCAAGTGGGTTGTCTTCTTGTACAGCTTCAAGCAATCGGGTTACTTCGGGGATATTGAGTGTCTCTGGAAGATATCCTCCGATCCGGGGAAGATCGAGAAATTCGGTGGGGTCTTTTGGAATTATTTTTTGTACCGTCAGATAGCGAAAGAAAACCCGCAATGCCACGGCATGTAGCTTGATCGAGCCCGCAGCTAATCCACGTGATTTGCAGTGCGATAAATAATCCGTTAATTCTTCGAGCTCGCAGGAACCCGCCGAGACAGCAGCATCTTTTGTTTGTTTCCATTTCAAAAATTCCTCGAGGCACTGCCTCATGGAAATTTGATAATTTGTCGACAGCCCTTTCTCCGTGGCAATATAGAGGATGAACTGCTCGATGAAATCCTGCATTTTGGCTCAGGTCAGCCCTCTGCCCGTCAATAACTCGTAAGCCTGGCAGTATTTTTCGGCGGTTTTTTTAACGACTTCCGCAGGCAGATCTGGAGCAGGTGGAGTTTTATCCCAGTCGAGTGTTTCGAGATAATCCCGCACAAACTGCTTGTCGAAACTTGGAGGATTTACCCCGACTTCATACTGGTTTGTCGGCCAGAAGCGGGAGGAATCCGGCGTCAGGCATTCATCGATCAATACGAGTTCACCGTCGACAAGGCCGAATTCGAACTTTGTATCGGCTATAATGATTCCTCTCTGTGCGGCATAGGCACGGCCATGCTCATAAAGCTCGATGCTCCATGTGCGAATTTGTTCCGCGATATCGTCGCTCACGAGCTTGCGGCATTCATTCCAGGTGATGCTCATGTCGTGGCCTTCCTCGGCTTTTGTTGAGGGCGTGAAAAGTGTTTTCGGCAAGCGATCCGAGAGTTGCAACCCTTTCGGCAGCGCGTGCCCGCCGATTTGTCCTTCGCGTTGATAATCTTTCCACCCCGAGCCTGCGAGATAACCGCGTACGACACATTCCACGGGGAGGGGAGTGGCTTTTTTTACGACCACGGAGCGGCCTGAGAGTTGTTCCTCAAACGGTTTCAGGATTTCCGGAAAGTGCGCAAACTCCGTAAAAAGCAGATGGTTCGGCACAAAGTTCAACTTCTGAAACCAGAAGTTCGAAATTTGATTGAGCACCGCACCTTTTTGCGGGATTGCGTTCGGTAAAATACAATCGAACGCGGAAATTCTATCGGTCGCTACCAGTAGCAACGTCTCGCCAAGATTAAAGACTTCCCGGACTTTTCCACTTCGCAGTTTGGAAATACCGGGGAGGTTACATTCCAGAAGATCCATACTTTCTAAGTAGCCAGCTTCTTATGCAAACTGCAATAAACAAACTTTTACCATACTTCCTTTGCCTCTTTCCTTTTGTCTGGTAATAGTCGGGTGCTTTTTCAAATCCACCCACCGCATGAGCTATCAATACGAAGTAATCGAAGAAAATGGCGAAATTTTTGACCGGTTGACCGATCTGTCAAATTCGCTACGCATCCAGGTCCGGCGCAAGGGGGCCGAGCTGTTCAGTATTTCGAAAAGCGATGCCTCGGGTAAGAGACAGGGCTTTCTTCATCGAGACGGTGACTTGATCCCTCCGGTCAAAGGATGGGCGAATCACGCCACCGTCATGGGATACTATACGCATCGGTTGTGGGATGGGCATTCGAACTACCGGGGTCATAATATCCATGCCGAAAACCATGGGTTTTTGCGGAGTTTTGCATTTGCTGCTCCGGATCGTAAATTGGCCGAGGAGGGGAAACTTACCTACCTGGTGCCAGCCGATCACATTCCGAAGGAGGCCTATCCTTATAAAGTTTCTCTCCGATTGACCTATTCCCTGTCGCAGGAAGCAGTTGATGTGGAGTTTCTTTTTGAAAACGAGGAAAGTGATATCGAGACGCACCTGAGTTTCGGCCTGCACCCGGGTTTTGCCGTTTCATCGCTCAAGAATTTTCAATTATTGATGCCAAAAGGGGACTATCTTGTCCTTGAAGCGCCGGGCAATTTTCTCAATGGAAAGGCCGTGCCTCTCGCACATCAGGGAGGTGATATGCCATTTCCTCGTAAAGACCTCGAGGGGTCATTTCTTGTCGATATTCAAAAAATCAAGAGCCGGACTTTCGTTCTGACCGATCCTGTGCTCGGCCACCAAATCGAGTTGGACTACGAGGAGGTGCCTTACATCACCATTTGGAGTGAACGGGACGACTTTCTTTGTGTCGAGCCTTGTTGGGGGCTGCCGGATAGCAATCCCCAGCGGTCTTTCGATCAAAAGGAGGGGATTCAGAAGATCCCGCCAAAAGGAATTTTGAAAAAGAACTTTCGCATTAAGCCCACTTTTCTCGTAAATTAGAGTCGAACTATGAAACTTCTTAGCTTTCTTCTCAAAGTCGGCCTGTATGTTGTATTGACCTTCGTTCTGGTTGTTGTTTTCCAATACGGGATCGCGGATACCCCGTCCCACCTTGTCAGCGAACTGACCAGTCTTAAAGCAGAAGTGACCACGGCGGTTTCTTCCCATTAATATTGGTAAATTCTTTATTGAAAGACTTCGAAGTCTCTTTAGTTTCTCTATATGCCCTCAGAGAAAGATCTTTCCAGCCTTGCCCGCTCGACATGGCTGAAAGCTACAAGTGCTTTTGAGCTGAAAAATTACGGTTACGCCGTTCAGCTCGCCCAGACGGTTCTTAAACAGCACCCATGGTTTTTGCCTGCCCGTCAGCTGGCCCGACGTGCGGCTATTGCAAAAAAAGCGGGAAAAAAAGGCAGCTTTTTCTCGGGATTTTCCAGTTCTTCTTTCTCGATAATGAAGGCGCAGGGTCTTTTAAAGAAAACACCTGAATTGGCAATGGAGGCCGTGGAGAAAATTCTTGAGGGCGATCCTTATAATGCCCAGGCAAATCAATTGCTGAAGGAAGCGGCTCTCGCAATGAATCTCTTTGAGGTTGCCGTCTTTGCGCTCGAGACAATTATTGAAGGAAATCCTAAAGACACGAAGCCGATGCATGAGCTGGCGAAAATGCTCGTCGATCACGATGAGCCAGAGCGGGCGGTCGGAGCCTACCGGCTTGTTCTTGATGTCGTCCCTCACGATCTGGCGGCTATCAAGGGCCAAAAGGACGCCGCTGCCAAAGCTTCCATGAAGCGCGGAGGGTGGGAGACGGCGGAAACTTATCGTGATTTGATTAAAGATAAGGATACCGCTATTCAGCTTGAGCAGCAGAATCGCGTGGTCAAAGATGACGATACTATCGACAGTTTGCTTACGGAACTCCGGGCTCAACTCGAGCAGCAACCGGAAAATGGGGATATAGCCCGGCGCATCGCGGATCTTTACGAGCAGAAAGGTGAGATCGCCCTGTCGATTGAGATGTATCAATACGCGTCTGATGTCCTTAAAGGTGCCGATCCGGCCGTGCTGCGTAAAATTTCGGATTTACGACTTCGTCAGATCGATGACTTCATCGAGGCGGGTGAAAAATTTATTGCTGAAAATGGCATGGAAAGCGAAGAGGCCCAGCAATGTGCGGCTGAGATTGAAAACCAAAAACGCCTTCGTGCAGAGCTTGAGTTGGAAGGTGTAAAACAAGCCGTCGAGCGCAATCCCACCGATTATCAGGCCCGTTATGACCTCGGAGAGATATTGGTTCAAATAGGAAATTTTCAGGATGCAATTCCCGAATTGCAAAAGGCCAGGCTGAATCCCAATGCCCGCCTGAAAGCAATGAACCTTCTCTCGCAGTGCTACATGGCTAAAAACATGCTTGATATGGCAGCCAAGACTTTAAGCGATGCGATCTCTGAAAACGCGGGTATGGATGCCCTTAAAAAGGAAATGCTTTATAGTCTCGGCCTGATTTACGAAAAAATGGGTCAGAATGACAAGTCGCTCGAATGCATGAAGCAAATCTACGATGTGGACTACGGCTACAAAGATGTCGCCCAGCGTGTGGAAAGCTCCTACGGAGGCTAGGCTTTTTTTCCATTCCTCAAATTACCACTCTACGCTTTCGCGTTACTCCTTCATCGGAAGGCCCGCTTCGTAGCGATCCATCTCGTCCACACGCTTTTGGTGACGACCGCCGTCAAAGGGTGTAGCCAGCCAGATTTTTAAAACCGCTAGCGCGATTTCGTAAGATACCATCCGCTGCCCGATCGAGAGTACATTGGAGTTATTATGACGGCGGGAAAACTCTGCTGTTTCGTCGTTCCAGCATAACGCACAGCGGACGCCTTTTACTTTATTGGCCGCCATGGCTTCGCCATTTCCCGAGCCACCAATTACGATGCCTCGCTCGCTCTTTCCGTCGCGCACACACTCTGCGGAGGGAATGATATAAAGCGGATAGTCGGTCGGCTCTGCGCTGTTTGTGCCGACATCAATGACTTCATGACCTTCTTTTTTCAGGAATTCAACGAATCGTTGTTTATATTCGAACCCGGCGTGATCGGAACCAATGGATATTTTCATGAGATGGATGATGCGGATGTGGGAACAGGTTGGTCGGTAAAAGGAAGCTGAGGCTTTAAATTCAATGTTTCAAGCAATGTGAGGTCTTCGTTGCCTTCAGGATTTGCGGTCGTAAGGAGCTTGTCTCCGTAGAATATGGAATTGGCGCCCGCGAAGAGGCAAAGGGCCTGGCCTTCCCGTGTCAGTTGCTTGCGTCCTGCGGAAAGTCGGATTTTCGAATGGGGTAATACGATGCGAGTCGTCGCGATCTGTCGTGCCAGTTCGAAGATATCCACCATGGAGGAGTTTGCCATTGGTGTTCCCTCGATGGGGACGAGACAGTTGATGGGAATGCTCTCGGGAGGAGGATTGAATCCGCAAAGCACATGAAGCATTTTTAAACGGTCGGTAACCGTTTCACCCATTCCCAAAATTCCGCCGCAGCATAAGGACATCCCGGCTTTCTGCACCGCGGAAATGGTGTTCAGACGATCCGTAAAAGTATGGGTGCTGACAATTTTTTCGTAATATTCCGGAGAGGTGTCGATGTTGTGATTATACGCAGTGACGCCGGCTTCCTTGAGCTTTGCGGCTTCTACTGGGCCAAGCTGACCAAGTGTGACGCAGACTTCCATTCCCAGCTTGCTGACTTCACGAATGGTATCGAGGACATCTTCGAATTTTTTGTCGCCGTCGCGTACGCCTTTCCATGCTGCGCCCATGCAAAAACGCGTCGAGCCATTGTCTCTCGCTTCCTGGGCTATTGGCAGCACGTCCTCGGTTTTCATTAGACGCTGTGCGGTGACCTCGGTCTTGTAGCGCGAACTCTGTGCGCAGTAGCCGCAGTCTTCGCTGCATCCACCGGTTTTGATGCTCAGGAGTGTGCAAAGTTGCACTTCGTTTTCCTTCCAATGCTGCGAATGCACTTCGCGTGCTTTTTGCAGAAGTTCGAAAAAAGGCTGATGAAAAATTTCTTCGAGTTGAGTCAGGGAATAATTCACGTAAGCGGAAGTTAGCCGGAGTGGGGTAGATGCGTCAATTATTCAGGTGTGTCGAGGATGAATTTTTCGCGCCAAAAGCTCTTTTTCAAATTCCTCATGCCGGTTGTAATCATACAGGAGCGCGATAAAGCCATGCTCTTCCGCCGCTTTGACGTTTTCCTCCCGGTCATCGATATATAGCGTTTTTCGGGGATCGACGGAAAAAGTGCGCTCTGCAATGCGGAAAATGTCCGGCTCTGGCTTGAGGAATTTGGCACGATAGGAATAAACCCCGTCTTCAAAATGGGAGAAAAAATCGTAACGCTGGAAAATAAACCCCTGGTGAATGCACCCGATATTCGAAAGCAGGAATAAGCGGGAATTTTTTTTAAAATGGGGCAGGAGGTCGACCATCGGCTGGTTCGGTTCGAAGATATTCTCCCAGATGCGCAGGAAATCTTCGTCCGTCCCCTGGTCTTCAAACTCTTTTCTTACGGATTTTATAAAAGTCTCTCGGCTGATCCTTCCTGCCTCATAAGCCAGAACGAGATTGGTAATCGCCTCGCGCTCGGGATAGTTTTCCCTGTTATTTTTGAGCAGAAGTTTATTAGCGGCAATGAAGTAATCAAACTTCAGTAATACGTTCCCGATATCGAAAATGACGGCGTCGATTTTCATGGGGTTATTTTTGATCCAAAAGAAATTTGGCAATATCCAGCGACGCGCGTGGACGGCTCAATACTTTCGCGCCCTCGTGCCATGCTTTGAATGGCGCTCCCTGATGCGCCATCGCATCTTCGATGGCCGCAATGATCTTTTCGGGCGTCTCGGCAATGAGGCCGGCATTATACCGCTCCAGGAGAATTCCATTGCCCACTTCCTGTCCGGGGACGATTTGACTTGCGATCATGGGTGAGCAGGCAGCAAGGCACTCCTGAACGGTCGCCCCGCCCGCTTTGCTGATGATCACATGATTTTCTTTCATCAATCGCGGCATTTCGGGCGTCCACCCATACAGGGAAATTTCCTTACCTAGTTTTTTTGCACAGGTTTTTAGCGTACGACCGAGGGCTTCATCTTTGCCATAAGTGACGGTCAGCTGGATGCCGGAAATTTGCAGCAAACGTTCCACAAGAGGAGTCGCCGTGCGGTGTGCCGCATTGATGACGTATAAGATTTTCCAAACGCCGGTTTCAGGAGGGTATTGGCGATTCGTTTTTAATTCCGCAAACTCGGGAGGCACAGGAAATCCAAAATCGATTATCCTCTCTTTATCTATACCACGTTCTTCCAGAATTTCCGCAGAATCCCTATTTGGGACAAAATAAAAATCCGTAAAACACTGATGCCAAACTTTGTTAATCGTAATCGAATCCGTAACAATGGTGGCGTGGCGAAAGGGGCGGATCTCGGGCTGGGGATACAGGATGGAAAGCAGATAGTTGCAGCCAGGATATGTGGAAAGAATCCAATCGGGTTTGAATTCTTTGATCAATCGCTGCAGTTCTCGTTTGGCAGGGCCTAGCAGCGGAGCTTGTTTTTTTAAAAAATTGGTATCATGAAGCACATCGAAGAACCATTGCCATACCGAGGGCAGGTGGTTGATGACACCGAGATACACTTTTTCTGAAAGCACATCGAGCCAGCCATACGCATTTCGAAAAATATCCTCCACGCGCACTTCGACGTCTCCTTCGCCGTGGTGCATGAATCCCTCTTTCAGGTTACGGGCCGCTGCATTGTGGCCTTCGCCAAAAGAAGCGGTGAGAATCAGAATCCGCTTCACAGCCATTTCTTACGTTTGAAAAAGAGGATTTCTCCAAGCGCAATCATAAGCATAAAGCCGAGGCACATGAAGTAGCCATACTTCCATTTGAGTTCGGGCATATTGTAGGGGCTATCGGTGAAATTCATTCCATAAAGGCCCACTAAAAAGGTGAGAGGAATGAAAATACTGCTGATCACGGTGAGCAGGCGCATGATTTCATTCGTGCGCAATCCAACGCTGGAGAGATAGACATCCATTAATCCGGAGGTCAAATCGCGGAAGCTTTCGATCATATCGATGATTTGCGTGATGTGATCGTAACAATCCCGGATAAAAACCTGCGTCTCTTTTGAGATAAGCCCGGAGTCGTCCCGGATCAGGTTGTTAAAAATCTCGCGCTGGGGCCATGAAGCCCGGCGTAGTTGCAACAATAGTCGTTTCACCTGATACAGCTTTTTCAGCGTATTACGGTCGGCGTGCTCGAGCATTTGATCCTCCAACTCCTCGATGTTATCGCCGAGCGATTCGAGGATGGGAAAAAAATGATCCACTGCGGAGTCGAGCAAAGCGTAGGCGAGGTAGTCCGCCTTCATTTTGCGGCCGTAGCCCTGCCCATGTCTCAGGCGGTCGCGTACGCGTTCAAAGACATCCTGCCCCGCTTCTTCTTGAATCGTTATCAGAAATTCCTTACCAAGAAACAGGCTGAGTTGTTCGACCGTTAGATCGCCCGCCTTGTCGGTATAAATCATCTCCGTGATAATAAAGAAACACGTATCGTAGAGTTCGATTTTTGGCCGTTGCGTGGTATTCAGGGTGTCTTCCAGGGCGAGGGGATGAAGTCCGAACCGTTGAGCCATTTTACGCAAAAGTTCCACATCGCTCAAGCCGTCGATATTGATCCAGTTGACCTTTGTCGCGTCGTATTTCTCATTCAATTCATCGATGTTGTCGATGCGTGTTTCCAGAAACGTATCGGTGTCATACTGAATCAGGGTAATAATGGGAGGCGCATTATTCACCGATACACGGGGAAGAAGTGTCGCAGGCGGAGTGCCGGGGAGATGATATTCAACCTTAAACATTGCGGCGTATCCCTTTTAAGACAGTGCGGTAACAGACATGCAATCCTAAAAGTGTTGAAATCCTGTTCCCATTTCCGTGCGGGTGGTCTTGTTTTTTGTTAAAACACCGATTCGCGTTAATTTAACCTTCGGAAAGGCATTTGGCCACTTTTTCTCCAATGTCTTCGCGGCATTGGGTGCCACGGCAAAAAGCAATTCATAGTCCTCTCCGTCCTTTAGGGCATTTTCGATCGAGCATCCGGGCATTTTAGGAATGTGCTTCAGGTTGATTTCAAAGCCCGTGCCGCTGGCATCCGCCAGACGAGGTAGATCACTGGCAAGGCCGTCACTCAAGTCCATAATCGCATGCACAAACCCCTGTTTGGCGAGCCACTGACCTTCATCAAGCCGTGGAGTGAACGTAAGGTGTCGACCCTTGATCGATCCGCCTAGTTTACCGGTGACAAAAAGAACATCGTCTTTTTTGCCTCCGCTTCGGGTCATCAATCGTTTTTGCCGCACCGTGCCGATCGCGGCAACGGAAAGAAAAATTTGAGAAGGCGAGCGGGCAGTTTCTCCGCCTGCGATTACGATCTTATATTTGCGAGCCGCTTTTCCGATACCTCGGTAAACTCCCTCCAGCATTTCCAGATCACACTCCGGCGGCGCGGCTATGGTGATCAATGCGTAGTGCGGGTGTGCACCCATCGCGGCAAAATCGCTTAATACCCGGCAAAGCGCTTTCCAGCCGATTTTTTCTGCTGACTGGGTCTGTAGAAAATGAACGTTTTCTATCAGGCAATCTGTCTTATAAACGGAAAGGGAATGCTTGCACTTTGTACGAACCACCGCGCAATCGTCACCCAGTGGAGCTGGTGCGCTTTTCAAGTAAGGCACCGCCTTCAAGAGGCTGTGGATAATTTCCTCCTCCGATAAACCGGATAGTTTCATCGCTGAAGGGCAGGGAACCAGAGGATGAGGGAAAAAGAAAGTGCATTAAAACAGGAGTGCATGAAAATGGATGTCCAGAGCGATCCTGTTCGCTCATAAGCCAATGTCAGGAAGATACCCATGATAAACAACGCGGGAAAAGAGGGGAGATGTGCATGCATGGCAGCGAAGAGAAGCGAGCTCACGAGCATGGCGGCAAGGCGGCCAAAATAACGCGAAAGCACTCCGTAAAGAAATCCCCGGAACAACAACTCCTCCGTGATCGGTGCGATAACGCAAATTGAAATCAGCACCACACTGATGATTGCCGGGTCGTGATGTTGTAAAATAAAAGAAACGAGGGACTGCGGCGGCTGATCTTTACTAAGATAACGGGAGGCTACTTCCTGGAGAAAGTAGAGAATGGGTAGAAGCGCGAGCAGACACTCCAGGTTTTTTAAAAAATTAAAATTACCTAAACCGTACAGCTTCAGAACGTCTTTATTTTGTAATAAAAGAAAGCCGAATAAAAACAGAACAATGCTTCCGTAAATAGCATCGCCAGTTATCACATCCTGCAACGTTACTTCGTTGTGGTGTTGAAAACCCGCATACGTCATTAAAAGAAACCAGCAACTGAGTATAGCGGCCAGGGCGGCATCGGTAAGGCTGTATTCTGCAACCTCGACATTGCAATTTCTTCCTTTGGCATACTCACCAAATGCACGCCCGTAAAACCAAAGTGAATAAAGGCTACCGCAACCGAGTGCGACGATAAGCAGGGTCTCGAGATCCATGCAGAATATCTTCGACTCCTAGTGAGCGTAGAAAGAAGGCAGTAAGTAAACTCTTCCCGGCTCAAGATGCACTACGCTTCCCGGCAGGATATCCAGCTCCAGCTTCGGAGTAGAGGCCTTGCTGAACATTTTCAGAAAACTTGCCAATCCATACCGGGGTACATATTGCACGACCTCTGCATCGGGAGATTTTGAAAGTTCCTTTGCCTTTGCGTAGGCGTCTTCCACATAGCCGAGTTGATCGATAAGTTTTTCCTGATAGGCATCGAGGCCGCTCAGCACGCGTCCGTCGGCGATGCCATTGCGAAGCTTCTGTTTATCCAGCTTGCGAGACTTGGCGACAATGCTCAGAAAGCGATCGTAGGTCTGCATCACGAGCGATTGCACATATACCTTCTCGGCCTCGGTCATGGGGCGGGCACCGTTCAGCATATCTTTGAAGGCCCCGCTTTTAAAAATCACGGATTGAAGACCGATTTTCCCGAAAAGGTTTTCGTAATTCAGCGTCGAGATAATCACACCGATCGAACCGGTAAAGGTCGATTCATTCGCCATGATCCAACTGGAGCCGCAGGAGATGTAATAAGCTGCGGACGCGCCGAGGGATGTCATATAAACGACCACCGGCTTCTTTTCCCGCAGTATGCACAGGTTGTGATAGATCTCATCACCTGCCGTAACCTCTCCGCCAGGAGAGTCCACGAGCAGGATCACGGCTTTGACCTTTTTATCTTTTCCGGCCTGATCAAATGCGAACTTCAGGTCCTGCACCATGCTCTGCCCCTGTGAGCCGGGTTCGGAATAGGAAATGATTCCGTGAAGCGTGATGACGGCAATCTTATCCGAGGAATTACCATTTACCAAAATCTCCTCTTCGAATTTCGGCTCCAGAGTTGTCTTTCCGCTGAAAGTCGACTTCGCTCCCATGAGCGCGATCAATGCAATATTTGCCACAAGGCTTATGCAAAGCGCAAAAAAGAGAACGATGGAAAGGCACCCACTTGAAGACTTGCTCATGATTGGGCGTTAAAATGGCCAAAAACCACCTTTCCCTCAAGCAGCGATTTGATGACTTCCCCCTTTTTTAGTCTCGTGTATAGAGGGGAAGTCGAGTGATTGTGAATAACTTGCGAATAATAACGGCTTCGGTCTGTTTTCTCTGGATTCAATTATTTCTTTCGTGAAGCCGCTACTCGCGTTATCGCTCATAAGCCGCTCTTACCATGATACTTTCCGAAATTCGTTCCGCGCTCAATCAGCTTGAGTTAATTCCTTCCAAAGGGCTGGGACAAAATTTTCTTCATGACCAGAATATTGCGCGCTGGTTTACACAGCAGCTTTCTATCGAGCAGGGAGATTATGTGGTCGAGATCGGGCCTGGTCTCGGAGCCATCTCGGAATTTTTATTACAGAGTGAAGCGAAGATTACCCTGATCGAAAGAGATCGACGTCTTGCGAATTTTCTTGAAACGCGCTTTGCCGGTAAAGATGTCACTATAATTTGCGAAGATGCTACACGTTTTGATACACGCCAGTTATTTGGAAAAGGTCGTGTAAAAGTAATTGGAAATCTGCCGTATTCTGTTTCCACACCGCTGCTCGAAAAATTCACGAATGCCCTGTCACCCGCCTGTATGCTTGTTCTGGGGTTGCAGAGGGAGCTTGCAGACCGTCTCGCCGCACAGCCTCGTACGAAGGAATACGGTGCGATGAGTGTCTGCCTTCAGCGCGCATGGAATATTAAAATCATCAAGCGTCTTCCTTCTTCGGTTTATTATCCCGCACCGAAAGTGGAATCGGCAATTGTTCGTCTCACTCCAAAGACGCAATCGGAATTAATTCCCTGTGAGATCGAATTTTTTGAGCAACTTGTGCGGCGTGGATTTTCTGAACGACGTAAACAATTAAGGAAGTTAATTGATTCGAGTTCTTTTTCCTGGAAAGACGCTGCAGAACGCATCGGATTTTCTGAGACCGCACGCGCTGAAGAGTTGAGCGTGGAACAATGGATTGCGCTGGTGAATCTTTACCGTCCACCACCTGATATACAGGCGCAAAATGCCTCGGAGCTTTTCGATGTAGTGGATGAGAACGACCAGGTTCTCTCTTCTGAACCGCGTGGAACAGTCCATGTGAATAACTTGAGGCATCGGGCTGTCCATATTCTGATTTTTAACCAGGCAGGAGAGTTGTTTCTCCAAAAACGGACCATTTGGAAGGATAAGAACCCCGGGAAATGGGATTCCAGCACGGCGGGGCATGTAGATGCCGGAGAAAGCTACCTGGAAGCCGCTGTAAGGGAGATTCGGGAGGAACTGGGGGTTGAGATAGCGCAGGAAACCTTAAAGCCGGTTCTCAAGCTTCCAAGTTCGCCGGAGATCGGCTTTGAGTTCATTCAGATCTACCGCACAGTTTATGAAGGGCCTTTTACTTTTGCATCCGCAGAAGTTGAAACTGGCGCATTTTTTTCGCTGTCGCAAATACGGCAATGGCTTCGAGCCATGCCGGATGACTTTACTCCGGTTTTCAAGATCTGTGGGGAAAAGGCGTTAGGATAAAATTTCTAGTAAAATAGGAATTGGATTTACTTGATAATCTTTACGTAAAGATTATTTTCGGCAACTTACCCTTGGGACATGATTCTGTGAGTTGGAGATTTTAGCGGTTTCACTATTTATAAATGAGCAAACCAATGTTGGTACGATTTTTTTTGTTTTTTAGTTTATTTGCAAACATGGTTTTCGCCGATGGGAAGCCGAAGCCATTTGTAGCTTATCAACCGGGGGAGAATTTTCAGCTTCCAGAAATCATATTGCAATACGATCCGGTTGCAAAAACGGGCGCGGACTGGGAGGGCGTGAAGGCTCCGTTATGGCATGAAGTGAGTGGTCCGATTATGACGGGACGCGCTGCCAATTATCTACGCGATGGATTAAAACGCATGACGGGAAAAGATTTTCCGATCATGAGCAAAAACGATCTCTCCAAGGGGATTGTCCTGACACTTTTAAAAAATGCGCCCGAAGATATCCGCAAAGATCCCGAGGTGCAGGAGGCCCTAAAAGCGAATCCAAAAGATTTC
>JBDTJR010000117.1:0-20064 GCA_039935735.1 Chthoniobacterales bacterium | reverse complement strand
CAATACATCGTGGCGGCGCTGAAGCACAATCTCGAGGTGATCACGGAGAAGCCGATGGTGATCGACGGCAAGCAGGCACAGGAGGTCATGGAGGCCGAACGTAATAGCAAAGGTCGTGTGCGCGTGGCTCATAACTATCGCTACACACCTCTGCACATGGGGATTAAGAAGCTCATCATGAGCGGCCGCCTGGGAAAGATCGTGCACGCGCAGATGATCTACCAGTTGGATACCTTTCATGGATCGAGCTACTTCGCCCGCTGGAACCGCGAACGTGAGATGTCCGGCGGATTGACGATCACGAAAGGATGTCACCATTTCGATTTGTTGAACTGGTGGTTGAATGACGAGCCTGAAGAGGTATTTGCCTATGGCGCACGGAATTATTATGGCGCAAACAGTCCGCACGATCCGGCGCTCCTCGACGGAAAAGAATACGACACCGCCGAAAAATGGGAACGCAGTCCTTATCGCCGCCGCTGGAATATCGAAGGCGTGGAAGCTCCAAAAGATGATCATCTGGGTGCACATGAAGCGGCATTTACACTTCCGATGACCAAGCAATACCCGAAGAAGCTCGGGATCTATGACAAGGAGATCAATATCGAAGATACCTGCTCGGCAGTCATTCGCTATAAAGGCGGTGCGAGTGCGACCTACTCCTTGAATGCCTCATCTCCCTGGGAGGGATATGTTTTGGGTATTCACGGCACGCACGGTCGTCTCGAAACGATCCACTACACAGCGCCTTCACGTTGTCCGTTTCCCGCGCCTACCAATGAAACGATCACTTTTTACTCGATGTTTGGCGAGCGCGAGATTCACGATATCCGCCACGTCGCGGGTGGCCACGGTGGCGCTGACGATGTGCTCAAGTATGAGATGTTTGTAAAACCTTCGCAGGAAGCTACAAAATTGCATGTGGCTGCCGGTTCACGCGATGGGGCTCTTGCCGTAGCAATCGGCGAGGGGATATGGCGTTCCGTTGCGGAGAATAAGCCGGTAAAGATTTCGGATCTTCTCGGCGAATCTAAATAGAGAAACGCCGCTTACTTCGGCTGCACGTTATGTCGATTGCGTGCGGCTTTGAAGGTGACGAGTTTTTGATGTCCTTCATCCCATAATCGGAGGGTGAGGGACTTGAGGCTGCGGCGTACTGTGAGCGGCTTTACGGTCTGGAAGAGCGGCTCGGCATTGTGGGCGCGCTCGAGATGGTAATTGGGAATACGAGGGCTGAGATGGTGGATGTGGTGGAAACCGATGTTTCCGGAGAACCACTGGAGAATTTTTGGAAGTTTGTAAAAAGAGCTACCATGCATGGCCGCCTCGGCGAAATTCCAGTTTTCTCCGCGTTCCCAGACGACATCTTCGAATTGATGCTGCACGTAGAATAGCCAAACACCTGCCGTTGCTCCGATGAGAAGAGCAGTTAATTGAAAGATGAGGTAAGCCTCAATGCCGAAGATCCAGGCGAGAATGGCTCCGACCACGAGAATGGCAACATTCGTGCCATGAACCCAAAATTTATCGCGTTTCTTCGCGGTGGGTAGTGTCAGGCGATGCAGGACAAGGAACAGGGCAAGAGGTGCCAATACAAAAAGCACAAAGGGATTGCGAGCCAAGTGATATCCGAAGCGTTTCCAGCGTGAGGCTTCGATGTATTCCTGCACAGTGAGAGTCCATACGTCGCCGATTCCGCGACGATCAAGATCGCCGGAAGTGGAGTGATGCATACCATGCTCCCAGCGCCAGTGATGATAGGGCGTGAAAGTAATGACACCGGTGATGAAGCCGACAATTTCATTTGCGCGGGAGGACTTAAAAAAGGAGCCATGCGTGCAATCGTGAAAAATGATGAAGGTTCGGATCATGAACCCACCCGCGAGGATGGCGATGGGGACGAGGAGCCAGTAGGAGATATGACTGGCAAAATAAGCCAGCACCCAAAGAGCGATGTAAGGGCCTACCGTATTGATAATCTGCCAGATGCTGCCCCATGCGGAAGGTTCCTGATATTTTCGGACGATTTCCTTCCATTCCGCTGTTTCCAGCGGGGTAGCTTCGGGAATTGGAGTTTGAAGATTATGCATTTACTCTATTAGAACTTAAGCCCCGAAGACGAGATTTGCGACAGATTCTCAAAAGAATGAAGTAACGTCCAGCCCCGTATTGTCATTATTCCGATAATTATTATCGCGCCCAGGTGATGAGACGAAGCTCGTGATCCTGTGTGAGATAAGGGTGGGATGGGATGATACGGATATTCAGACCGTAGGCTCCACTGTCGGAGGTCGGAATACGACCTCGATATTCGCAGTTCCCATTATCAAGAGGCTTAAAGTCTTTAAGCGTCGTAATGAAGGCGGAGTGGATCTTATTGCTCTCCACCGGGCCATAATAGGCTTGGACGGCCACGTGTTCGGGATTCACATCTCCGAGGTGGACGCGGGCGACGACTTCGATCTGCTCGCCGACAAAGAAAGTATCCGGTGTAGCCTCGAGAGCGACGACATTATAGTCGAGCACCTTAAGCTGTGCCCATTTCGCACGGATCTCGTTTTTCCATTGGCTAAGCGTACGTGCGTTTTCGCAGTTGGCTGAAGAAAGAAGATTTTTCGCCGTTGCCGCGTATTCGTAAAGACGCTCGTTGTATTCCTGAACCATACGACGCGTATTGAATACGGGAACAATCGTGCGGATCGATTCGCGCATGAGCTGAATCCACGCGAGAGGGAGTTTTCCATCGGGTTTGGCGTAGTAGAGCGGAACGATCTGGTTTTCGAGCACGTTATAAAGACTGCTGATGTCCACTTCGTTTTGAAGCTTCTCGCTGCCTTCGGTGATTTCCGCGCCAATAGCCCAGCCGTTTTTGCCATTGTAGCCTTCGAGCCACCAGCCATCGAGGACACTGAGATTGAGGCCGCCATTTGGAGGGAGCTTCATACCACTGGTTCCACTGGCCTCAAGCGGACGAAGAGGATTATTCAGCCAAAGATCGACACCATGATAGAGGCGGCGACCGATATGGGTATCGTAATCTTCGACAAAGACGATTCGGTTTTCAAACCGGGGATCGCGGGAAAGTTTGTAAACCTCCTGGATGATTTTTTTGCCTTCATTATCGGCAGGATGCGACTTGCCGGCGAAAATGAACTGCACGGGGCGTTCGTTATGCGCGACGAGCCGCAAAAGGCGCTCAGGATCCGAGAAGAGGAGATTTCCACGCTTGTAGGTGGCAAAACGGCGGGCGAAACCGATGGTGAGAATATCGGTATTCAATAAACGATTAACGTGACGGATCTGTTCGGGAGATTCGCCATTGCGGACACGCTGGGCACGAATACGCTCACGAACGAACTCGATGGTACGATGCTTAAGCGTCTGGTGAAGATTCCACAGGACTTCATCGGGAATCTCGATAACACCGCGCCAGAATTCCTGATTGGTAAGCTGGTCTTCCCAATCCTTGCCGAGGTATTTCTCGTAAAGCTCGTGGAACTCACCCGCCGTCCATGTTTTCGTATGGATACCGTTTGTAATACTGGTGATGGGGACTTCGTCGATAGGGACATCTTTCCATACATTTTGCCACAGACCCTGGCTGACTTTGCCGTGGAGTTCGCTGACGCCATTTGCAAAGCGGCTGGTGCGCAATGCGAGGATAGTCATGCTGAAGGTCGGGTCCGGATTTACGGTGGTCTGGCCGTAACTCATAAGTTTATCCAGAGTAATGCCGACATCGCCGGGGTAAGCCGCGAAGTAACGCTGCATGAGTTCCTTCGAGAAGGCATCGTTACCCGCTGGAACAGGCGTGTGTGTCGTGAAGATATTTGATGCCGCGACGACCTGAAGCGCGGAGGTAAAGTCCAGTTGTCCTTCCTTTACAAACTCTCGAAGACGCTCAAGAGAGAGGAATGAAGAGTGGCCTTCATTCATATGATAGACATCCGGTTTCATGTTCATCGCGCGGAGGGCACGTACACCGCCCATTCCGAGAACGATTTCCTGACGAATGCGGAGATCATGATCACCGCCGTAGAGTTCTGCCGTGATGGCCTGATCCTCGAGGCGGTTCTCGGGAACCTGCGTATCAAGAAGGAAAAGCTTAATACGGCCGATGGCAAGTTCCCACACCCGCGCAAAAACTTCGCGTCCGGGAAGCGTGACGGAGATTCTCAGTGGCTTGTCATCGATACGAACTTCGCGAAGCGGGAGGTGCGTGAAGTTTTGATTAAGGCGGACCGCTTCCTGCCAGCCTTCTTTATTGATCTGCTGCTTGAAGTAACCGTCGCGATAAAGAAGTCCCATAGCGACGAAGTCGAGATCGAGATCCGAGGCTGCTTTGCAATGATCGCCGGAGAGAATACCGAGACCACCGGAGTAGTTCGGGAAGGATTCGTGAAAGCCGTATTCGGCAGAGAAATAAGCGATGGAGGTTTTAGTGCCGGTGAGGCGGCGTTCCTTGCCGTAGGTATCCTTGCGCGCGAGGTAGCTCTTGTAGCGGGAGTAAACTTCCTTAAGGTCGCGGAGGAAAGATTCGTCATTGGCGACTTCGACAAGGCGCGCCTGCTTGCAGAGCTGAAGCATGCGCAGAGGGTTGTGATTCGTTTTTTCCCAAAGTGGGATGTCGAGGTAGCGGAAAAGGGCACGAGCCTGGGGTTCCCATGTCCACCAGAGGTTGTAACACATTTCGCGCAATGGCTCGAGCTGTTCGGGCAAACGGGGGATGACGCTGTAAGTGTATATGGTTTCCATAGTTGACGGAGAAACCTTGCCTGTGAGACGTGCTGGGGACAAGGAAAACTTCATGGATGGCAAAAAGGTCACTCGGGAGCTTTCTCTTGGAATTTGCGGCGGGGGAGGTGTATGAATGAAGCGGCATGAAATACCGTCAGTTTCGCAACAGTGATTTAAGTGTAAGTGAGGTGGGATTCGGGCTCTGGACCGTGTCTACAGGGTGGTGGGGAAACTATACCGATGAAGAAGCAATCCGCCTGATGCAGCTGGCATTTGACCTCGGAATTACACTTTTCGACGCCGCAGATACGTATGGGAACGGCCGCAGCGAGGAATTGCTGGCTCGAGCATTTCCGGAGAATCGGGACAAGATCGTGATCGCGACGAAGATCGGCTATGATTTTGTGAATCATGGCGACGAACGCCGCGGACAGCGCGAGATTCCACAGGATTTCCGACCTGAAGCTTTACGTTCCGCTACGGAAGCAGCGCTGAAACGTCTCAAGACAGACCGAATCGATATCATGCAACTCCACAATATCCGTATGGAGCAGGTGGGAGATGATTCCGTGTGGGAGACGATGGAAAAATTGAAGGAAGAGGGAAAAGTCCGCACCTATGGTTTTGCGCTCGGCCCAGCGATTGGCTGGATGGGTGAGGGAGTAGGCGCGATCCGACGTTACAAGCCGGATGTGGCGCAGCATATTTATAACATTATCGAGCAATATCCCGGAAACGCGCTTCATGAAGCGGCAGAATCCTGTGGGGCCGATACGATGTTTTTAGTGCGAGTACCGCATTCATCTGGATTGCTTGAAGGGCGCTACACGGCAGATACGGTATTTCCACCGAATGATCACCGAAATCACCGCCCGCGTTCATGGCTGATCAATGGCGTACAAAAAGTGGAGAAACTGCGCTTTCTGGAACGTAACGGTGAGCGTACGCTGGGGCAGGCTGCAATGTTGTGGCTCCTTACCGATCCTCGTACGGCTTCGGTGCTGCCAAATATTTATGACGAGGCGCAGATCGGGGAATTTGCGGCGACATCCGATAAGCCAGCCTTGACCGATGAGGAAATGGCGAAGATTGCCGAACTGCATAAAAATCATTTTGGAATGGAGCCTGAAGTTTGCAAATACAAGGGAACGATGGAACTCCCTGAAGAAGCTGTGGAGGCTGTTTGAAACGTCTCGCACAATGGGTATTTAATCGCGGAAAAAAGGAAGAGGTTCCGACGGGGCCTTTTCGTCCTCGCATCCTGCTGTTTGATTTTGACGGCACGGTGGGGGATACGTTTATCGCGGGCGTTGAGATTCTCAATAAACTCGCCGATGAGTTTAAATTTCGTCGCCTGAAGCCGGAAGAGGTCGAAGGAGCACGGGATATGACGACGATGGAGTTTATCCGTTTTCTCGGAGTTCCCACGACGAAGATTGTGAAGGTATCAAAGCGCGGCGTGAAGGAATTCCGCTCGCGTATTGACGGGGTTAACCCTTTTCCACATATCATCCCTGTACTTAAGGAATTGCACAAACAGGGCTATCTTCTGGGAATTGTAACCTCGAATGCAGAAGAAAATGTGGCGCGGTTTCTGAAACGCCATCACATCGAATGCTTTGATTTTATTCGCTGCTCTTCACGCCTGATGGGTAAGGCGCGCGTTATCAAATCCTTGATGAAGGAAAAGAAAATGAAGCCAGAGGAAGTTCTTTTCGTGGGAGATGAAACACGGGATATCGAAGCAACGAAAAAGGCCGGAATTCAAATTGCGGCAGTGACATGGGGATATAATTCACGCCGCGCTCTGGAAGGGCAGAACCCCGAATATATTCTGGATCATCCCGACGAACTGATTCCGTTGCTGGCGGAACTGACAAAAAACGCTGACGAGGCAGCTTAATCTATCTCTGATTTTCGCGGATGAATTCCGCGATGGTATTTACCGAAACAAAGGCCTGACGTGCGGATTCGGCATTCGGAGTTTTTACTCCAAAGGTTTTTTCAATGCCGACGGCGAGTTCCAGGGCATCGATGGAGTCCAGGGCAAGGCCATCGGGCTGAAATAAAGGAGTCTCATCCCCGATTTCCTCGGGTTTCATTTTGAGCATGAGGTGGGTCACCATCATTTCTTTGATCTTTGGCTTAAGGTCGGGATCGGTCATACGGCAAGAACGCACTTTCTAGGTTAAAGACTCTGTGTTAGCAACTGTGGAGGTGCAAAAAGCGGCAAAAAAGAGACTGGATCAATTACTTGTTGAAAAAGGGTATTTTGATTCACGGGAAAAAGCGCAACGCGCAGTTATGGCGGGGCGGGTTTTTACAGAAGATCGGCGCATGGACAAGCCAGGGATGTCTGTCGCTGAAGATATTGGATTGCGCGTGGATGGCGAGGACCGCTACGTGGGGCGAGGGGGATTCAAAATGGAGGGTGCGCTGGATGGGTTTGGCATCGATCCCACCGGACTTATTGCACTGGATATCGGAGCATCAACGGGAGGATTTACGGATTGTCTTTTACAACGGGGCGCGGCGAAGGTTCATGCGATTGATGTTGGGCATAATCAACTGGACTGGAAGATTCGTTCGGACCCCAGGGTGTGTGTGAAGGAGGGGATAAATGCGCGGAATCTTCGGAGAGAGGATATCGGAGATAAGCCGGATATCGTGGTAATCGATGTGAGCTTTATTTCGCTGACGCTTATTCTGCCAGCGGCATTTGAGGTGCTGGGCGACGAGGGGCGAATGATCGTATTGATCAAACCGCAGTTTGAGCTATCGCGTGAAAAGGTGGACAAAGGCGGAATTGTCAAAGAAGCTGCGTATCACGAAGAAGCTGTGGAAAAGATTCGAATTTTTGTAACTGAAACCCTGGATCATCAATGGATGGGCGTCATTCCTTCGCCGATCACCGGAGCTGCCGGGAATCGGGAATTTCTCGCATTTTTAAAGCCATGATCGGTATAGTCGCACATATCCAAAAGCCTGAGGCCCCTGCGCTGGTGACTCTTTTTGTTTCCAAACTGGAGGCGCGCAAAATTCCTTACCTTCTGGAAAAAAATACGGCGTCGATCATTGGCAAAGAATCGAATTACTCCGAAATAGAACTGGCTGCGCAATGCGAGTTGCTGGTGGTCATTGGCGGAGATGGAACGCTTCTTCGCGTGGTTCATCGCATCGATGGAAAGTTTTGTCCGGTTTTCGGGATCAATATCGGAGGATTGGGATTTTTGACTTCAGTGGGATCCCATGACATTGAGAAGGCGATCGAAAGCATTGCCGCAAAAAATTATGTTCTCACACCGCGCTCGATTTTACAGGTAAGGGTGGAGTCCGAAGGCACAGAGCCTGCGGAATTTCTCGGAGTAAATGATGTCGTGGTAAGTCGCGGTGAACGTTCACAGCTGGTCGTGATGGAGGTTCGCATCGATGGGGTTCCACTTACGACTTATAATGCGGATGGATTGATTGTGGCCACCCCCACGGGATCTACTGCGTATTCACTTGCTGCGGGAGGACCCATCCTTCTACCGGACTCGGGAGCATTTGTAATCACGCCAATCTGTCCTCACGTGCTAACCAATCGCTCGACTGTGGTGAGTGATGATTCCGTGATCGAGGTACAAATGATGAAACGCCGTCAGGAGGTGTTTGTAAGTGTCGATGGCCGCAACTCACATTCCTTCCAGGGAGGCGACGTTTTAAAAATCCACAAATCAAAATTCGCGCTTCAACTGGCGATGCTGCCTGATGTGACTTTTTCAGAAGTATTGCGCCAAAAACTCAAATGGAGTGGCAGTAATTTATGATTGGGATCGGAGAGGTTTTACTTCCTGATCGTGTCAATCTGGCATTGTCGTCTACGGAAAAAGCTGAGGCCATTAATGAGGTTGTTATTCGGCTTCGTGGGGATTCGAGAGTAATTGATTGGGATGTGCTTGATAAAGCGGTGCTCGAACGCGATGCACCGGCAATCGTGAGTTGTGGGCAAGGTTTGTGCATTGCACATGGCAGGACGAATGCAGTTTCGACGTTAGTCATGGCAGCAGGGCGATCTGACAGCGGAATTTCATTTCCGGGAGTGGACGTTCCCGTAAGATTGATCTTTGTTGCTGGGATACCGGGACCGATGAGTTCGGAATACCTTCGTCTGATGGGGGTAATTGTGCGAGTTTGTAGAGACGAACGACTTTTTCAGAAGATTTTATCAGCGAAAGATACTGCCAAATTCGTAGAAATTTTTCAATCTGAGGAAAATCGACTGACCTGAGAAAAAATCCTTTTGTAAGACTTGATTCGTTTCCTTTCTCTTAACACACTTGATCTGAATGCCTTTGCTCGAAGTTAAAAATCTTTGCACGTGGTTTCCTATCCATGGCGGCGTCCTACGCAATAAAACCGGCGATTTCAAAGCGGTTGATGATGTGAGTTTTTCCGTGGAAGCGGGAAAAACAGTAGGGCTCGTAGGGGAGAGTGGCAGTGGCAAGACGACCGTCGGGCGTACGCTCTTGAAATTGATTCCTGCGACCTCGGGTGAGGTTCTTTTTGACGGGAAGAATATCCTGCCAATGAGTCAGAGGGAGTTTCGCCCTCTCAGAAAAGAAATACAGATGATTTTTCAGGACCCCTTTGGCTCGCTGAATCCCCGGATGACTGTTGGCGCGATGATTTCGGAGGCGATGGAGATTCACTTTCCAAAGATGACTTCTTCCGAACGTCAGGAGAGAGTGGCCGAGTTATTGAAAATGGTGGGATTAAAGCCTGAGCAAATGAGGCGTTACCCTCATGAATTCAGTGGAGGGCAGAGACAACGCATCGGGATTGCTCGAGCGCTTGCAGTAAAGCCGAAGTTCATTGTCTGTGACGAGCCGGTCAGCGCCCTCGACGTGAGCGTGCAGGCGCAGATTGTGAATCTTTTTCAGGACATTCAGGAGCAACTTGGGATTGCCTATCTTTTTATCGCGCATGATCTCGCTGTGGTGGAGCATATCAGCGATTATGTGCTCGTGATGCATCGCGGAAAAATTGTGGAAGCGGCAAGCGCTGAGGCAATTTATCAAGACCCTCAGCACGAATATACGAAAAGTCTGCTTGCTGCGATTCCAAAACTTGCTTGATTCGAGGAAGTCATGACGCCGTTTCTTAAAAAACTTCTGAAATTAAATTGGATTCTTTTGATTCTGATGATCGCTCTATCGATTTTCGGAGTGTTTGCGATCTACAGTGCTACATGGATGATGCCTGGAAAGATATTCTGGAAGTTGCAGGCCGCTTATTTTGGTATCGCTCTCATCATCTTTTTTGTAACGGCAATGGTCGATTATCGCTGGGTGCGCTGGGGTGCGCTGCCGATCTATCTCATATCGGTCGTTTGTCTTGTGGCGACGCTTGTGCTGGGAAGAAAGGTCTATGGCGCGAAAAGCTGGATACAGATTGGACCGATTAATTTTCAGCCTTCGATGGTGGCAGTGATCGCGTGTATTCTGGTGGTCGCTTTATTTTTAAGCGAGTTTCGGAAGATGCATCCGTTTTTGAGGATCATACTGTGCGGGGCTATCGTGGGAGCGCCGATGCTGCTTGTGCTGATCCAGCCGGATCTTGGAGCGGTAATTGTTTATTTGCCCATTCTTTTGGGAATGTGGTTTATCGCAAATATTCCGCTTCGTTACTTGGTCGCAATTTTACTTTTGGTGATCGCGATGATTCCTCTGGTGACCTATTTCGGGCTAAAGGAATACCAGCGTGCCCGTATTACGACTTTTCTTAATCCTAACGTCGATCCTCTCGGCGATGCATGGACGATCAACCGCTCGATGGATGCAATTGGCTCCGGTGGATGGAGTGGGAAGGGATTCAAGTCCGCCGATTCACTTAATGAGCTTGGGCTGCTTCCCAGCACGATTGTTCATAACGATTTTATTTTTTCAGTAATTGGAGAGCAGCATGGCTTTGTCGGAGGATGCGTACTGCTTGGATCATTTGCGGTGCTGTTATTGACGGGGTTATATATTATTTATCATGCCGCAGACGAATTGGGGAAATTGATAGGCGTCGGTGTGGTGATGCTCATATTCACGCATATTTTCATGAATACGGGGATGACGATTTCTCTTACTCCGATTACGGGACTTCCTCTTCCTCTGATCAGTTATGGAGGATCTTTTGTGCTGGTGGTGGTATTCGGGCTCGGATTACTCCAGAGCATCTGGATTCACCGACGTCAGCTACGCTGATTTATTTTTCAGGCGCTGAAAATCAGGCCAGGGCTTTGGCGCGCTCAATATGTGCGCCGAGACCATTGAGTTTATCGTCAATGCTTTCGTATCCACGATCGATATGATAGACGCGATTGACCTCGGTAATACCTTCCGCATTTAAGCCCGCGAGAACCAATGCAGCGGAAGCACGAAGATCGCTTGCCATGACGGGTGCTCCGCTAAGTGCATTAACCCCGGTGATGACGGCGGTTGCATTTTGAATATCAATCTGAGCCCCCATACGCTTGAGCTCTGAAATATGCATGAAGCGCTGAGGAAATACATTATCGGTCACCACGCTTATGCCGTCGATAGTGCTGAGAAAGGCGCACATCTGCGCCTGCATATCGGTAGGAAATCCCGGGTAAGGGGAAGTATCTATTTTAAGGGGACGACGTGCGCCATTTGGACGAATGCGCAGGGTATCTTTACCAGCTTCAATTTGTAGTCCTGCGAGTTGTAGTGCATCGATGACGCTTTGCAAATGCGAAGGCTCGACGCGACAAATCGTAACGTCATCTCCTATGATTGCGGCTGCGACGAGAAAAGTGCCGGCTTCGATACGATCCGGGATGACTTCGTGATGTGTACCATGAAGTTCCTTCACGCCTTCAATCGTAATACTGCGCGTCCCGGCACCTTCGATTTTGGCACCCATTTTATTAAGAAAATTTGCTAGATCCACAACCTCGGGCTCCTCTGCGGCGCCATCGATGATTGTCGTTCCTTCGGCAAGCACGGCGGCCATCATAATATTATCAGTGCCCAGCACGGTGGAGCCGAACTTTCCGCGCATATTAATCGTGGTGCCTCGCAGAGTCGGAGCGACTACTTTGACATCGCCTGCCTGCGTGTGAACGTCAGCACCCAGCGCCTCAAATCCTTTCAAGTGGAGATCGATGGGGCGGTCTCCAATAATACAACCACCGGGAAGCGAAACGGTGGCTTCCTTTTCACGTCCGAGCAAAGGACCGATAATGCAAACGGAGGCACGCATTTTGCGCACAATGTCGTAGGGTGCAGCGGTCGTGATTTTTTCGGCCTTGATGCGAACGGTGCCGCTTGCGCGCTCCACCTCGCATCCGAGCTGACTGAGAATCGTCAGCATGTAGTGAATGTCGCTTAAGTCAGGCACGCGCTCGATGACGCAGGACTCCTTGGTGAGCAGCGTGGCAGCCAGAATGGGCAGGGCGGAATTTTTCGATCCGCTGATGCGGACTTTTCCAGAGAGGCGTTTGCCGCCGTGTACTAAAATCTTATCCATAGGTAGCCGTGATAAAGCGCTGCTTTTCTTGATAGTCGCGGTAAAGCATAATGTCGCGAAATTTCTCACCTTCCAGTAGCTCTCGAACGCTTTCGCCCTGGTCGTGGCCGATTTCGAGGTAGATCCTCCCGCCGGGGGCGAGGGCCGCCGGAGCGCGTGTAATGAGGTTGCGGATGATATCCAGCCCATCCTTGCCGCCGTCGAGCGCAGCCATGGGATCGTGGTTTACCTCACGAGAAAGGAGAGGGATTTCCGCGCTGGGAATATAAGGGAGGTTAGCGACGATAACGTGATAAGGGGAATGCTCAGAAGGAAGAAGGTCACCCTGAGAAAAAATAATCTTTTCTGCGAGTTCCAGACGGGCGGCATTGGATTTAGCGAGTTCCAGGGCATCGTCTGAGAGATCAATGGCGGTTACTTTTGCCGAAGGACATTCCAAAGCGAGGGTAATGGCGATGACGCCGCTTCCGGTGCCGATATCGAGAATGTGATGCGAATTTTCCTTACTCTCGGCCTGAAGAATGATTTCGATCAATTGCTCGGTTTCCGAGCGGGGAATCAAAGCTCGGCTATCGCAAAGAAATTCGCGTCCGAAAAACTCAACCGTACCGAGAAGGTGCTGCAAGGGCCGACCCGTGCCGCGTTCCTGCATCAGTTTTCGCAAGGGAGCGAGTTCAGTTTCGGAAAGCGGGCGATCGAACTCCATATAAAGTTCCATGCGCTTCTTCTTTAAAACATGCGCGAGTAAATGCTGAATGTTCAGACGGGCGTTTTCGATTCCACGTTTCTCAAGATAGGCGGTGCCGCCATCCAGTACCTCGAGAATGGTTTTCACGGGCTTAGCTGATGTTTGCGTCTGCGAGGCGCTGCTGTAGATCGCTATTCTGGAGCGATTCGAGCATTTCCTGCATATCCCCTTCGAGCATGCGATCCAAAGAGCGAAGCGTAAGGCCTATGCGGTGATCCGTAACACGGTTTTGAGGATAATTATAAGTGCGGATTTTTTCTCCACGGCTTGCGCTGCCGATAAGGCTTTTGCGATGCGCGGAATATTTCTCCTGCTCTTCACGCTGCTTTTCCTCAAGCAAACGCGTTCTTAGAATGGTAAGCGCCTTTTCTTTATTCTTCTGCTGGCTGCGGCCATCTTGACAGCGAACGATTTTTCCAGTGGGAATGTGAAGAACTTGAACGGCGGAGTCCGTTGTATTGACGCCCTGCCCACCGGGACCGCCGGAACGACAAACTTCAATACGCAAATCCTGAGGGCGAATTTCGATATCCACTTCTTCCGCTTCGGGAAGAACAGCGACAGTGGCCGTAGAGGTATGAATTCTTCCCTGGGCTTCGGTAGCTGGTACACGCTGCACGCGATGCACTCCGCTTTCATAACGGATTTTGCGGAATACTGAATTTCCTGAAACCTGAAAAATAACTTCCTTAAATCCACCGAGACCGGAAGGACTGCTTTCCAGAAGCTCGGTTTTTAACCCGTTCGCTTCGGCATAGCGGGAATACATACGGTAAAGATCCGCGGCAAACAATGCTGCTTCATCGCCACCGGTTCCGGCACGAATTTCCACGATTGCATCGCGATCCTCTCCGGGTTCTGGAGGAAGAATGAGAATCTGAAGGTCACGCTCCAGAGTTTGAAGACGAGCTTCTATGATCGGTAGTTCGGAAGCGGCCAACTCGGCCATTTCGACATCCGCCGATTTCGAGAGTTCCTTGCTTTCCTGAAATTCCTTTTGTGAGCTTTCAAATTGCTGCCAGAGACTCATTAATTCCTTGAGACGCGTATGCTCACGCATGAGTTCGCGCGCTTTCGCGGCGTCCTGAAAAAAATCAGGAGAGGCGACGAGCTGTTCCAATTCCTGAAACCGCTGACGTTTTTTGTCAATTACAGGCGCGAAGTCCATGGCAGAATAAGGGTTGGAAAAGAAAAACGGCGAACGCGCATGTGTGCACGATCACCGTTTTTACAAAGGAAATTAAGTTAAGCCTTTTTAGGAGCGCGTGTAGCGCGAACGCTTCCGTAACGGCGAGTGAATTTCTCAACACGGCCAGCCGTATCGACAAATTTTTGTTCTCCCGTGAAGAACGGATGACAGGCTGCGCAAATACCAACCTTGATGTTTTCCCGTGTGGAGCGAGTGCGATAAACCGCACCGCAAGCGCAGGTAATGAGTGTTTCGTTATATTCTGGATGAATCCCTGTCTTCATGACTTAAAGTTGAATCGCATAAGGTATGGTGTAAGAATCGGGATAGCAAGCGAAATGAATAATGATTTAACTACTTCTAATCCAATTCTTTCCCGATGGAGGGAGATTTGTGAGCGAAAGTCCTCCAAGGCGGCTGTTATTTCGCCTTCTGGAGAGGTCTTGAGGAGTTATGGGGATTTAGATGGGGAATCCGACGCTTTTGCCGGGGAGTTTTCGGATTTACCTCGAGGTTCGGTAATTGGGCTTCTCATGGAAAACCTCCCGGAATGGCCGGCAATTTATCTCGGAGGGCTAAAGCGTGGTCTAATCTGGCTGCCACTCGATGCAGGGGTAAGTGAAAGCAGTGCGGAGGAGGCGCTCAGGTTATGCGGCGGCCTGGCATGTATCGTATCAGAGGATCGTGAAATAACGATTAGTCGCTATAAGAATGCCGCAGTGAATTGGAAGGGTGTGCAACCGGATTATCTTAAAATGACTTCAGGTACTACGGCTGCTGCGAGAGTGGTGCTTTTTACGCATGAACAAATTCTCGCGGATTGTGACCAGGTTTGCGAAACGATGGGAATTGGAAGTGACGACATTAATTACGGCGTCATTGCATTTTCTCACTCCTACGGATTTAGCAATCTAATCACGCCTTTGATTTGTCGCGGAGTATCACTAGTCGCTGCGGATGACATGGTGCCACGTGCGGTAATTGATGGGCTGTATGCCACACGTGCGACGGTGCTACCGGGAGTGCCACCTTTTTATACGACTCTGTTAAAATTAAAAACGGAGATTCCAAAAGAACTGCGTCTTCTCATTTCCGCAGGAGCACCACTTTCCTCCGAAACGATTCATGCTTTTCATCAACATTACGGACGAAAAATTCATTCCTTTTATGGCGCTTCGGAATGTGGCGGAATTTGCTATGACTCCACGGAGGATGCAGTTGTGACGCAGGGCTATGTGGGTTCCCCGATGAAAGATGTCAGATTGGAAAAAACACCCACGGAAACGGAGGAGGGTTGCCAATATCGGGTTCATAGTAAAGCAGCAGGACTTGGTTATTTCCCGGAAGATGATTTACAAAATCTTTCAAGTGGCGCTTTTCTACCTGCGGACTTACTCAAGGAAACAGGTGAGGGATACTGCATTACGGGCCGCATTTCAGATTTGATCAATGTCGGAGGTAAGAAAGTGAATCCCTTTCAAGTGGAAGCCGCTCTAAGGAAGCATGACGGAGTCGGAGAGTGCGTTGTCTTTGGAGTTCCTGATGTGCGAAAAAACGAAGTCATTCATGCCTGCGTGGTAGCGCGAAGGAAAATGGCCGAGGGAGAGTTAAAAACGTTTTGTGCAGAGTCTCTCGCGAGCTGGGAGATTCCTCATCGGATTCATCTTGTCGAAGAAATTCCAAGAAACCTCCGTGGAAAAATCAGCCGCAAGGATATTGCAAAGTATTTTGGCGAACTAAGTTAAGCGGCTTTTTCGCCACTCACGATAGATGATGGGAGAAATCTCGGAAGGCTTGATTTCACTGCGACCACCCCAGAATACATTCGTGTAACTCACGGGAATACCGACAGAAATGAGATGCTGGTCGATCGAGGCTTTATGCTCCATGAGGCGATCCTTATCCGTGCCATGTGCGACGGCCATGATATTGACGTTATTAAATTCGGGACCACCTTCGCGCCAGTAGCAATGCGTGAGGATGTCATGGCGTCCGACTTCGCTTCCGGCTTGAAACTCCATGCCCTGCGGAACGGCCCAGTGAAACAGCCCATTAAAGCGTGTGACACGTGTGCCGGATTGTGAGGGCTTTACATGTTCGAGAAATGTAGAAAAACGACCAATGAGTTTTTGGGCGTTAAGCTTTTCTGCCACTCGATAAAATTCATCAAGGCTGACACCGGCTTCCTTTGCGCGTGCAGCCCATGGTGTTTCTCGAATTTCCTGCGGTTCGAATTCCCGTTTGAGTGAGAGAAGGACGTTCCATTCCTCATCAGTAAGTTTTGCAACGCCCACGGGAAGCATACGCGCGAGTTCCTCGCTTTTTTCACCTGGTTCCAAAGTCTTGCGGCGGACATGGCCGACGCCGAGAGCGAAAATTCCCTTCGCAGGCATCAAGCGGAAATGCTCTGCTCCAGTCTCACGACATAAGAGCTGACAATGGTCTTCAAGCGATTCACCAGCGGGAACTTTCAATGTGGTCCAGAGTTTGTAAGCCTCGCCGGGAATTTTCGCATCGGTGGAGCGAATGACAACATGGCCGGAAAATGGATCTTCGCGAAACATGAATTCGAAAGCGGCATCAAGTTTTTCAGCAGGAACCTTCCATGCCACGAGCGCACCCTCTGCAAGATTCGTGGCGAGTAATGTCTGGCGTACGCGACGAACCGTTCCGGCCTCAAGCATTCCTCGAATACGCTCGATGACTACCGATAGCTCAACACCGCTTTTCTCGGCGATCTCGTGAAAGGGCTCTCGCACGAAGCCGGAAATCTTGTCTTCGGAAATAGAGAGAATCTGCGCGTTAATCGGATCGGTATGCTCGGAAATCATGGAAACGAGAAATTTGTGCCGAAACCGGGCTTCTGGCAAGTTTGCGCTTTGTTTAAGGAGTAAAATGACGATTTTATTTTGAAAATTGTAATCAGAATTTGATTTTTACACTCTGAAGATTCAAATTCGAGTGAAGATGTTGAAATTACTCAAATGAAAAATATCTCAGCGGTTCGTTATTCAGAAAGAGGCGATCCCGCAAGTGTAGGAGCTATTCGATCTATTGAGCTTCGCGAGCCGCAACAGGGAGAAGTTCTTGTCCGCATGTTGTATGCGCCGATTAATCCTTCCGATATTAATACGCTCGAAGGCACCTATGGAGCATTGCGTCCACTGCCTGATACGCCGGGAAATGAAGGTATTGGAATTGTGGAGAGTGTCGGCCCAAGTGTAGAAGTCGTTTCCATCGGAATGCACGTTTTGGTGGGCTCAATGACCTGGTGCGAAGCAGGGATTTGGAAAGCGGAAGATCTCATCATCCTTGATAAAGTGCTGGATCCTGTGCAGGGGGCAATGATTCGTATTAATGCGCCATCGGCTTATTGCATGCTGAAAAGTTTTCACTCCTTTCAGAGTGGAGAGTGGGTTGCTCAAAATGCGTCGAACTCCGGTGTGGGACGTTGGGTTATGGCGCTGGCGAAGCGTTGGAATATTCCTGCGATTCATCTCGTGCGCCGCGGGGAGGTTCTGGAGGAATTGAAATCACAAGGGTATGAGCATGTGATTCTCGATGATGAGCACGCTGTGGAGTCTGCAAAGAAAATCAGCGGTAGCACAAAGTTTCCGCTGGCTTTAAATGCCGTGGGCGGAGAAAGCGCAGGCAGGCTAACGAAGATGCTGGGTTTTTCCGGGCAGCTAATTACCTATGGCGCGATGAGTCGTCAGGCATTTCGTGTTTCCAATGGAGCCTTGATCTTCAAAGATATTTCCTACCGCGGATTCTGGGTTCATAAATACGTGGGTCGCATGACGGTGGACGCGCAAGCCGCGATGTATGCAGAGCTTATGGAATTAAGTAATTCGGGAGCAGTAAAAATCCCGGTGGATGAAATTTTTCCTTTGGCCAAATTTGCGGATGCGATCCAGGCCGCAATGAAGTCAGGCCGATCAGGGAAGATAGTGCTTAAGCTCAGCTGAGGTATTTACTCGCGAAGACAAGCGAGGACTGTATCCATTTCAGCTTCCGTATTGTAAAAATGCGGGCTGAAACGCAGATAGGCATTTCCCTCGCGGTCGTGGCGAAGGGAAGCAGTGATACGTTTTGCCGTCATTGCTTCAAAAAGCGGTTCGGCTTTTCGCGTAGGATGAAAAACCGTCACAATTCCAGATGCCATGGGATCACCGGGGAGCGGGGATTTTGTTTTAAATCCCATGTCGAGTAGACCGGTGAGCAGATAGTTTCGAATACGGAGAATTCGTTCACCGACGGACTCAATGCCGATCGACATCAACATTTCCAGCGAGGCTTTCATACCGTAAATACCCGATACATTTAAGACGCCTGGCTCGTAGCGGCGTGCGGTATCATAGAAATCAATTTTGTCCTGCGAGATGAAGTCGGGTGATTTGACATTCCATGCACCGAGAAGAGTAGGATGGCAGGTTTCAAAATGCTCGCGAGCGACATAGACGATGCCGATGGCGAGAGGACCCAGCATCCACTTGTGGGCATCCGCACTTAGAAAATCGACGTGCTTAACGGAAAGCGGAAAAGCGCCGAGGCTTTGGATCGCATCGAGTGAAAAGAGAATTCCTCGCTCATGCAGCAAGACGCCGATGGCATCGACATCGATACGCCATCCCGTCAGAAAATGGCAGGATGCGAGAGCGACCATGCGAGTTTTAGGAGTAAGGTATGTGGCGACAAGCTCAGGAGTAATCTGACCGAGCGCATCGGGCTTGATAAAACGAACATTCACGCCGTGGCGTCGGAGGCCGGTCCATGGATAGACATTCGCAGGGTAATCATCCTGATAGCAAAGGAGTTCATCTCCTTCTTTCCATTCGATCCCATTTGCGAACAAGCTGAGGCCAAGGGAAGTGGGGCCGAGGAGGGCAATTTCACCGGCATCGGCGCCGATCAATTTCGCGGAGATTTCGCGAGTTTTAGCAATGAAAGCGAGAACCTCGCCGAACTCCTGGTGATTGTGCGCAGAAGCCTGAGCATATTCGCTCATCGCATCCGCCGCGCAGGCGGGCAAAATGGTCACGCCACCGTGGGCGAGAAATATCTGGCTGTTTGCGATGGGGAATTGCTTGAGACGCTCAGCTTCGGAGGAAAACTCGAAACTCATTGCCGGGCCTCCGCTTCATCGATCATGTGCCAGAAATCCTTTGTCTGGGCGAGTTGCTCGTCCTCGGTCATCGGTAGCTTTGAGCGGTAGAGGAAGTCGCGAATGGTGTTTTTGTGCAGGACGCGGTGGACGATGATACCCTGAGGGTGTTTTTCAAAATAGATACGATGATCTTTTGCCCTGTAGCGAAGAAGCGAGCGGCCATCGCGTTCCACTCGGCCAAACTTCTCTGTATCAAGGCGGTCAAAGTCCTCCGGCATAACATGGAATTCGGCTAGAAGATCCAGTTGGAGGTCCTTTGGCAAAGCGGCCATTTCATTGGCGCTGATTTCGTTGAAAATGATCTGAAACACAGAAGGGGAGAGTAGTCGGAACTACGGGGGGATGGCAACTGAATCGCGCGGTTTTCGAGTTTGCGGTTGACAATTTGCGGGTGGCTTTTTTTAATGAGAGCATGTTGCGGATTGTCGCATTGTCTCTCCTTGGATTATTTTCTGCAGTCCTGCCCGCTTTGGCGGGATCTATGGGCTATCCCGGTGGCTCTACTGGCACCGCTGGCAAGCTCACCTTTGACGAGCCTACACTTTTCAATACCACACTGATTGGAGAAAAGGTGTTGGCTAAGGAAGTGGTCTGCCGAACGATGTGGGGAACTCCGATGCTACCGAATACTAAGGCCGGGTACAGTATTATCGCGCCGATCAAACCTGCACTTATCGCGGAGAGTAATATCATTCCTCCGCT
>JBDTJR010000116.1:0-3239 GCA_039935735.1 Chthoniobacterales bacterium | reverse complement strand
CGCCGATTTCCTCAGGCCTCATATAAGCCGCGTAATATTCCGCCACAATCGCCACGCTATTTCCGATCTCGTGGGCAATCCGCAGTAGAGACCATCCCTGCGCCGTCCGCTGGGTTGCATAGATATTGTCACCCAAGAGCCTATATATGATTCCAACTCGCTCCCGTAGGATGAACCGGAGGAAGAAGAAATCCATGAAAAATCCCGGCACAATTCTCATTAAGGTTGCGCCGAGAGCAAAGGCGCATTGCGTCTCATTTCATACCAATATTTCCCGATAAAAAGAAAAAGGCCGGTTGTTACACCGGCCTTTCCCAAAATGCGAGTAGAGTATCCTCTTATCGAGAATAAAGCTCGACGACCAATTGCTCGTTGACGACGGGGTTGATTTCTTCCCGGGTCGGTAGACGAAGCACTTCGCCTGCAAAGTTTTCCTTGTCCGCGGACAACCACGGAGCTACCTCGATGATTTGAGTCTGCTCGAGGCTCTTCGCTGCGAGACGGCGGGTGGAAGGCTTTTCTTTGATGCTCACCTTGTCACCTACGCGTAGCGTAGCGGAGGAAATATCGGTCTTGCGTCCGTTGAGCTGCACGTGGCCGTGCGCAACGAGCTGGCGTGCGCCACTGCGGGTCTTCGCGAAACCGAGGCGATAAACAACGTTATCAAGACGGAGTTCGAGGAGTTGCAAGAGGAGTTCACCCGTGACGCCACGTTTCGAAGAAGCAATCTGGAAGTAACGACGAAATTGCCGCTCGAGTACACCATACTGGTGGCGAAGCTTCTGCTTTTCAGCAAGAGCCAGCGCGTAGTCTGACTGTTTGCGGCGTGAGCCCTTCTGGCCATGCATGCCCGGAGGATAGTTCCGGCGTTCGAATGCTTTTGCCGATCCGAGAATCAAAACGCCATACCGGCGACTGATCTTTGTTTTTGGTCCTGTATTTCTAGCCATGGAATAAATGAATTATAATTTTAAAATGCACAACTTAGACGCGCCGTTGTTTTGGAGGGCGGCATCCGTTGTGCGGAACGGGTGTGACATCGCGAATCACGGTGATTTCCAGTCCGATAGCCTGCATGGCACGGACAGCGGATTCACGACCGGCGCCCGGGCCTTTGACGCGAACTTCCACTTCCTTAAGACCATGGCCCATCGCCTGACGGCAAGCGTCCTGCGCAACAAGCTGTGCTGCATAAGCGGTGCTTTTACGGGAACCCTTGAATCCTACTTTTCCAGCACTTGACCAACCGAGCAAATTGCCCCTTTGGTCCGTAATGCTGACAATGGTATTATTAAAGCTAGCCTGCACGTGAGCAACGCCCGTCGTGATATTCTTGCTTCCCTTTGCCTTTACGATCTTGGGCTTCTCGATGGGGTCATCGAGTGAGAGGCTGATTGCAGGTGCTGCGGGAGCCGCTTCACCTTCTGCCTTCTTCGTCTTCTTTGCAGCCTTTGGCTTGGCTTCGCCAGCTACCTTAGCTTTCTTCTCGGTGGCGGGCTTCGCTTCCTCTGCTTTTACTTCTGGCGCTGCTGGCGCTTCTGCTGCCGCGGCTTTTACTTCTGTCCCTGCTGGCGCTTCTGCTGCTGCCGCGGATTTTTCAACCTGCGGTTCTTCAGCGGCTGCGTCTTCGGGTTTAATCTCGTCTGCCATAATTTTTCTCCCTGACTACAATTTAAACTTTGCCCGTCTTGGCATCCTTGTTGCGTTGCACACCGACAGTCTTACGCGGTCCCTTGCGGGTGCGTGAGTTTGTGGAGGTGCGTTGACCACGAACAGGCAGCCCGCGGCGATGACGGATTCCGCGATAACAATTGATCGCCTGAAGCCGCTTTAAATTTCCCTGAATTTCACGGCGAAGATCACCTTCGATAAGGGTCTTGCTAGACGTGATTGCATGCACGATCTGACCGAGCTGTTCGGTCGACAAATCCTTGGCACGCATGTTGGGATCGATATTAGCCATTTCGAGAACGCGTTTCGCATTCTTTGGCCCGATTCCGTAGATGTATGGCAATGAAGCTTCAATCCGCTTATCACCTGGTATTTCGACTCCTAATAATCTTGGCATGACTTATCCTCCCTGGCGTTGCTTATGGCGTGGATTTTTACAAATCACACGGACGACGTTTTTGCGTCGTACTATTTTACAGCTCACACAGAGCCTTTTTACTGATGGTCTAACTTTCATTCTATTTTTTTCCTGTAGACGAAGAGGCATCACTTCTTTCGAAAAGTGATGCGTCCTTTCGCCAAATCGTACGGGGACATTTCTACTGTGACAATGTCACCCGGTAATATTTTTATAAAGTTCATCCGCATCCGTCCGGAGACATGCGCAAGAACCCTGTGGCCATTGTCGAGTTCTACGCGAAACAGGGTGTTTGGCAAGAGCTCGACGACCTTACCGTCTAATTCAATAGCGTCTTTCCTCTCCATGTCAATACTTCCGACTGGTCTTTTCGCACTAAAACGGTGTGCTCAAAATGAGCGGAGGGGCTGCCATCCACGGTATAAACGGTCCAGTTGTCAGGGCGGACTTTCACGGCAGGGTGCCCGAGGTTTACCATAGGCTCAATAGCCAGGGTCATACCGCTTTTCAGCCTTGGTCCGGTGCCCGCACGGCCATAATTGGGGATTTGAGGCTCTTCATGCAGATTTCGGCCTACTCCATGCCCTACAAACTCTCTGACTACGCTATAACCGGCTGCAACCACCTCTTTTTCGATAAAAGCGCTCAAATCTCCAAGATGTCGTCCGTCGGTGGCCATTTTGACCACTTCTTCGAGTGTGCGCTGGGTGACCTGCAAAAGACGCTCTGCAGCCGGGTCAATAACGCCACAAGGCACGGTCACTGCAGTATCGCCGATCCAACCTTCACAAATAACGCCAACATCCATTTTAACGATATCTCCGTACTGGATCTTCCGCGCTCCGCCGATACCATGCACTACCTCCTCATTGAGGGAAATGCAAATATGTCCCGGGAATTTGCGATAGCCAAGAAATGCACTTTTGCATCCTGCTTCTTTCATAAATCGTGCGGCAGCCGCATCGATCTCACCCGTTGTAACACCTGGCTCGACTAGATCTTCAAGCTTGGCAAGCACTTCAGCAGCCTTCCCGCAGGCAACCCGCATTTTATCGATCTCACGAGGAGACTTGATCGGAATCAGACTCATTGCCTTCCTCCGTTTAAAACACCGCAAAGTTTCTCAAATAATGCCTCAGGAGATTGCGTC
>JBDTJR010000115.1:0-5337 GCA_039935735.1 Chthoniobacterales bacterium | reverse complement strand
GGGGTTCCCGCGCTTTTCGCGTTCGAAAAGGAACTCTCCTCATAATCGCCCTGTTTCTTTTTATTAGAAATCGAATTCGTATTCGGTTAGTTTCCAATCCATGAGCGATTACGATTTCGTGGTGCTTGGCGGTGGAAGCGCAGGATACGCGGCGGCACGAACAGCCATCGAGTGCGGATTGAAAACGGCCGTTATAGAAGGCGGCAAGGATGTCGGCGGTCTTTGCATTCTACGTGGATGCATGCCGAGCAAGACTTTGATTGAATCGGCAAATCGCTACACAACCCTGCGCAGGGCTACCGAGTTTGGCTTGAGCGCCAAAGAAATCGAGTTCGACACAAAAGCGATTATCGCACGCAAACGAAAGCTTATCGCCGAGTTTGCCGACTATCGCCGCGAGCAACTGGAGACGGGAAAATTCACCTTCATTCGCGGAAATGCGAGCTTCATCGATTCGAATACATTGCGCATTCACACGCTGAATGGTGACGAAAGCACCATCACGACAAAGAGCGCTCTCATCGCCACGGGATCTTCAGTTTCCACTCCAGAAATCCCTGGACTGAAGGATGCGGGATTTATCACCAGTGATGACGTGCTGGAAATGGAGCAACTTCCAAAGTCCGTTATTGTTCTCGGTAGCGGCCCGGTGGGGCTGGAGCTGGCTCATTATCTGAATACCTTTGACGTGGAAGTGACTATTTTGCAGCGCGGCGCACATATCCTCAGCGGGACTGACCCTGAAATCGCGGAAGTTGTCGAAACCGCGTTTCGCGAACATGGTGCGAAAGTTCATACTGGCACCCGACTGGTGCGCGTGGAGAAGGAAGGCAGTCTAAAACGCGTCGTCTTTGAGAAGGAAGGAAAAGAGCACACGGTCACTGCCGAGGAGATCTTTCTGGCACTCGGGAGAACGCCTAATGTAGCTCGACTCGACCTCAGCGCCGCAGGCGTCAAAACCGAACACGGTCATGTGACGACTTCCGAAACGCAGCAGACGTCCGTCCCTACAATTTTCGCGGCGGGCGATGTTTGTGGCCCTTACGAGATCGTTCACATCGCGATCCAGCAGGGAGAAATCGCTGCACGGAATGCAGCTCGTGTCATTCAAAAAAAATCAGAGCCTCTTGAAAAATCCGACTATCGCCTCAAGCTCTATGTCGTCTTCACCGATCCTGAAGTCGCAGTTGTCGGACTCAGCGAAGCAGAATGCGTGAAGAAGGAAATTCCTTTTGTCGCGGCAAAGCATCCCTTTCACGATCATGGAAAATCCATGGTCATGGGCGAGATCGCAGGGTTTGTAAAACTGATCGCTCATAAAAAGACCGGAGAAATCCTGGGCGGCGGAGTCGTTGGCCCGCATGCATCCGACCTGATTCACGAAGTGGTCGTAGCCATGGGTTTGCATGCCACGGTGTCGCAACTCGCCCTTATCCCCCATTATCACCCACTTTAAGCGAAATCTGGACCTACCCGGCCGAGGAGCTCTGCGGGCATTGTAATGTCCATAATCCCTGATTTCCGGGTGCTCGGAGCGAGCTTTATGCTCCAAAATTGCCTTCCGAGGCCGCTTAATGGCCGAATCCATCCCTCTTTAAGGGATCAAGATTGACATCCTGCCTCTGTGGCACTTAATTCGCAGGAGACTTTCAGGATATGAACTTAAACAATTTGACTTCCAGTTCCATGGCAGAAACCACCAATAGCAAAAACCTCCTCGCCAATGATGTTGAAATCAAAGGCAGCATCAAATTCGGCACAGAATTGATTTTCGACGGCAAAATTGAAGGCGAAGTAATTTCCACCGACGGAATTCTCACGATCGGCAAGAATGCGGAGATTCGCGGCGAAGTAAAAACCAAGGCAGTCACTGTCTTCGGAACTGTCGTCGGTAATATCACCGTGACCGAACGTTGCGAATTGAAGGCCAGCTCTCAGTTGACCGGCGACCTCAAGGCGATGCGCATCACAATCGAAGAAGGCGCAACTTTCGTCGGTAAGTCCGAAGTGACTCCGAACCGCAGCGCTTTGCAAAAAGCCGTGGATTCCGGACGCAGCACTTCGGCTCCGGCAACTTCGAGCGGCACTCCTTCCGGCGACGCCGCACGGAAAACGCAGCCCGTAGTTTCCTAATCGAGGCCTCAGGAAGTAAATGGCAGGCGAACTGAGCAAAGTCTCCGTTTGCTGCCCGTATTGCAACGCCTCCCAAAAGGAGCCGCGTCAGGCACAGTCCACCTATTGCCGCGCATGCGGCCAGCATTTCAAGATCGGCGAGAAGGAAGCTTCCGCGCATTCGCATAAATCTGCGGGGCCGGGGCTGGTGACTCGCCTCTTTCGCACGGTGGTCAATCGTCCACCGCGCAAGGTTCGCTGCTATACATGTGGAACTTCGCATGAAGTCTCCGGCTACGCCGCATCGACCGTATGCCCGAATTGCAGCGCATATATCGATCTGAAAAATGTAGTTGTCTCCACACGCGTGACACGGACAGTCGATACACGAGGCCACCTGCACATCGAACGCGGCGGCTTTTTAAACAATGTATCGACAATCTGTGGTTCTGCGTTGCTGGAAGGTCAGATCAACGGACGTATTTATTGCGACGGCCCGATTCGTCTTTCCTGCAAAGGGCGCTGTAGCGCTGAGTTTATCGCCACCAAAGTCGTCGTTGAAAAAGGCGCCAATGTATTTGTCGCGCATGCAGTGCGGGCCGGCGAAGTAGTGATTCGTGGACAGATCGCAGGGCGCATTTTATGCAGCGGAGCAGTACGTATCGTAAAAGGTGGTTTTCTTGAGGGCGATGTCCATGCCCGTGCGTTTAATGTGGACAAGGGTGGCGGATATCAAGGCAGCATCTCCATCGGTCAAATGGAACCGCCACAACCTCCGAAGGATCACCCCGGAAACAAAATGGGATTCCTTGGTCCTGAGGGATTACCCGTTGAAACGCAGTCGGAATTTCCGATCCGTTAGCCGATTCGGCTAATTTTTCGAGTCCGTATCGACAACCCCATCGAGACGCTCAAGGTACTGGCTACCAATACGGGAGGAAATACTATCGGGATACTGCGCGGTAAGATTTCTCAGAATTCCCGCCGCATCACCGTTTTTACCCGCTGCTACATTTAACTCCGCCTGAGACAGGAGCGCGTAGGGAGCGACAAAGAAATTATTATACTTTGCCGCAGTCTGTTGGAGCGCTTCGATATATTTCTGGTCATGCTGCGCCGCAGCCTGGTTTGCTGCAAGCCCGAGTGAAGCAAGCGCGGCATAGGAGCTATCTGGAAAATTCTTAATGACGTCGTTTAGTGCAGCCGTCGCATCATCATATTTCCCCGCCTTGCGCAGCGATCCCGCTAGAAGAAGCGATGCATCCGCCGCCGGAGCAGTCCCAGAATACTTTTCGATAATTCCACGAAACTGTGCATCATCCTTCGCTCCCGCAAAAGCGGCTTGCGCATCAAGCTCGCGATTGTGCTGGAAGATCACGAAGATTAAGACCACGAGACCAGCGATCAACGCGAACAGACCACCAACAATCACAGATTTTCCGTGACGATCCCAGAAATCCTGAATTTGCAGGGATGAGAGATCGCCGCTTTCGGTAGACGGGTCAGGAATGATGTGTGTCATGGGAAGATTTAGTTACCGACTTCGGCGCGGGCTTCTTCGGCGAGCGCGGTGCTGAGATAGCGTTCACCCGTGGAGCAGGCGATCGTGACGATCAACTTACCTTTATTTTCAGGGCGCTTTGCGACCTCGATCGCTGCATGGACGTTCGCACCGGTACTGATTCCCACGAGAATACCTTCTTCCTTTGCGAGGCGACGGGCCATTACGAAAGCCTGGTCATTCGTCACGGTGATGACTTCATCGACGATATCGAGGTGGAGATTGTTCGGCACAAATCCAGCGCCCGTTCCCTGAATCTTGTGCGGGCCGGGTTTGATGGGCTCACCCTTCATCGTCTGCAAGATAACAGGGGAGTCCACGGGTTCAACCGCGATGGATTGGAGACCGGCCTTACGGGGTTTAAGCGTTTCGGCAATACCAGTGAGCGTTCCACCCGTTCCTACTGCGGAGATGACAATATCAACTTTGCCATCGGAATCGTCCCAGATTTCTTCGGCTGTCGTCGCCGCGTGGATCGCAGGATTCGCGGGATTGTTAAACTGCTGTGGCATCCAGGAGTTTGGAGTTTCTTTGAGAATCTGCTCGGCGCGGGCGATTGCGCCTTTCATGCCTTCAGGTCCGGGAGTGAGAACGAGCTTTGCGCCAAGCATCGCGAGAAGCGTGCGGCGTTCCGCGCTCATCGTTTCCGGCATCGTCAAAATCAATTTGTAACCCTTGGAAGCCGCTACAAAAGCGAGCGCGATTCCCGTATTGCCGCTGGTTGGTTCCACAATGACGGTATCTTTTTTAAGAACACCGCGCTTTTCAGCATCTTCGATCATTGCCATACCGATACGGTCTTTGACACTGCCGAGCGGATTGAAAAACTCACACTTCAGCGCAATCGTTGCTGGCAGATCTTTGGTGATGTTATTCAGTTTTACCAGCGGAGTGCGGCCAACTGTTTCGACGATGTTGTTATAAAGCTTTCCCATAGGATTAGTCGTATTTTTAGTGAAACGGGCTCAAAACTACACAAGTCCCCTTGTCTTCGCCAAGGCTTTCTTGCAGACTTTTCGACATGGGAGAGACCTTATCCGCCACTCAGATCACCGAAGCCCTTGCCCAGACCCCGGAATGGACCCTCGAAAGCAGGGAAATCACCCGCCAATTCCAGTTTAAAGACTTCGTCCAGGCCATGCGCTTCGTAAACGCCGTAGCCGATGCCGCCGAAAAGGCCAATCACCACCCCGATATCGATATCCGCTGGAATAAAGTGCTCCTTCGCCTTTCAACTCACAGTAAGGGCGGGCTAACCGAAGCGGACTTTCAGCTCGCTGCACAAATCAATGCCATTAATTCTTCTTCGACCATGGATAACAAATAAGGGATGCGACCAGTAGGATTGGGGCAAAGGTCGAGAGATAGACGAGAAAGAAGTGGAAGAAAAAGACGCGTATTGCGAAGTAACCGTCAAAAATTCGGGCCATGCGCAGTCCGCGGGGTATGGAGAAAAAAATTGGTATAATGAAGAGCACAGCCCAAAACAGATAGTGCCAATAATCGGATATTCGCGAAGGATAAAACGTTACCCGATGCTTCCGAAACCAAAGCCAATAAGCCACCACAACGATCAAGCCGCCGACTACCGTGCTGCCCAACTGGAGTAAATAATATCCGGGAAGCGCAACGTTGTTTATCCGCAGTAAGGTGCTGTCGAGAAT
>JBDTJR010000114.1:0-4313 GCA_039935735.1 Chthoniobacterales bacterium | reverse complement strand
TCTCCATACAGCTTACTTTTTGCAAATCCTTCATCCATGATCCGGAACTCAAGATAACCATAGTGAAGATCCGGCGGCAGAGGCATCACGGGGAGCGATATAAATTCGAGTTTCCGTTTAAACTTATTCTGTGCTGTGGCATGTGCTTCGAGTTCCTCCAGAGGGTAATCGGAGTTGTCTATGAACAAGAGATGCGTAATTCGCGGATCAGGCAGGTGCAGCCAAAACGTCAAAGCCTCACGATAGTCTGCGAGTCGTTGCTCCGGCTTCGTGCGCTGGATATGCGCCGACATCGCCGCCATGGGTTGAATGCATGCGGTGAGAACTGCGGTAAACTTTGCGTCAGAGGTCATGTAGCCGCTGCTTCTTCGAGCAGCGCCAGATACTGGCGAGTGCAAATCTCAAGCGTCAGATTTTCAAGGACATAATCGCGAGGACTATATTTTTCGGCATTCATTTTCTCCAGAAAGAGCCCGAGCGCGGCTGGGAATTCGGAGCCTGTATGAAACTGATCGCCGCATCGTTCATCCCAGTAAGGTACTGAGGTTGCGGGCCAGTCACTGAGTCCATGCATGTGGCGACCGGGATCGAGCCATTTGCCGGGATTCCACGCGAGGAGAGGGACATTCATGCTAAGTGCTTCATTATACGCAATGCCCTGTGTTTCGTTTTCGCAGAGAAACAGCATCGCTTTGCTTCGCGAAAGAAGCGCATGGAAGGAATTTTCCTGTCCCTTGGGGTAACGTCCGTATCCGATTTCAAAGAAACTCAGGCCGCGTTGCTTGAGGGTATCCAAACATTGTTCGCGGAGATTGGGTTCCGAGGATTCCTGCGGCCACCGAAGTTTATTATAGACGAGGAAATCAAATTCTTTTTTCACGCCGGGCTGTGGCGCGCAGGTGTCGGTATCAATTCCCACGGGCCATATCCGAACGTGCTCGCCAAAATAAGGGCGATAATATGCAGCGGCCCATTCGCAGGCCTGCAAATGAAAAGCGGAACGGGTCTCCTTGAAAAGATTCGGCCACTGGTCGGGATATTCGATGACGCCGACACCGGTCACGCAACGCCGCTTTTCCGCGAGTTTGCGCACGAGATCAATCGGGCCATGAAGAATGCCGAGTGGATAATCATCCTTCGGAGCATCCGCGCGTGTGTGGAGGCGATAGGGCTGCTTGATCTTTTCCATTCCCAGACAAAGATTCTGGGTGACTTTCGCAAGTCCTCCGGGAGGGCGACCGCGCCATGGACGCAAAAGAAAGCGGGCGAATTTACGCGGATATTGATCTCCGGGAATCCAGCGTGGCGTATCGTTCGGGCGAATGTCGTAGAGGTGAATGGTTTGTGCCATGGTATTAAGAGGAGGAGTTTTTGAGCCCGAGTGTTTGCGAAATTTTTTCTACGGTATGTCCGACGCTATGTTCGGTGAGCGCGCGCTTTTGGGCTTTCTCGCGCATGGACGCGCGGCGCTTGTCATCAGCGAGCAAAGACTTTGCTTTTTCCACGAGTTCTTCTCCGCTCCGGTAGGTGCTGATTTCCGTTTCAAGATCGTAGAGCCGATCAAGTCCCGCCGTCCACTCGGTAAGGTAACACGCGCCGAGCATGGGGGCTTCAATATCACGTAGTCGTGAATAGGTATCCGGCTTATCGAGAGGAAAGCGAAAGCTGGGATACCGGTTTATGCCGAGACTGACAGCGCTTTCCGCGACGATGGATTGATAGTCGTCCTGTTCCGGCATGGGGCGCACATTTTTTGAGAAGTCCACAGGCGGATCGCTTTTCTGAAAGCGGGAAAATAAACGACGACCCGCAGCGACGATTCCCTGATGCTCGATAAAGGAAAGCCATGCAGATAGACGGACATCCGCAGATGCGGGCGGCGGTGCAGAGAGTTGTTTATTTCCGACAGATGGCAACCAGCTCGGTCCTCGAACTTCGAAAGGAAGATCGGATGCGGCGGCGCGTGCAAGCACACCAGCCCTCAACGAATCGCGACCTCCTATGAAGCTGACAATCGGACGTTCCTGCCGGATGGGAACTCGGCGCTCCGGGGGAATCCAGCAGGGCATTGGTGCGTAAACGGTTTTCCATTTTCGCACTTCATAGAGTGGTAAGGCTTTAAATTCCGGTACCCAATGTAAATCAAAAGGATGAAATGCATCGGGAATGCGGCGGTATTCGCGGACATTGTCGCAAAAGAAATTCACGCAGGGGACGCCCATAGCTTGAATCGTCGCAATGGCGCTTGCGTCAACCTGCTGTGGATAAAGATAGGATAAAAAGAGATCTACTCTCCGAGTTACGGATTCTTTTTTGAGAAGATCAATCGTCTGCGACCATGTATCGGATTTCCACTTAAGTAGCTCGTCCTGCGGCAGCGGCATTAATCCCTTTGCCCAATCAATGCGGTCATCTTCGAGAATGGTATGCCCCGCTTCATGCAACCCATTGCGAAAATACGGTGTCCAGAAATCGTAGGACGGAATGGGATACCGATGTGGTGACTGAAGGCAGGAGAGAAAAATATTCATGCGCGTTGCCTTCGTAATTGCAATCGACGCGCAGTTTGCCAGCCAAGCGTGGCGGCGAGTATATTATAAAGCGTTCCGCCTCGGGGTGCTTTGACCGTGGAGTCGAGTTGCTGCCAGCGCGCAATTGCTTTTTCGACAAGTTGCGGGGCTGCGTCCAGTTGTTCCCAGGCGAAGCGGCAGTAATTACAAGCCAGCGCATGACGTGTGCGTGAGCTGTCTTCGGTTGCGAGGAGGTTTTTCTCCTTTAGTTCGCATGCAAGGTAGGAAGACTGCGCTGCTTTTGGGCCTGCACTTCCGCTGAGTCGTACGCCGGTATGCGAGCGATAGTAGGATTTTGCATCGGGAACAAATTCCACTTTTTTGCTCTGTAGCAATACGCGTGAGAAGTATTCTCCGTCATCATCGAGCGAGAGGCTTTCATTCCACTCGCCTGCGGCAAGCGCAGTTTTTCGAGGAGTCAGCCATGCGGCAGGATGCATCATACCTCCGCCCTCCCATGAGCAAGCGAGTCACTCCACGGGAGTAAGGCTCTGCCAAACCGCTTGAGGAATAAAGGTGGCATCGTGAAAATCCGTTTTGAATTCACCCCATGCACAGCTTGCGAGAGTTTTTTCACCGGCTTGGTGAAGTGCGAGGATTTGAAGTTCGATTTTATTTTCCGAGAGGGCATCATCGGCATCAAGGAATTGAATAAAGTCGCCTTTTGAAACGAGAAGACCCGCATTGCGTGCCGCAGAAGCTCCTTGATTCGCCTGAGCAACGACATGAACTCCTCGTGACTCGTAAGATCGCGCGATGGTGAGGCTGTCATCCTTTGATCCGTCATCAACTACGATGATTTCCGTATCTTTCCACGTTTGCGCCAGAGCGGAATCCAATGTTTCCGCCAGCCACCTCGCGGCATTATAGCAGGGAATGATGATGCTGACGGTTTCAGCCATTAGGAAAAATCAACCGAGGCATTGATCGCCAGCCGCCAGTTTTTCTGAAAGTACCAGCGTTTGGAATCCGCCACGTAGTGATGCATGGTTGCGCGACACTCATCCGTTTCCGGCGGGCGGGGTAGGGTTATATATTGTTTCTCAGGAGCCACGGTGCAGATTCTTCCCGCGACGAGCATTGCGATTACGGCCTGCTCCAAATAGTAATGCATGCCTTCGCGTTCTAATAAAATGGAGCACCAGTTCTCGATTTGCTCCCAGTCGAGCTCCGCGCCGCACAAGCCGGTAAGGCCGACGTTTACGCGCTCTTCCAGTGGATTTCCCGCCAGTGAATTCAATAACTCACGTGAATAACCATAGGATGTTTCCGAGTCCACGGCATGCAGCGGTTGGGTCGGGTTATCCAGCCAATCGACGAGCAGTGAGGGGTTGTGAAAAAAGAGAAGATCGGAATCAATGACGAGCTTCCAGTTGCTGCCGCCCATATGCACATCCGTCATCTTGCGGATATTGGGATAGATCTCGCGAAGTCTTTTGAGGGTGGGGAGTTTTTTAAGATAATCATCCAGCTTTTCGAGAATGGTCTTTTGGCGGAAGAACTGGGCTTCGGGAAAAAGGCGTGTGAAAGCTGCGCAGTCCTGATCGGAGAGCGTGCCGTCATCGTAAATCATAGGACGCACGGTTCTGCCGGACTGACGGGAAAAAGACCAGAGGCAGAAAATACTTTGATACCAGAATCGATCTCCGGTCAGCAGATGAAGCTCAAGCGGCGAGCCTTGCATCGTGGGAAGCAGGGTAAGCTCCGCAGCCGCAAGGGCCATTTCTTTTCGCCCTTCCGCAG
>JBDTJR010000113.1:0-10053 GCA_039935735.1 Chthoniobacterales bacterium | reverse complement strand
ACCTCGAAAACCATACCGGTATAATAAGCCAACCCGCGCACAATGGTCAGATCGGTTTCCACGAAAGCGCTCAGTCCCCTCGCCTCTAAATCTGCTACGAGCGCTGTGAGAAAAGTAGGCTTTCCGTTTGCAATAAACTCCCGAACATCTTCCAAAGTCACGCCGAAGACACCAAGTTTTTCCTTAAGCGATTCCTCAGATTCGCGTTCGAGCTTATCAATGATTTGCAGGAAATCCTGAAGCATAGAATCGTTACCTGCTTTTTCGCGTAAAAATTCACCCCACGCCGTGCGGTCGCTGAGGCGAATCACGACGTCAGACTCCGTGAAGCCAAAAGCGCGAAGCGTATCCACCACAAGAGCGATCAATTCCGCATCTGCAGCGGCACTTGATTCTCCGATCAGGTCGCAATTGAATTGCAGAAATTCCCGTAGCCGTCCGCGTTGTTGTTTTTCGTAGCGGAAAAAATTCGAGAGGCTGTACCACTTCAGGGGCTTTTTATAATGAGTCTCCTTTGCCGCGACCATACGGGCCAGGGTTGGCGTCATTTCCGGACGCAGGGCGACTTCACGCTCTCCCTTATCGACGAAATTGAAAAGCTGCCCGAGGATTTCTCCTCCGCTGTTTTTTTTGCGGTAGAGATCCAGGCTCTCGAGCACTGGGCCGTCATATTCTACAAAGGCATAACGGCGCGCAATCCGGCGCCAAACGGACAAGATATAGTCACGTCTCGCGCAGTCCTCGGGATAAAAGTCTCTGAATCCTGGTAAAGCCTGCATGGGAAAAGCCCACCTTTCTCGCGTAGAGAGGCCTTGGGCGCAATCCAAAAACCGTCTTCTTGCAAGAGAGCGCACTTCTCGCTTTTCTATCGGGGCTGTGTTGACCGAGCTTCACCTTCATCATTTTCGCTGTTTTGACTCCCTGCATGCGGAATGGCTGCCGGGGGCAAACTTCGTCATTGGAGCCAATGCCCAGGGCAAAACGAGCATTCTGGAGGCCATCTGCTGCCTTCTACGGCTGCAATCACCTCGCACCAGCACCCTTGGCCATGCCGCGCAACATGGGCATCCCTCTTTTTCCCTTCAGGGAAAGTTTTCCGACACGCACCTTCGTTTCGATTACCCTCCGCGCAGCATTATGTTGGACGGGAAAGCGCAAAGCCGATCAGCCGACTATCTGAAAACCGGTCTCGTGGCCTGGTTTTCAAATGACGATATGCAGCTGGTTCGCGGCAGTAGCAGCGGCCGCAGGCGTTATCTGGACTTCATTTGCGCGCAACTCGACGGCACGTATCTGCCCAGCCTGCGGACCTATGACCGTGCGCTGCGTTCGCGGAATTACCTTTTGAAGCAACCTCGGCCCTCGCGCCAGGAAATCGCAGCATGGAATGCGCCGCTCACCGAAGCCGGAACGGTAATTCTTAATGCTCGTGCCAGGGTACTTACCGATCTTGATTCTCCCATTCGCAGTGCGGCGGAAGCCATAGGAGGTTGCAATGAAATGCTTCATATCACCTATCAACCCGGAGCCGTTGGCAATTTTGCAGAAGCTCTCCTTGCTTCTGCGGACGAGGAAATGCGTTTGCGTGTTACTACGGTTGGTCCGCACCGTGATGACTTTCATCTTCTACTTCATGGTAAAGACGCCTCCAGTTTTGCTTCTGAAGGACAACAGCGAACTATCGCGCTTGCCCTCAAGCTCGCGCACGTGCATGTCATTAAGGCGAAAACAAATCGTATGCCCATCCTGCTCATTGATGATATTTTTGGCGAACTAGATCCCGAGCGCCGTAATCGCCTGATGAGTGCCCTTCCTTCCGACGCGCAGCAGGTGATTACAACCACGCATCTGACATGGCTGAAACTCCCCCATCCCGCCGCAGTTTTTGAACTTTCAGAACGCACTCTCAAACAAAAGAAAATCGCATAATGGATTCCATCGAAGCCAGCATCGTTTTGAATATGCTTTCCGGCATGGGCCCGGTTCGTCTTCGGCGTTTGCTGGATATTTTTGAAACCCCCGAGCGCATTCTTATTGCGCGGGAAGATGAATTGAAACGTGCTGAGGGAGTCGGTCCCGAAGTCGCGCGTGCGATTCGGCATTGGGAGGAATCGGTAGATCTCGCCGCGGAGTTAAAAGCAATCGAAGCCGCGGATGTTACCGTCCTTACCAAGTCGTGCCCGAATTATCCGCCGCTCCTTCGCGAAATATACGATCCGCCGATTGTGTTGTATTGCCGTGGAAAGATTCTGGAGAAGGATCGCCACGCCATCGGAATAGTCGGTACACGCAAGCCGAGCCACTATGCATTGGAATGCTCCAAGAAGCTTTCCTATCAACTCGCCTACTCCGGTCTGACGGTGGTCAGCGGTCTTGCCCGTGGCATTGATACCTCTGCTCACCAGGGCGCTCTTGCGGCGAAAGGTAGAACGATTGCAGTAATCGGCAGCGGACTTAATGCGCTTTACCCCGCAGAAAATGCCGCGCTTGCTGATAAAATCGCCGATGGCTCAGGCGCAGTGATTACGGAATTTCCGATGAATCGAAAAGCGGACAAGCAAACCTTTCCCATGCGAAATCGGATTATCAGTGGATGTTCTTTTGGTCTACTTGTTGTCGAAGCGGCATTCAACAGCGGCGCTTTGATCAGTGCAAATCAGGCTACGGAACAAGGCAGAACGCTTTATTCCATTCCTGGTCGTATTGATAACCCTGGTGCCTTTGGTTCCAATCGTTTGATCCAGCAGGGTGCGAAGCTTGTCATGGATGCCAAGGATATCCTCGATGACATGAATATGCTGTTTCGCGATACGCCGGAACTGAATCAAAGCAAACCCACCGCGTCGCTTAACGAGGTGGAGGAAAAAATCTATACCGCGATCGGAGATGAGCCGACGGGTCTCGATCAGATCGTCACCGCGAGCGGCTTACCAACCGGCACGGTGAGTTCCACGCTCCTGACTTTGGAGATGCGCCGACTGGTAAAGCAACTTCCCGGTACCCGATTTGTAAAATTAATATAATTTCAACCCCCGCCTCCTTACTATACAAAAGTCCCACTATATGGAATATCGCAACCTGGGTCGCACCGGCGTAAAAGTCACCCCTCTCTGCCTAGGCACTATGACCTTTGGAGCCAGAACTCCCCTCGAGGATGCCTGCGCGATTGTAGACCGCGCGCTTGATGCCGAGATCAATTTTATCGATACCGCGAATGCCTATTCCCGCGGAAAAAGTGAGGAGATCACGGGCGAAGCACTTCATCGGAACGGCAAGCGCGACAAGATCATCCTTGCGACAAAGGTGTATGCGGCCATGGATGATAAAGACCTCAATATGCGTGGCAACAGTCGACGCCATATCATCAATGAGTGCGAGGCCAGTCTCCGCCGATTGAAGACGGACTATATCGATCTTTATCAGGTTCACCGTCCGCAGTCTGATATCCCCATCGATGAATCGCTTCGTGCGCTGGACGATCTGATTCGTTCGGGGAAAGTGCGTTACATCGGCAGCAGCACCTTCGCCGCATGGCAATGTGTCGAGTCGCTCTGGACCTCGGAGAAGCTCGGGTTGAATCGTTTTATTTGCGAGCAACCACCTTATAATATTCTGGATCGTCGCGTGGAACGTGAGCTTTTCCCAATGGCTCGCACTTTTGGGTATGCAATCATTCCATGGAGCCCGATCGGTGGTGGGCTTCTTTCGGGTAAATATACGCGCGGAGAGCAACCTCCTTCCAATACCCGCTTTGAGAAGGTCAGTGAAATGGAGCATCTCCAGTATCGCTACAAGGATGCCGTATTCGACGTCTGCGATGTCTTGAAGCCAATCGCCGAGAAACATTCCGCCACGATCGCCCAGGTCGCGTTGGCATGGACGATCTGCAACCCTGCTGTGACCTCTTCTATTATGGGCCCACGCACTTTGGAGCAACTGGAGGACAATCTGGGCGCACTTAATATAAAGCTGGATAAGGAAGACCTTGCCGCTATTGATGCCGTCTCACCTCCGGGTGGCGTTAAAGTGGGCTATTACGAGGCCGATTTCGGTCCACATCCTCATCGTATATAACTAAATAGAAAAAAGTGGGTCATTTTGGCTCATTTTTCTCTGTATCTGAATTTGTCCTCTTGCCAAGTCGTGTAACCTCGCCTAGTTTTCCGGCCCTTAAAGGTTAGACACCTAAAAGAAGCCCCGTAAGAACTCTTTATACTCCAATCATGTCCAAAACGCTGGTCATAGCCGAAAAACCGAGTGTCGCCGCCGATCTGGCTCGCGCACTTGGAAAAGTGCCAAAAAAGGGCGAATTCTTTGAAAATGACGAATATGTCATCACCTCTGCTGTGGGCCATCTCGTGGAACTTTGCCTGCCCGGTGAAATGGACAAGAAGCGCGGCAAATGGAGCTTCGCAAATCTTCCGATTATTCCCGACCACTTCGACCTCAAGCCCATCGAGAAAAGTGTCACCCGTTTCAATCTCGTTAAGCGTCTATTAAAGCGTAAAGACATTGGCAATATCATCAATGCCTGTGACGCCGGACGCGAAGGTGAATTGATCTTCCGCTATCTTCTACAGCTTGCGGGAAGTAAGCTTCCTACGCGGCGTCTTTGGTTGCAGTCGATGACGGCAGAGGCCATTCGCAAAGCATTTGATTCACTGCGCCCCGAAGCGCAGATGGATCCTCTTGCCGACGCAGCAGTGTGTCGTTCTGAAGGTGACTGGTTGGTCGGTATTAATAGCACGCGCGCGATGACGGCCTTCAACTCGAAGACTGGTGGCTTTCAACTTACTCCCGTGGGCCGCGTCCAGACACCGACCCTTACCATTCTTACAGATCGCGAACAAAAAATCCGCGCCTTCAAGCCTCGCACTTATTTTGAAGTGTATGCCGACTTTGACGTGCAGGCAGGCAGCTATCGTGGCCGCTGGCAGGACGAAAAATTCAAAAAGGGCGAAGAAGAAGATACGAGGGCTGAACGTATCTGGGATAAGAAACTCGCCGAGGAAATCGTTGCAAAATGTCTCGGCAAACCCGGAGTCATCACCGAGGAAAAAAAGCCCGCTTCTCAGGCATCACCCAGCCTTTACGATTTGACGACTCTGCAGCGCGAGGCTAACTCTCGCTTCGGTCTCAGCGCGCGCCGCACCTTGCAACTCGCGCAGGCACTTTACGAACGTCATAAAGTTCTTACCTATCCTCGTACTGATTCCCGTTATCTCCCGGAAGATAACCTTAGCAATGTGAAGTCGATCTTTACAAAGTTTGAAGACGGCGAACTTGCTTCACATGCTCAAAAAGCGCTTTCAAGCGGTTGGGTAAAGCCAACGAAAAAAGTTTTCAATAACGAGAAGGTCAGCGATCACCACGCCATTATCCCGACGGGTGTTTCTCCGAAGACGCTCGATGAATTCGAGATGAAGATTTACGACATGGTTTCGCGTCGTTTTATCGCGGTATTTTATCCTCCTGCCCAATTTGAAGTTACGACGCGCATTACACGTGTCGAAGGAGAATACTTTAGGTCCGATGGTAAAATCATCGTCGATCCCGGCTGGCTTTCGGTTTATGGAAAGCATGCGGCCAATGAGGGCGACACGACTCTCGTTCCTGTGCGCTCAATCGGCAAGGATTTGGAAAAAGCTGATACACGTCATGTAGAGCTTAAGGAAAATGAAACACGTCCCCCTGCCCGCTATTCGGAAGCAACCTTGCTCTCCGCGATGGAAGGTGCCGGAAAGCTGATTGAGGACGAAGAACTGCGCGATGCCATGGGCCAGCGCGGACTTGGCACTCCTGCAACGCGTGCGCAGATCATCGAAGGTCTGATTTACGACGGTTATATTGTTCGCCAGGGTCGTGAGTTGATCGCGACTTCGAAAGGCATTTCACTCATCACGCTTCTTCGCGGAATCGGCATTCAATCCCTTTGCTCTCCTGAAATGACAGGCGAGTGGGAATATAAGCTGAAGCAGATGGAGCAGGGAGATTTTCCTCGCGATAAATTCATGCATGAGATCCGGGACTTCACCCGGGATATTGTCGAGAAAGCAAAAGGCTTTTCCGGTGACAGTGTTGAGGGCCAGTTCGCTGAACTTGATGCAAAGTGCCCAAAATGTAGTCACCGCAAATTCAAGCAGGACTACCGCACCTATCGTTGTGAAAGCTGCGATCTTCTTATTTGGAAAATCATGGCCGGGCGTGAATTCGAGCCTGATGAAATCAAGAAGCTTCTTGAAATCGGAAAGATCGGACCTCTCGAAGGTTTCCGCAGCAAGATGGGCCGTCCGTTTGCCGCCGTGGTAAAAATCGGCGAGGAATTCAAGCCGGTCTTCGAATTTGAAAATGGTGAGAACGGCGCCGCGCCGATTGATCTCGCGACAGCTGTCGTCATCGGCCCCTGCCCGCTTTGCAAAGGTGGCACGGTTTACGATACAGGCACTGCCTATACATGCTCGAATACCGTTGGCGAAAAGAAGACCTGCACCATGCGTATGGGTAAGACCATTCTTCAACGCGAAATTCCAAGAGAACAGGTCATAAAACTTCTGGAAACCGGAAAGACCGATTTGCTTCCCCGCTTCATTTCCAAAAAAGGCCGTCCCTTCTCGGCTTATCTCAAGCTGGATAAAGGCAAGGTTGCTTTCGAGTTCGAAGAGCGTAAGCTCAAGACACCGGCAGCAGGTGCAGACGCAGAAACTCTTCCTAAAAAAGCGAAAGCTCCGGCGAAGCCCAAAAAAGCGCCATCGACCACCAAACAGGCGGCTTAGGTTTTCTTTTCCAGGTTCGCGCTCGCCCGTTATCAGGGTATTTCGGGAAATTTTAAAAATAATTTAAAATTTCCTGAAAAAAGCTAAAGCTGCCGCGTTATCTCGATAAGAACCCATGTCCCCGGAACAAATTATCGACCAGGCGCTGGTACGCTATGAAAGACCGCTCATAAGCTATGCGAGCGGCATTACGGGGAATCTTGAGGCCGCACGCGACGCCGTGCAGGAAACCTTCCTCCGCCTGAGTCGCCAGGATGTTCTGAAACTTGAGCCACGTCTCGCACAGTGGCTCTTTTTTGTTTGTCGGAATTGCGCGCTCGATCATCACCGGAAAAACGCCCGTTTCGTCCAGGATGCGGACGAGCAAATCGCAAAAACATCAGCCCAGACGCCCTCTCCCGATGTGCAGATGGAAACCGACGACGATTCCAGTCACCTCCGTCGTCTTTTAAATAACCTCCCAAGCGAGCAACGCGAACTCGTTAAGTTGCGATTTGAAGGCGGGCTCACCTATCGCGAAATCGGCGACGTGACGCGAATGAGTATTTCAAATGTAAGCCTCCAGATTCACCTCGCCCTGCAAACCCTGCGGGATCTCTGGGAAAAAACGGAAGCAATGCCATGAAGACCGACGATATAAGAATCACTTCCTACGTGCTCGATGAACTCGAAGGCGAAGCGCGCAAGACCTTCGAACGCGAATTGGCAGGATCTGCCGATCTGCAACAAGCCGTACAGGAAACCGCAAAATTGCGCGATCTCCTTAATATTATGCCTCCCACAACCGAAGAACTCACCACCGAACAACGCAAGTCCCTTCGCGAACAGTGCTTGCAAAATGTTCGCATCGCAAAAAAATCGCACTTTAATACTACTGCCCTGATCGGCGTGCTCGCCGCTGCGGCATGCGTTATCTTCGCATTTCTTATTTCCACGGAGGGATTAAAGAAAGCTGCTCCTATTGCTCAAGGCTCTCTCGCAATGGAAAAAGAGCATACAGGAAGTAAGGTCGTAACGGATTCCAAAAGTGCTTCCGCATTAACAACAGAAGAATTGAAGAGAGTGGATAGAAACATCGCAGAGCTAAAACTTAAGGCGACTTCTGAAAACCTTATGGTCTTTAATGGATCGAGTGCATCTCAACCGCAAAGTGCAAATAAGGAGTTTGTTACCGATGGAGTCCCTCCAAAAACCGTTAGTGCTTCTGAAATTCTCACATCTACATCGACTTCTCCTTCTACACCAATTTCGGGAGGAGCGTCTGGTTTAGGACGTCAGGGAAGTCGTGCTAACAGTGTATCTGAAGGAATGGCCGGTAGGAAGCTAGATGCCACTCCAATAGTGGGTGATATTCCTCTTCATGGCCGAGCTTTTATAGGAAAAAGCGGTGGCCGAATAGTTAGTTCTGCAGCCAGCCAAAAGACAGGGAATATTGATCTATCCGCATCTTTGGTCGGAGGCGTCCAGAGATCTAGTGGAGCCGGCATGAAGTCGATGGATATGCTGAAGAAAAGTGGGTTCTCAGATAAACTAACCGATGAATCCTACGACGTCATAAAGGAAAATGATTTTCTGATGGCTCGCACCAATCCTCTTTCCACTTTTTCAACGGATGTCGATACTGCCAGTTATTCCAATGTGCGGCGTCTCATCCAGGCAGGTCGGATTCCTCCATCGGATGCGGTACGCACCGAAGAACTCCTAAACTACTTCACCTATTCCTATCCGCAGCCTGAAGGGAACGTTCCCTTTTCAGTAAATTTGGAAACCGCACGTGCACCATGGAATGATAAACATCTTCTTGTGCGTATCGGACTTAAAGGGCGCGAGCTGGCAGTAAAGGATCGTCCTGCGTGTAATCTCGTATTTCTCATGGATGTTTCCGGTTCCATGTCACCACAGGAACGTCTTCCTCTTCTCATTCGTTGCATGACGACGCTGGTGGAAAATCTTTCTCCGAAAGACCATGTTGCCATTGTTGTATATGCGGGCTCGTCAGGAATTGTCCTGCCTTCCACCTCCTGTAAAGATAAGAAGACAATCATCGAAGCGCTCTCTCGTCTGCACGCCGGAGGTTCTACGAACGGTGCGGAAGGTATCAAGCTTGCCTACGATGTTGTGTGTGTGAATTTCATCAAGGACGGTAATAATCGTGTCATTCTCTGCACCGATGGTGATTTCAATGTCGGTATCACAAGCCGTGAAGAACTCGATAAACTCATCGAAAGAGAACGCACCTCAGGAGTCTTCCTGTCGCTCCTCGGAGTGGGAACCGACAATCTTAAGGATGCCACGATGTCGCACCTCGCTGACAAGGGAAATGGAAACTACGCCTACATAGATTCCTATGCGGAAGGACGCAAAGTGCTCGTCCAGCAAATGACAGGCACTCTCTTCACCATCGCAAAGGATGTAAAAATCCAGGTGGAATTTAATCCTGCTCAGGTCGCGGGTTATCGCCTTATCGGTTATGAAAAACGTCTTCTCGCAAAAGAGGATTTTAATAACGATAAAAAAGATGCAGGCGAAATCGGTGCGGGGCATACCGTCACGGCGCTCTATGAAATCGTGCCTGTCGGACAGCCTGTTCCAAATGAGCCATCCGTCGATGCCCTGAAATATCAAAAACCAGGGCCCGCTCCCGAGCAGGAAGTCACAGGCAAAAACATCAATGAATTGATGACTGTAAAACTGCGCTACAAAGAACCTGATGGCGATATCAGCAAACTGATCCAGCAGACCGTTTCGGTAAATGACCCTGTGGATTTCTCCAAAGCCAGCACGGACTTCCAGTTTGCCTCTGCGGTTGCTGCCTTCGGAATGAAACTTCGCAACTCTCCCTATCACGGTGATCTTACCTGGAGGAATATCCAGCAAATCGCCCGTAAAAACATGGGTGAAGACCCTGGTAGCTATCGTGCAGAGTTTCTTACGCTTATCGAGAAGCTTCACCAGCTTCAGGAGCCTGCTGAAGGTGTGGAGCAGAAAGATAAGTAATCCTCACGGAAAAATCCGTTCCCTTAGTTCGGTGGATTCTGCTAATTCTCTTTGAAATGAGTCTTCTGATTATCTCCTCAAGTCTGCATCCGAAGAGCAAGAGCCGCATTATGGCGACTCATGCGCTTCACGCGGCAAAGCCATTGGAAAACGATTTGGAGATTCTCGATTTAAAGCACACGGAGCTGCCGCCCTGCGATGGACACACCAGCTACGGCCATGAAAATGTCGCCAAGGTTTCTGAAATGGTGAAACGTGCCGATGGTATTATCCTGGCGACTCC
>JBDTJR010000112.1:0-3832 GCA_039935735.1 Chthoniobacterales bacterium | reverse complement strand
CGTGAGCGGTAAAAGCCGCGAAGAGGATCTCGGCGGCGTGCTCCCTGAAGGCTGGCAGCTCTCCTCCGTGAGTAATACACTGCCTTCCTTCATCGACGACGCAGGCCGTATGAAGGTCCAGGTGCGTCCCGGCAAGTGGGTTATTCACATAGATGCCTTTCGCCTGAACTCTCCGGAACAAATTGGCTACGCCGCCCGCGTCAAACCCGCCGTGCCGGATGAACTTATCGCTTTCCAGGCAAAACCCGACTTCCGCCTCGTCGAAGTCACGGGTATTCCTCCAGTCGATGTCTCACAAACCACCTTTCCCAATATATGGCGAAGCCTCCCTGTGTATCGCTGGGTCATTATTACTCCATTCGCCCTCGTCGAACGTCAGCGCGGTATGGGGCTTCAAAAACCTGAGGGCCTCCGTATTTCCCGCCAACTCTGGCTGGATGAAAACGGCCGCGGTTTCACTTTCCGCGATACGCTCAATGGCGCTCGACAGGAAATCTGGAGACTTGACGCGTCCCCCGGACAACAGCTTGGAGCCGTGAGGAGTAATGGCGAAGGCCAACTCGTCACGCTCAATCCCAAAGACGGCGCACCAGGCGTTGAAATTCGTACTCGTAATCTGAATCTCGAGGCCATCGGCCGCATGGATCGCGCAAAGCAACTCGCAGCGACCGGCTGGCAAACCGATGCCGATGCGCTGGACATCACACTCATGCTTCCTCCCGGCTGGCGGCTATTTGCCTTATTTGGCGCCGATCGCGTGGATGGCGACTGGCTCACGGCATGGTCGCTGCTCGATCTCTTTTTGCTTCTTATCTTTTCCCTCGCGGTATTCCGTCTCTGGGGATTCGGCGCGGGTGTAATTGCATTCCTCGCCTTCGGCCTTTCCTATCACGAAGCCGATGTGCCCCGCTACGTGTGGCTCTCGCTTTTGATTTCCATCGCATTACTGCGCGTCGTTCCCGAAGGCTGGGGAAAACGCCTGATCAGTGTCTGGAAATGGCTTACCATTCTCGTGCTTCTTCTTCAGTTGATACCATTCCTCACCACTCAGATTCAGAACATGCTTTATCCGCAACTTGAACGCTCCGGGATACAGCCGCAGATGGCCTCCACATCGGGAAGCTATGAATCGGCTGATAAAGACTCCGGTCAGATTCAAGCGCAGCAGGCTGAAACAAGAAACAGGCAAATTGCAGATCTTTCGCCACCTCCTGCAATTAAGGCAATGCAGATTGCTTCCGGCGAAGTCGACGGATCAGATCGCAGTAACATTCGGACGTTTACTGGGGGATGGGCAAAAAGCAGCGGGGGGGCAAGCGGTAGCGCAAATCAAAACGCACGATCCAGTAATCTCGCCTACGACTCCAAAGTTCGCATCCAAACTGGCCCCGGGGTTCCCGAGTGGTCATGGCGTACGGCTCATGCAAGCTGGAATGGCCCCGTGCAGTCCACGCAGCAAATTCGCGCGATTTTGATTCCGCTCCCCTTGGAAAGATTCCTTTCGCTTCTACGTGTTGTCTTGCTCCTCGCGCTCGCCGGAGTTCTTGTTAATGCCTACAATATACGCACTCTTTTCGGTTCAAGTCGTCGAATGAGCAGTGCAGCCGCGCTTCTTGTATTACTGTTTCTCATTCCCTGCGGAAATGCGCATGCACAATTTCCAGATAATAACCTGCTGAATACCCTGAAGGATCGCATCCTTCCGGCCTCCACGGCATTTCCAAATGCTGCGGAGATTTCCATCGCGTCTCTCCAGGTGCAGGGAAACAAAATCACCGTCGATGCAGAGATCCACGCAGCATTAGAGTGCGGAGTTCCCCTTCCCGGTCGTTTTCCGACATGGTCGCCCGTTACCGTTACGCTCGATAACCAACCCGCCACGGCCCTGCGTCGCGAGAACGGCTTTCTCTGGATCGTCGTTCCTCAAGGCGTGCATCATGTGAAGGTCGAGGGAATACTTCCCTCCGTCAGCGATTGGGAGTGGGCCTTCGCACTCAAGCCACATCTCATCACCGTTAATGCGCCGGACTGGAATGTCAGCGGCATTAACAAGGACGGTGTGCCGGAGTCGCAAGTCTTCTTTTCCGTGAAGCAAAAGACCTCCGCAGGCAAAGCCTCCTACGATCGCCAGGATCTGCAATCCCTCGCCATCGTATCCCGAAATGTCGAGATGGGCCTCGTCTGGCAGGTGCATACCACGGTGCGCCGTCTCACACCGCGCGGTAAAGCCATCGAGCTCCGCATTCCCCTACTTCCCGGCGAGCGCGTTCTAAGTTCCGGGCCGCTGCTGGAAAATAATGCCGTCGAAGTCCGCCTTGGCACAAACGATGACAGCTTCTCGTGGGATAGCGAAATATCCGAAACTCCTTTCCTCGTCCTGAAAACCAATGCCGCCGACAAGTGGCTCGAATGCTGGATTCTCGTTGCCTCACCGGTATGGAATCTTGGCTTCACAGGCATCGCTCCGGTCTTCGAGCAAAATACCCCTATGCTCATCCCTGTCTGGCATCCGTGGCCCGGCGAGCAGGTCACCTGGAATATCAGCCGCCCCGAAGCCGTCAAAGGCGCCACCGTCACCATCGACAGTGTGCATCATCAAACCGATATCGGCAGCCGTCAACGCACCGGCCAGCTTAATCTTCGTATCCGCTCCAGTCTTGGTGAAGACTTCGCCGTCGCCACGCCACCCACTGCGCAGATCACCAGTCTCACGCAGGATGGAAAATCTTCTCCCGTTCGCATCGAAGGCGGAAAAATTGTAATCCCCCTTCATCCCGGTGCGCAGAATGTGGAAATCAAATGGACCGTCAATAAGCCACTTACCACTTCTCTTCGGATCGACGAAGTGCGTCTTCCTGTCGAAAGTGCGAACGTCAATACGACTATCCAGCTTCCCGAAAATCGCTGGACGCTGTGGACCTGCGGCCCGCTCCGTGGCCCCGCCGTGCGATTCTGGACCGTGCTACTCTGCGCTCTCGTCGCCGGATTCATTCTGGGTCGCTCAAAGCACTCTCCGCTCACATCGTTCCAATGGATGATCCTTTCCATAGGCCTCACCCAGATAGCGCTCGAAGCCGCGTTCCTCGTCGTAGCATGGCTCTTCCTCTTCGCATGGCGTGGCACTCCCGGATTTCAGGGAATGCGGAATTGGGTCTATAATGTCCTGCAGGCAGCGCTCATCATCATCACTGCCATTGTGCTTGGCATCTTCATAGGCATTGTAAGCGCCGGACTACTCGGTAGCCCCGAAATGTTCATCCTCGGAAATGACTCCAGTGCTACCACGCTTAGCTGGTATCTCGCACGCTGCACTACCGCTCTTCCGCAACCCGGTTGCATCACGATATCCATCTGGTGGTACCGTTTCCTCATGCTCGTCTGGGCCCTCTGGCTCGCCACCTCTCTCCTCCACTGGCTACACTGGGCATGGAAACAATTCACCACCGGCGGCGCCTTCCGCAAACAGGCGAAAAAGATCAAACCCGTAACACCACCAGTGCCACCAGCTGCTGCGTAATCGCCCACATCCATTATGATTTTCGCAGGGAAAATTGTCGCGCTGTTTATCCTCATCGGTAGCCCTCTGTTGGCTCACACATATCCTAATGATTGGCCCACCGCAAAGCAGGAGGAAAAGGCAGTAGGTGAAAGCTTCGACTCTCCGAATAAGAAATTTTGCATCAATGTCCTCGAAGATCCTAACGCTACTTTCAAACGCGATGCCTATATTCAACTTTTGGTAATGCCATCCGAAAAACGTCTCGCATCGCGTCACTTAGCTCTCGCACACGCATTCAGCACTGCGTGGAATCTGGATAGCACATTGGTAGCC
>JBDTJR010000111.1:0-34897 GCA_039935735.1 Chthoniobacterales bacterium | reverse complement strand
ATGACTTCCCTGATCCGCTAAGTCCAGTAATAACCACCAGCTTATTTCGCGGAATCTCGATATCAAGATTCCGCAAATTATGCTGCCGAGCCCCTTTAATCCGAATGATGTTCGCTTCCGCCATTTTCTCCAAATATGACAAACTCCAAGGTATAGCAGATTCTGACGGCGAAAGAAAAGGGTAGTAAAATTTATTTTATCCCGGAACTCAGTAACTATAATACCTTAAAGGTCATTTACTCTGACTAAGGCGTTTTTTAGGTTCAGCGGCAAAAGCATCATGCGCTTCACGCAGGATTTCCGGCGCGCGATCACGAAACGTGCTAGATGTAATCGAAGTCAGAATTTTTTCCTGATCGAATTCAGCAGCTTGAATGCCTGGAAACCAATGACCGCCCTCTCCGAATAGATTATAGCGATCCTTCGCAAATGCCACCATATCCAGCGCCTTGACGAGAAACCAAAGCCGGATGATTTCCCGAACATTGACCTGACCGGTCATCTCCGAAGCATCCGGAAGCCCTTTCGTCCATGCCACAGGCCACAGTGGGCCAATGACTTTCTCGATTTCTGCATTCAATCGTTTTTCAATGGGAGGTAGAACTTCCTGCACTTTTTCAAACAGCCTTACCGCTTCAAGATGGTCATCGAAATCCGATGGCTTGCTGACTCCCATGCTGAGGGTATGAACCTCGGGACGCGCCAGACAAAACAGATCATTGAAAACCATCGGTGTAACAGGCTCACAAAGTTTGCGCAGCTTGGCAGAAGGTTGATAAAGTTTACCGCCTTTATCATTCGGACTGATGATAAAAACTCCCATGTCGTGCTTACCGGCAGCAGTAATGGCAGGCCAGTTCTGCTGATTCACGTAATACCAGTGAAGATTCACATAATCGAACTCACCGGTGTTGATCGTATCGGTAATGGTATTTAAATCTGCGTGCGTGGAAAATCCTACATGGCGCACCCTTCCTGACTTCTGCAATTTACGAGCTTCCTCCAGCGCCCCACCCTTCATGAGCGTCCACTTCAAAAGCTCCGGCGTATTGATGCCATGAATTCCGAGAAGATCGACATAGTCCAGTTGAAGATTCTTCATGGACTTATCAAATCGCTCAAGAAATTCCGCAGGATTTTCCGAGGGAACGATCTTTGTTTGGAGGATGATTTTCTCGCGAGAAAATTTAGGTAGCACAAGTCCTAATTGGATCTCAGAAGTACCGTAACCACGAGCGGTCTCGATATGATTAATGCCCATTTCGACTGCGCGATGAATGGTCTTCTCTAGATTCTCCTGATTCGAGGGGGTAACTTTATCAAGCCCCTCGTCCTGCCAACTCTGCTGATACCTCATCCCTCCGCAGGTGATGACCGGCATTGCTAATTCCGTTCTTCCAAAACGTCTATAAATCATTTGAGGGCAAGATTAACCACGACCTCGATTTCCGCTGTCTGCGGAAACATATCCACAGGAGTTACCGCCTCAAGCTGGTAATGCGAAGATAAAATCTTGAGATCACGCGCAAGCGTTGCCGGATTACAGGAAACGTAAATCACCCGCGAAGGTTTCATGCTTTGGATGATAGGGGGAATTTTAGGATCAAGCCCAATGGATGGCGGATCGAGAATAAGAACGGTCTCTTTAGAGTTACTTCCGGAAAGTGCGCTTTCAAGATGAGCAGAAACATTCCCCTCAAGATAAGATTCATTTGCTGCGATCTTTTTATTTGCTGTACGGATTGATGCTGCACTCCATTCGATGCCGATCCCTCGTGAGAATCGTGACAATAGCTTTTTCAGGAAAAACCCGGCGCCGCAGTAGGCATCTACGATCAAATCCCCTTTTGTCGGGCAATAACCCTCCACACATTCAAGAAGAAGCGCAGCAACCGATGCATTCGTCTGCAAAAACCCACCCGTAGCCAGAGGCTCGCTCAGCGTGAAGTTGCCGTCATGCACTCTGGTTTTACGTAAACGTAGAAGCATGTCATTCACCGCAGGTGATGCGATGGCACAGGATTTGATATCGACCAGGAGACGTCCGCGAAAATCATAAAATCCCGTCATGCCATCAGCCCGGTGCACGGTGATGCGGTTCCGATAACCAAGCGGCTTGGGCGAACCTATAATAGGACGCATCGGCACCGCTTCAAATCCCCCCACCCGTCTCAGCGCCTGCTCTACCTGCGCACTCTTGATTTCCAGTTGTCGGGGGTAATTAATATGCTGGTAGCTGCAGCCTCCGCAGATTCCGGCATATTCACACGGTGGTATTGCACGGTCCTCAGACGGCGTAATAATCTCCAGCAACTCGGCCTCGGAATACTTGCGATGATCTCGAACGATTCGCGCCCGGATATTTTCACCCGGAATGGTAAACTTTACAAAGCATGCCTTGCCATCGATCCGGCCAACCCCCGCGCCTCCGAAGGCTATATCACCAATCTGAAGTTCCACCGGTTCACTTACTACGCTTTGTTTAGGCACGCCATGGTTTTAACGGGATTGGAAAAGCGACAAAAGGAAAATGCATGGCCCCTAAAAGGAAAAGCCCGCGGCATTCGTTGCCGCGGGCCGTTTCAGACATTTCAGAGATTAACTGCCCTGAACGTCAATTTTCCTTGGTTTGGCTGCTTCGGCCTTCGCTAGGGTGATCGTCAGAACGCCGTCCTTATAATCGGCTGTCACCTTCGATTCTTCCACATCGGAGGGTAGTTTGATCAACCGCTCGAACTTGCCGTAATAACGCTCCGTTCGGTAGGTCGAACCCTCTTTTTTTCCATCCCGGATTTCTTCTCCCCGGAAATTCGGAGGCAGCCCTCATGAAGAGAGATTTCAAAGTCCTCCTTCTTCAAACCCGGGAGTTCCGCCGTAATCGTTAGCTTGTCTGCATCCTCCGCCAAATCGAGGGCCGGTTTCCAGCCTGGCGCAAAGGATTATTCGCCAGAAAAGGTCTCAAAAAAGTCCCGGACTGATGGAAGACGATTGAAGGAAAAGCTGTGTGAAGTTTGTGGTATTTAATATCTTATTAATTTCATTGTATGATGTTTTAATTAGGTTTTTTATTTTCCAAGACTCTCATAAGCTTAATTTATGAAAATTTAGTAAAATTTATTTTAAGTTGATTATTATAAACCACTTATGAAGATATAGTAATTTATAAAAATACCCCAATAGAGTCTGAATGACTCTATTTTATGTGCCACAGATAGGCCCAAAAAAGAGCCAAAATGTCACTCCGGAGGGAGGACAGAATTCATTGCGGCAGTAGTCTGGGAGATCAGTTGGAAAGCCTTTACCACCATGAAAGCCAGGATCAGCAGATAGATGAGCTTGGGCAATAAACGGGAAAGCAAATTGAGGAGATTTTGAAAGTTCCCCTGCATGACTTTGGCGGCATTATTGAGTTCAAGTTGAACACGACCTGTGGATTCAGCCAGAGAAACATGGCGGACGATAATCTCCGGAAAAGCATGGGTATTTGCAAAGGCCTGGCTCAAATTAACCCCTGTCCGGTTCTGGACAATGACCTCCGCAATGGAGGTCTGGATCAAGGAATTTTTACAAGCTCCCGAAGCCATTTCCAACGCTTTGTAAATTCCGATCCCCGCCCCCGCAAGCAAGCTGGTTACCAAACTAAACCTCCAAAGTGCCAACTGATAAGGCAGCGAGCCAAGAATCGGGATATGGCGGACGCGCCGCTGAAGGGTGGCATTGCTTCGAACTATGGCAAAAAAGAAGCGGAGAATGACGAAGGCACCAATAAAGAGGAGATAAAAAACGACAAGCGCGGATATAACCTGCCGGAGATACTCCCCCAACCCCGGCCCGACCACCAATGTATTCAGGTTCAGCACCAGTATCCCGAAATGGAATATGAAAACCGGATAGTAGAGACCACCTATGAACCGGTTTTTACTTTTTAGAAGGTAAGCGTAATATTCCGCCAGTTCGGCAAACGTCCGGTCAAGCCCCCCGGAATGCACTCCCGCCACAATGATATCCAGATCGATCTCATCAAAACGGGTTGCGACAGCATTAAAGCATTCCTCCGGAGCCTGCCCAGCGCGAAGCATCTCTCCAATGATTGAGCGAAGGCGAGAGGAATGCACCGCAATCTGCTCCAGCGATTCACGGAATGGCATGCCGGAGCGAAGTCTTACCGACAGTTCGTTAAAAAGAGCTTCTTTATCACGTGCCGAGAGCTGCATGGATGAGGTATCATTTCCTGAACTGTCTCCATGAGCAAGCATTCCATCCATGAAAAACCCATGCGCATTGCATTACGCGAAGCGGCGAAGGGGCTCGGAAAGACCAGCCCGAATCCCGCAGTCGGTGCAGTTATTGTCAAAAACGGGCGCATACTGGCGCGAGGATTTCATGAAAAAGCGGGGCAACCCCATGCGGAAATCGACGCCCTCAATAAGCTGACAAAAAAAAACGCGGCCCGAGGTTCGACACTCTATGTAACCCTGGAACCCTGCTCGACGCAGGGGAAAACCCCACCCTGCACAAAAGCCATTCTTGCCTTCGGCATACGTCATGTGGTCTGGGGTGCGACCGACCCGAATCCTAAACACGCAGGGCGGGCGAGACGCATTCTTGAATCAGCAGGCATTCAGGTCACTTCCGGCGTACTGGAAAAAGAATGTACCGCATTAAATGAAGCCTGGAATCACTGGATAAAAACCGGCATCCCTTTTGTGATTGCGAAAGCGGGAATGTCGCTCGACGGGCGCATCTCGACCGCCCCTGATTCACCGCCCGCTATTACAAGTGTCGCTTCCCGCAAAGATGCGATGCGACTTCGCGCAGAGGTGGATGCCATTCTTATCGGGGCAGAGACATTACGTGCGGATGATCCCTCATTGACCGTGCGTGGCATTGCAGGTGCAAAGCAGCCGCTCCGCATCATTTTAACAAGAAGTGGAGAACTACCGCGCGGCGCAAAAGTATTCACGGATCGATTCCGTGAAAACACGCTGATTTTTAAAAACCAATCTTTGCGCAGTGTTATTAAATCCCTCGGCGCTCAGGGAGTCGCAAGCATCCTGATCGAAGGCGGTGGAGAAATTCTCGGACAGGCCTTTGATAATAAGCTCGTGCAAAAAGTGCAGATTTATATCGCTCCTATTTTATTAGGAGGGACAACACCCGCAGTGGGAGGACACGGAGCAAAAAGTCCTGTGGACGCGATAAAACTGGAAAACGTTTGCTATAAAAAAATTAGAGAGGATATCCGTATTACCGGTTACCCTCTCTATTCAAAAACGAAAAACTAAAAGACCGAGCTTATTTCAATGCGGCATTAACTGCCGAGACAAGCTGAGGATCATTAGGCTGAACATCGGGTTCAAAACGGGCAACCACTTCTCCATTCTTATCGACAAGGAATTTTCCGAAATTCCACTTAACGTCGCCGGGAAACTTTGCTGTGGCCCCTGTCAATGCATTGTAAAGTGGCGACTGCTCTGCACCCTTTACATGAACTTTATCCATGAGCGGGAAAGTTACCTGATAGGTAGCGCTGCAAAACTGCCTGATCTCCGCATTCGACCCCGGCTCCTGAGCGCCGAAATCATTACAGGGGAATCCCAGAATCACGAAATTCTTATCGGCATATTCCTTGTAAAGTTTTTCAAGGCCCGCATATTGCGGCGTGTTTCCGCACTTGGAAGCCACATTCACAAGCATGACGACTTTTCCTTTATAGTCGTTCAGCGAAGTGTCTTTCCCATCCATAGTTTTAAACGGGATATCCTTTAAGGAACCGGCCATAGCCGTCGCAGCAGTCACCGCACTAATCACACCCATGGCTATTGTTTTTGTCATTCTTTACACGAACATTATCCCTACGAACCTGTCAACGCAGATATCAGTCATTCACTTAAGTTACTGCGGTTCGTAAGTAATCCTAAGCTCCCAGTGTACCTTTTTTGTATTCTGAGGTGAAGGAGCACGGAAGTAACTCGTGGCGTCTTCCATGGAGAGAAGCCATCCATAATTAGGAGCATTTCCCGTATATCAGAGTTCCACATCCTCCGTAACATTGACCGTTTGCTCCCCTTGCTGCTGGATGGTTACAATCGCAGTAGGCCGCATTGCACGATCTGTTGCACTTCCCTGTGCTCCTGGAACACTCCATAAAATTGGCGTAGGACGGAGTCTCCGATAGAAATAATTCACCCCCGGTCCCCAGTCCACAAGAAGACGCCATACAAAGAGTCGTGAATTTGTCGTTACCGAACCGACAAGAAAACTCCACTCCGCATTGGTGATGCGTTGACCCGGTGGAATTTTGTCCAATGGATAACGAATAAGAAACCGATGAGCCGGAATCATATTAAGGATATCATTCCGAGCGATATTATGGCCGGTAATATAAGATGCCCAACTATGACGAGGCCCTTCCTCGGCAATGCTCGCCATGAGATCACAGTCCTCAGACTTCACCGAAATAGTGCGAGCGGATACGTCATAGACTTCCTGCATGAATATGACTATCAGAGCGATCCAAACGAATTTTAAAGGCCGTTTCAAATCCGAAGCAGACTCCTGTCTGAAGCCTCAGTCATTACCGTTTCCTACAGGATAAACAAGCGAGGAAATATTAATCGGCTTTTCTTCTGTGCAATTCGGAGATTCACTACTCCTTAATGCAACCCACCCTGAGGCGAATCTTCTTGTGGAGTTTTATCGGGCTGACCGTAAGTCTGACATTACTTTTCATTCTCGTTTTCGCCGGGTCTCAGCGCACGATCTTACAAAGCGCGGAACGTTTTCGGCAAGTCATTGCAAAAGAAGTCGCCCAGAGAGTTACAAATTATCTTAATGAAGCCCCAAACGCCGTCCTGTATTTCGAACAGGATATGCAATACGGCATCGTTAATCCAAAAGATGCAAAATCCATTCAGACCGGCCTATTATCCCTGTTACTCGCAAACAACCATATCTCAGAAGCAAGTTTTACCTACGGGGACAGTACAGGCTTTAATAGTGATGGTGATATTCAGCTCGTTCCGGCGTCCCGTGGACAAATTACGATCAATCGTATTTTAGATAAAAAATCCAATACCAGCCATGCGCTCTTCATGAGCCGGAGAACGTGGTTCAATGGAAAAACGTTCACCTCTGAACTCGAGGAGATCGGGGACGTCAATTACGCAAAAACCAAAACTACGAAGGAAATACCGGCAACCGACCCGACAGACCATCTCACCTTTCAAACCCCCGCGAGCAAGGATTTTAAGGGGAGCCTACTATGGTCCGATCTTTACTGGTCGCAGGCAGATAAAGCTCTGCCTCCAGCAAAGCGGCATGTTGAGGTCAGCGTGCAAAAGAGCATCAATAATTCGCAGGGTAAATTTGCCGGAGTTTTACGTGTCGGACTAGCGAAAGGCGAACTCGACAGCACGATGGAGAGTTTTACCAATGCCTCACATTTCATTTTCCTGTGTGACAGTAAGGGACGGCTGATTACGGAGGTGGATAAAAACCAACCTGTGGAAGAAGTCGATGACGACCTACGTGTAAGTAGTAAAAATTCGCCACCCGCCGTTATCGAGGCTCTAGCACAGCCCGTATTAAAAACCGTGGATAGTGAAAACCCTGTCGCAGCAACTCATTTTCGATCGGGAGGGAGTATCTACCTCTGCACTTTTTTAGCCTTGTCCGAATTAAAAACTAAGAATTGGATTATCGGAATCGTCGCTCCTCGCGGGTATTACCTCGGCAATCTTCTTAAAATCCGCGAAGAAATCATTATCTTATCTGTGAGCATGATGGGAATCATTCTCATCATCTTTGGTCTGACGTTGCGGGGAATAAACAGAGCTCACTCTCTCATCCTTCGCGAAACCACGCGGATGAATGAATTTGAGTTTTCGGCATCAAACGCTACATCCCGATTGCATGATATTAATGAAGTGCTCGCGGGCTTAGAGAGAGCGAAAAGAGCCGTTCGAGCGATGGGAAAATATGTACCTATCGATCTCGTTCGCCGGTTATACTGCTCTGACAAAGAGCCCGAGCTGGGAGGAACAACCACGGAGCTTTCGCTACTTTTTACCGACATCAAAGATTTCACGAAATTCTCCGAAGAAACATCCGCAGATCGTTTGGCCGATGTTCTCGGACGCTATCTGGAAGTAATGGCCAATATCATCGAAGGTGAGCATGGCACGATCGACAAATATATTGGTGACGCGGTGATGACTTTTTGGAATGCGCCCGAAGCCATTGACAATCACGCGACGCTTGCCTGCCGCACAGCCCTGAAATGTCTCGATGCATTGGAAAAACTTTATCAGTCCTCATACTGGGAGGGAATAGCTCCCTTTGAAACACGCTTCGGCTTGCATCGCTGTACGGTTTCAGTCGGTCACTTCGGCTCACCATCCCGTTTCAATTACACGGCAATTGGCGATGGGGTTAATCTCGCATCCCGATTGGAAGGTTTAAACAAATATTACGGCACCACGGTTATCGCGAGTGAAACCATTTACTCCGAAACAAAGGAGCTGTTTGAATTCCGTCTGCTGGATTGTGTTTCCGTAAAAGGAAAGACGCATGGCATTACGATTTACGAGCTCCTTGGTGAAAAATTCCAGTATCAGAAAACGGCGGCTACTCAAAATTACGAAGAGGCATTCCAGCTTTATCACGCTGGAGAATTTGAAAGTGCGCTTCGGATTTTTGAAAAAAATACCAATGATCATCCCAGTGCTATACTGACATTACGCTGTCGCGATCTGATTGAGAATCCTCCACAGGGAAAGTGGAATTCCATCCACGTCTTTGACACAAAATAAAACGTCTTACTTTGAGGCGGGTTTGGAATACTCAGGGGCAGAAATGCTTTTCCAATGCTCTGTCCATACGTGGAATTTATAAACAATGATTCCCGCCACGCAGCCTACGATAACATCCTCCACGCGCCCCATCATCGCCACAAAGCTGGTCTGTGGCTCTGGTAGACACGGTGCGGCTACTGCAAACATCGCGGTACCTTGAAGCAGACATGGGCAAATACCGGGTTTCCAGTGTCCTACCCACCCGGCAGCCACAAAGAATAATCCTAAAATAATCAGGAAGAGCGTGATGTTATCTGCCGCTCCGACAATGATAATATTGAATAAGATCGCCAAGATCACACCCACTACCGCGCCCATCATTTTCTGCGTAATAAAAGACGGTACGGAGGATTCAAAAAGTCGAAAAGCCATTATTGCCGAGGCGATCACCAGGATTGCCGCACCCGTCGGAAGAAAAATTGCCGCAAAAACCATGCCAAGCACGACGGTAATACCCACCGATAACGCTCTCGAAAATGAATAGATCTCAATCGTATCTTTTGAAAATACTTCCTTCGCGGGAAACAGAAGAAACGCGAACGCCGCACACAGGATGCCGATTATTACATTGATCCCGTGTGTTAAGGCGCCGAAGACTGCGAGATTGGGACTCAAAATTGTCGTGGGTACGCCAGCCACTAAAGCGACCAATGTCGAAAGCACCACGGAGTCGTCTTTGGTCAGCGAGGAATAATACAACCCTGCGGCAACGATAACCGCAAAGATCGGCAGCAGCAGCCATGGCTGCTGTGGAAATGTCACAAGCAGGAGAACGCCCGTTACAATCCCAATAACTGCCCCAACGAGTCGAAGAAAAATTCTCTCATGCGGCAATGACTTCGCGCTCACCAGCAGGAAAGCCACCAGCACGCCGAGAAAAGGTTGCGGCACATGGAAGGTAGCCGTAACCAATGCAGCCGAAGTAGCTGCCGCAGCATATCGACCGCCAATGCGCCACCCCTCACTCATGGACAGGAGCTTCGTAAGGTTTGAGCTCCTTGGCCTGAAGTTTTTTTATCACGGCCTCACCCGCTTCTGTTCCTCGTTTGGTATGGACGACTACCATAGCCGTGCCCGCCATGCGAAAGTCGGATCCCTCCGGCTCATCCAAAATAATTCTTACCGGATAGCGTTGCGCGAGCAGAATGAAGTCAATCGTAGGCTGCACGCGCGAAAGAACCCCTTCCCCGCCCGCCAAACCCGTGGATGATCCCGTTATGGGATATATCGCTTTCGAAACTCCCTGAACGATGCCTTTCAATTTCCGACCGGATTGTGCGAGCAAGAAAACATCCGCTGGCATTCCCGGGCGAATGAACTGCACATCAGTCTCCCGGAAGTTTGCCAATACAAACCAGATTTTCCGATCAACGAGTGAAAAAATTTGCTCCCCTGCCTTCGCGTACGCTCCGGGTGTAATTTGAAGATTCGTAATGTATCCGTCACAAGGCGCATATACCTTGCAGTAGCTAAGTTTTAAATTCGCGTCTCTCAGCATTGCCTCGGCCGCTTCACGACGCACATTCACCCCATCCTTTTCCCCTACCAGATTCCGCGCTTGCGCAAGAGTGGCGCGAGCCGCCTCGACAAGTGACTTCGCCGCTTCCGCATCCGTCTTTGCCAGTTCCACTTTATCAGGGGTCACATAGCGCTTTTCGAGAAGTGCAGACACGCGCTGGGCATAGGAGTCTGCATAAATCGCCCGCGCTTCACGTTCTTTCAGCGTCGCTTCGCTGGAAGCTATTTTGTCCTTATCCGCCAGGATCTCCAGATTCGTCAGCTCCAACTGTGCCTTTGCTTTTTCAACCTCTGCGGCAAAAGGCCGAGGATCGAGTTCCATTAGTAAATCGCCTCGATGCACAATTTGATTATCCACCACAGGCAGACCTACGATGGCTCCACTCACCTGAGCCGCCACTCCGACAACATTGGCACGGATTTGGGCGTCATCAGTGCGGGGATTTACATGGAGATTTCTGTAAACCGCCAGGGGCAGGAAAATTGCCGCCAGAACAGCTACAAGCGAGATAACAAAGCCTGTAAACGGCTTCGAATGCTGGGTCGGGGGAATATCGTCACTCATACGGAAAAAAATAAAAGCCACAGCGCACAGGCTATCGCGATGAAAATACAAAGATAAATAAAACCTGCGGGCCGAATATGACTGGCTATGCCCTTGCGCACAAAGGCCAGATGAAGAAGCCATGTGCCAATCAACCCCGCAAACACGCAGGCGAGCCATGCTGGAAAGTATGCACCACTGATATTGAATTGTGGATCACATCCAGCCATACTGAGCGCCCAAAGAGCTATCAGTGCTTTTTTAGACCATGCCATGTGGAAGCGTAAAATAATCATCCCCCGATTCACAATTCAATTCAGTCGAATTGTGGCCCTCTCTTTCTGTGCACTGAGTTCCTCTTTTTCTGCGGAAAAACAAAAGGATGTGCATCGTCAGGAAAAGCCCCTGCCCGTGTTAAAAACGGAAGTGACGAAGTTTCAGCCCGGTAAGACTTACGACCTGGCCAAACTTATCGACCTGGGGCTGGCAAATAATCCCTACACTCGCGCCGCATGGCAAAATGCCGTGGCCGCTGCCGCAGCGACAGGCGAGGCCCGCGCCCCCTACTACCCCAAGGCCACCGTGCACGTCATAGGCGGGGCGGATCAGGGCTACACCATGGCTGCAAATGGGCCGAATAATTATCAACGCGTTCAAGTCGTTCCCGTCATCGCGCTCGAATATCTCCTGGTCGATTTTGGGCGCCGCAATGCGGATTTGGAACGCACCCTTCACGCTCTTGACGCGGCAAATCTTACCTATGACCGGCAAATGCAGCGCACAGTCTTCGCCATCCAAAGAGCCTATTATCACCACAATGCGGCGCTTTCTCAGGAAAAGGCCGCAGCGGCAAATCTGGAGCTTGCCCGCACTATCGTTGCAATGGTCTCGGAACGGATGAAGTCGGGACTTGCGACACAACCGGAGGTTCTTTTCTCCACAAAGGTTCTCACACAAGCTCAGCTTGATAGCGAGATGGCCTTGCGCAACGTCAAGACAACCCTCGGCCAGCTTCGTACCGCCGCAGGCATCGAGGCAAATGCCCCGCTCACTGTCCTCCCTCTCACCATCCCTTCCTCCTATACCGGTTTGCAGGAAAAACTCGATACCCTCATCGATTCCGGATTAAAGAATCGCCCCGATCTCGCCAGCCGTATTGCCGATTTACGCGCGCGTGAAGCTGCCACACGTCGGGCAAAAGCAGACTTTCTCCCGCAAGTTCGTCTTCAGGGCAGCTATGAGAACGATACCTTTTCCTACCACGGCCATGATGGCCAAACGAGCGGCACCTATTCGGAAAACCGCAATGGTTTTGGAGCCTTTGCAGTGGTAGACTGGGATTTATTTGACGGATTTGAACGTGTGCAACGCGTCAAACGACGATTGGCCGAAGAGGAAGGCTCACGGGCCGAAATCGAAGTCGAACGCCTGAATACCATTCTCGATGTCTGGACCTCCTATTATGATATGACTACCGCGAAACGCCGTGTGGATTTTGCGATTTCTCTTCTGGCCTCCTCTCAGGAGGCATTCAACGCGACCGAGGCTTCCTACAATGCAGGCCTGGCAACGATCACGGAATTTGTCACGGCTCAGAATGACCTTGCTACCGCCCGGTATGAACGGGCAAATGCGGATGCCGATTACCTTACCGCCGTCGCCTCTCTGACGCTTTCCATGGGAACCAATTCCTCTCAGGCCGCAGCCAATAAAAATTAACATGACGTGCAGCGGCATTTTCGCTAGCATTGATTCTTCTAATAAAGAAACTTCATAAAATCATGAAAGCATTTGTTCTCACCCTACTCGTCGCATTTTCTCTATTAACCGGTTGTGAAAGCACCGTACATGAAGCCAACTCCGCGAATAAGGAACAACGCCTTGTTGCCGCTGGCTTCAAAATGCAGCCCGCAAATACGCCAGCAAGACAGGCGCTTCTCAAATCAACTTCCCCTTACAAGATACACTTTAAAGCGACCAAAAAAGATGTCGTTTACTATGTCTATGCCGACCCTCGTAAAAATTGCGTGTATATCGGTGGACCGAAGGAGTTTAAAACTTATCAAAAAATCAGCAATGATCAGCACGCTTACTTGCAGGAGCCTTTGATGCCGAACGAGCAATCTATCTGGGGATGGGTTGGCCCGCTGCCTGTAAGACTTACCGGCATTCCTAAAGCTTAAAGCTCTGTAATCGAGTTAATCCGATCTACGCTATATTCTTCAGCAACAGCTGACGAACTGCGTCTTCATCCTTAACAGGTCCTACGACAGCAAGCGTAAGGCGATCAGGACGAAGAATCGTCTGCGCCACCTTTTGTATTTCCTCTGCGGTGACAGCACGAAGCTTCTCATGGATGCTTTCGGAGTCAACGAGACGGTCATGCGTAAGAATGGAATAGCCGAGTCGGGAATTTTGTGAAGATGTCCGCTCAAGTGACATACGACTGCTGCCGATGGCGTAATCTTTCGCGCGCCGAAGTTCACTCGGGCCCACGGGCCGTTCGCGAAGACGTTCAAATTCACGCAGAATCAACTGAATGGATTTCTCAAGATTTTTACGATCAAGCCCAGCCGTGATTCCAAATGTTCCCGTATCGTGAAACAGCGATGCGTGGGAACTGATTGAGTAACAATACCCGCGTTTTTCCCGAATCTCCTGAAAAAGACGCGAGCTCATGTTGCCGCCTAAAATGATATTCAAAAGATTGAGCGCATAGCGGCGCGAATCATAAATACTGAAAGCCGGAAGAGCAAAGGCGGCATTGGTTTGCTCGATATCCCGGAAAGCCGTTTTGACTTTTACCGAGCGTCGTGGCGCGGGAGCAGGTAGAAATTTGCTTTTGGGCTTTCGTTTAAGAGATCGGAAAAGTTTATCGACGGTCTCCACCAGTTTTTCATGAGAAACTTTCCCCGCTGCCGTAATGACCGTGTTACCCCCATGATAATGCTGCGATCGAAAGTCGAGAAAATCTTTCCGATGCATGCCTTCGATAGTTTTTACCGATCCGGTAAGCTGACGACCAAGAGGATGATCCGGCCAGTAAACATCGGAAAGCAACTCGTGCACGTATTGCGAAGGGTCATCGCGATACATGAGTATCTCCTCCCCGATCACGCCGCGTTCCCGCTCAATATCCGCCGGGGCGAAACGAGGCTCCAGATACATGTCCGCAAGAACCGAGAAAACACGCGGAAAATGCTCCGCCGCGCTGGAAGCCAGATAGCAGGTGGATTCTTCACTCGTGAAGGCATTCAAATACCCGCCAATGCCTTCCACCGCCTGACTGATCTGTCGGGCACTGCGCTTCTTTGTTCCTTTAAAAAGAAGGTGCTCGATGAAATGCGCGATCCCGGAACGATGCGCCGGTTCATAGCGTCCTCCCACAGCAGCCCAGATCCCCACTGTCACCGTTTGAGCGTGAGGCATTTCGCAGGTGGCAACGCGGATGCCATTATCGAGTCGGGATAGCTGTGTTTGCATGGTGGAGATGTGTCACCTTCGGCGTTCCCTGCTTAATATTCAAGCGGAACCAACGGGAACAGGTGCATCTTAGGAAGAACGGCGGGATTTGAGAATAAACTCCGCAATGGGTAAATCTCGAGGTGTAGTGACTTTGATATTCCAGTCACGATTTTCGACGATATAAACCTCATGTCCTGAAGCCTGGACGGCGGAAGTTTCATCCGTGACGAGGCTATCCTCAGCTAGAATTTCTTTATAGGCATCAAGGAGAATTTCACGGCGAAAGATCTGCGGAGTCTGCATTCTCCAAAGTCGAGTGCGCTCAATATTTTCCACGATCCGATGAAACGCGTCCGCCCGTTGGAGGGTATCCGTAGCAGCTTCAGCAAGGGACGCAGCACCATGAACCGCGGCCGCTTCAATACACAGTCGGATCTGCGCAGACGTAACTAGTGGACGCCCCGCGTCGTGAACCGCGGTAAGCTCCTGACGTGGCGTAAGAGCCTGCAAGCCATTCCAGACAGAATGGTGACGCTCTTTGCCTCCGGAAACTACTCTTTCGAGTTTCCCTATATTATGACCCTTAGCAAGTGACTCAAACTCGCCAATTCTTTCTGCCGCACAGACGAGAATAATACTTTCTATTTCCGCACAGTCCTGGAATGCCGCAAGCGTATGTGCAAGCAATGGCTTTCCGGCGAGCGGCGCGGTGAGTTTATCAAAACCCATACGACTGCTAGAGCCAGCTGCCACAATCACCGCACACACCGAGGGAAGAGACATAGATAACTAAGGAAGTTGTTTCTGGACTTCGGTGCTAACGGTTTTTCCGTCCGCGCGTCCGGCAATCTTTGCCTGTACAATTTTCATGACAACGCCCATCTGAGCCTTCGAAGTGGCACCCGCTTCAGCGATCGCATCTTTTACAATTGCGGTAACCTCTTCAGCACTCAAAGCGGCGGGAAGATACGCTTGAAGAACAAGCATCTCAGCTTGTTCTTTTTGCACCAGATCGGGCCGTCCGCCCTTCTCAAAACCGGCGATGGCGTCCTCGCGTTGCTTGATTTGTTTGCGAATCACAGGAACGACAGATTCGTCATCCAGCACGCCATCAGCCCCGAGTTTTTCAATGGCCGCGTATTTGACCGAAGATTTCAGCATGCGAAGGACTCCGAGCTTTACGGCATCCCTGGCGCGCATGGCATCCTTGATATCGGCATCGATTTGTTGGGAAAGACTCATATTCTCAATCGTATCCTTCTCTTTTGGCGAAGCAAATACGAATTCAGGGTGACGAGAAGCTTGAGTTTCGCCGCCAATTTCATTCTTCTGGAGGGATGTCAGAAGTCAGAACACGATTTGCCCCTTCACCGACCGGATACCTACACGTAGGTGGAGCGAGGACAGCACTCTTTAACTGGATATTCACCAAAAAAATGGGTGGCACGCTTGTGCTCCGCATTGAGGATACCGACCAGAAGCGTAATACCGAAGAAGCCGTGCAAGTGATCTATGACGGCCTGCGCTGGCTCGGCCTGGACTGGAATGAAGGCCCGCAGATGGGTGGTAATTACGGCCCTTATTTTCAAAGCCAGCGAAATGACCTTTATGAGAAGCATCTCAAAACGCTTCAGGACAAAGGCGTCGTCTACGAAGATGAAGGAAGCATCCGCTACCGCTCCCCTCGCCAACCGGTAACGGTTCGCGATATGGTTTGCGGCACGATTACTTTCGATCGCGCCATGGAACCCGACATGACCATCCGGCGTCCCGATGGCTCATGGATATTTCATTTCGTAAATGTGGTGGACGATATCGAAATGAAAATCACCCATGTACTTCGTGGTGAAGATCACCTTTCCAATACGCCGAAACATATCGAACTATACAATGCGCTGGGATTTGAGCCGCCGAATTTTGCACACATCCCACTCATCCTGAACCGTGACGGAAGCAAGATGAGCAAGCGTGATGATGGCGCAAGCATTAGCACCTATATCGAACAGGGCTACTCCCCCGAGGCAGTACGGAACTATCTTTGCCTGTTGGGTTGGTCGCCAAAAGATAATCGCGAAGTGATTGGCATTGATGAAGTCGTTTCTCTTTTCGATCTCGAAAAAATTAACCGACGCAATGCGGCCTTCGATCTCGATAAATGTTTTTGGATCAATGGTCAGTACATCCACACGATGGAGATGGACCGCTTTGCAGATCTTTCCATTCCATTCATTGAAAAGGCAGGTATTCAATTTGGATCACGCGAGCAGTTGCTACCCGTGCTGACAATCGTGAAGGAAAAGATCAAATTATTCCGCGATGTGCCGGAGTGGATTTCCTATTTCTTCACGGAGGATTTTGCGTATGACGAAGCGAGCGTGGAAAAGAATCTTCGGAAGCCGGGTGCTCTTGAGCATCTGGCGGCATTACAGGAGGCATTTGGCAGCGTATCCGCATGGGATGCGGCCACCATCGAAGCAAAGCTTAAAGAAACAGCGGTGGCACGAGGCGCTAAAACCGGAGAGTTGATTCATCCGACGCGCGTCGCTGCGAGTGGCCGTTCCGTTGGACCGAGTCTCTATCATATGCTGGAGGTTCTTGGTAAGAATCGCGTTCTTGCGAGAATGGAAAAGACGATAAAGCAATTTGGTGCCGTGGCATGAGTGAGGTTTTTTCAGCGCAAAATCTGATTGATGGCGGCGGGGCGTTTCCTGCCTTGCAGCCTCCTGCAAAGCTTTGCGTTTTCGGAGATCCTATTGCGCATTCGCGTTCGCCACAGATGCAGAATACGGCGCTCAAGGCTGCTAGCATTAACGCACAGTATGTACGGGTTCACGCTACAGCAGAAGAGTTTCCCGAGGCGCTACGTGCATTACCGCGTGCAGGATTTTTAGGAGCGAATGTCACCATTCCGCATAAGATTACGGCATTAAACACTGTGGACAGAGTTGATGACCATGCGCGTAAAATAGGCGCGGTTAATACTATCGTCGTGGAAGGGCAGAAGCTTGCCGGTTATAATACAGATGGTCCTGCTCTCGTGCGCGCAATCCGCGAAGAGTTCGCGGTAGATCTTCGTGACTTACGTGTGATGATTATTGGCGCAGGAGGTGGAGCGGGACGCGCTATAGCGGTGCAATGCGCATTGGAAAATTGCGAGCGGCTTGTACTCGTAAATCGCACGTATGAAAAAGCGAAGACGATCTCCACGGAACTGGAAAGTTATTTTCGCAGTGACAGATTAATTGGCCCCGGCGAGCGCATCCTGGCGATTCCGTGGGAACAAAATCTTCTCCGGAACCAGATCGCTCAGGTTGATTTACTGATTAATGCTACTTCGATTGGGATGCAGCGGACGGATCCGTCTTTGCTACCAGGACTGATCACCGCAAATCTTTTGATTTACGATACCGTATATGCAACGGGGAAATCCCCTCTCGTTGAAGATGCAGAAGCCTGTGGCGCTCGCGCGGCAAATGGACTTTCAATGCTGCTATGGCAAGGCGCTCTCGCCTTTGAAATCTGGTTTAATCGCTCAGCGCCTGTAGAAGCGATGCGTCAGGGATTACTGAAGGCTTAGTGCAAAAATCTTTTTCGCTTCTTCGATATCCTTCTGAATTTGTGTCTTCAGCGCCTCTACTCCATCAAATTTTTCTTCGGGTCGCAGATATTGCACAAAGCGTAACTCAATATCCAAACCGTAAATATCCTTTGTAAAATCAAAGAGATGAACTTCGAGGGTACGCTCGGGAACTTCGTCTTCGACCGTGGGGCGGAAGCCGATATTTGCCACGCCCACAAACCATTCCCGATCAATGGAAACTTTGACGGCATAAACTCCATTCGGAGGAAACTGTTCACTATGCGCGGAAAGATTGGCCGTGGGAAAACCAAGTTTCGTGCCAAGATGATGCCCGTGAATAACGGTTCCTAAAATCGCGTAATCTCTCCCGAGGCAACGTTTCGCGAGTGCGAAGTCGCCACTGGCAATAGCCTTGCGGATTCGGGTGCTGCTGGCAGGTTCGCTATCAATAATTATGGGGGGAATCGAAACCACATCGAAACCGGAAGCGCTTCCGATGGTTTTCAACATATCGATATTCCCCGCGCGATTCTTTCCAAAAGACCATTCATGGCCAACGCATATCCTTACAAGACGGCAGGCTTTTGTGAGCTTTTGAATAAAAACCTCCGGAGGCTGCGCGGCAAACTCCTTATCGAATGGCAGAAGCAGAACGGTATCCACTCCCTCAAGCGCGAGAAGTCGAATCTTATGTTCCGTAGCAGTCAATAAACGAGGCGCTGTTTCCGGACGTAAAACCTTCAGCGGATGCGGATCAAAAGTCAGCACGACCAGGCGGGCATTTAATAGCGCCGCATCTTCCTGTCCCTGACGGATCAACGCCTGGTGTCCGAGATGAACCCCATCAAAAACACCGATTGCAAGCACCACGCTGTCCGTAATGACAGACAGATCAGAAATATGATGCAGGATCGTAGGGTTCACGCGCCTCGAAAGCGGGAAACCTCCGGCAGGGAAATTACACGCGAAATAATTTCCTCTTGAGGAAGAGTTTTTAATTCCTCGACCGTTACCGCACGATCGAGCGTAAATTTCCCTGATTTTGTCCGGCGCAGTTGCTTCAGGTGACCACCACATCCCAACTCCAGCCCGATATCATGAGCATAAGTGCGGACATAAAACCCTTTACTGCAAACAACCCGAAAGGTGATTTCAGGAAGATTCACTTCCCCGATTTCATGGCCATATACATGAACAAAGCGGGGTTCGCGCTCAACGACTTTTCCCTGTCGGGCGAGTTTATACAAAGGCACCCCTTCTTTTTTGATGGCGGAAACCATCGGCGGGATTTGATAAAAATCTCCAGCGAACTTCTCAAAGGCTGCGCTAATTTGTTCGGGAGACAAAGCAGGCACTTCACGCTCTACCGTGACCTTCCCATCGGAATCCTGTGAATCTGTTTCCTTCCCGAGTTCGATGATGCCCTCGTATTCCTTATCTTCGCTCATGAGCAAATCCTGGATTTTCGTGCCACGTCCCAGCACTACGAGAAGAAGTCCCGTTGCAAGAGGATCAAGCGTACCGCAATGACCCACCTTTTTTGTCCCTAGTGATCTGCGCACAATGGCCACGACGTCGTGCGACGTCATACCAGGGGCCTTGTCCACTACGAGAACGCCATCAATCAAGTTTTCCTGCTTCATTACAAAGATATTCTGTTACGCGCTGCTCCACCTCGGAAAGCGCTCCTTTCACCCGTGCTCCTGCAGCGAGAGAATGACCACCACCACCAAAATACTGACAAGCCTTGCAAACATCCAAACGTGGATCTTTCGAGCGCATACTCACACGCACTTTGCCTTCACCGGGCAGTTCCTCGAAAAATACAGCGCCGATTACGCCTTCGACAGCCCGAATGTGATCGATCAGGCCTTCATTATCCTCCGGTAAAACTGCAAGTCTCTTCGCAACCTCCGCAGTAAGCGAAAAAGTCGCAATACGACCGTCAGGGGAAAATTTTGCCGTATTCAAGAGTTCCCGCAAAAGTTCAAGACGTCGGCGTGGGTAACTCTCGTAAATTTGCCTGGATAACTCCCCGACATTCACTCCGCAATGCACAAGACGTGCACCAACCTCAAATGTCCGGGCTGTTGTGGATGGGTATTGAAAAGATCCTGTATCCGTAGAAATCGCGGCAAAAAGGTTCGTGGCAATTTCAGGCGTAATCTTCGCTTTTACGTGGGACAGGAAATCATAGACGATTTGCCCCGTAGCAGGAGAGCTGGCATCAATATAATTCATGGTGCCATAGCGTTCATTACTGATGTGATGATCCATGTTCACCCAAGCCGGAGCACTGGCGGAAGCAAGCAGAGACTTACCAAGACGCTCGCGTGTGGAAGTATCAAGTGCAATGACCAGATCAAAACTGGCAACTTGTTCGCTCGAGCGCAAAATCAACTCATGGCCGGGAAGATAGGAAAAATTCTGCAACATCCCATCTTCATTCCACGCCGTGACATTTTTTCCCAAATCTTTAAGCCACAGCGCCATCGCAATCGTAGAGCCATAGGCATCACCATCTGGACGCAGATGACTTGCTACAAGAATAGATTTTGCGTCCTGAATTTTGGATGCAATATCGTCGAATGTCGCATCAGCGCTCATCTTCGTTTTCTTCCTCCGGGTTTTGATAAACGTCTTCCGGGTTTTTATGAGAAAGTCCGAGATTATCCATGAGGTCGATCACACGTGTCCCGCGCTCGACAGAGTCATCGACTCTGAAATTGAGAATGGGCGTGTATTTAAGAACAACCCTTTTTGAAAGCTCCTGCTGAAGAAGTGAACGATTTTTTTCGAGCGTTTCGACAACATGCTTCTTCTGTGAGTCATTTCCGATAATGCCGATAAAAATATGCGCCTGCTTGAGATCAGGAGTGATATCCACTCCATTGACGGTGACAAGTGCACCATCAAAGGTAAGCGTACGGGTGATTGCCATCCCCAATTCACGCTTAATAACTTCACGAACTCTTTCCAGCCGATGTTTCATAATGAGAACCTGTGCGCGAGGCGCAGGGCATCAATCAAAGTTGCTGGGCAAACTTCTCCAATTGATAACACTCGATAATGTCACCAACTTCGTAATCCGAATAGTCACCCAGTTTGATACCGCATTCGACTCCCGCACGGACTTCCTTCACGTCATCCTGGAAACGTTTCAATGTTGAAAGTCCGCCATCAAACATTGCCTGCTTCTTGCGAAGCACACGTGCTCTTCCGGTGCGCACAATACGGCCGTCGATAACCATACACCCTGCAACCTTGCCCTTGGATAATTCAAAGACCTGCTTAACTTCCGCGTGACCGACAACGGTTTCACGCATCTCGGGATCAAGCAGTCCCGTCATCGCCTCCTTCATCTGATCGATGAGTTCGTAAATAATACTGTAAAGTTTGATCTGCACGCCTTCACGGCGGGCGACGACAGCTGCATTGCTTTCGACCTTGATATTGAATCCGACGATGATCGCATCCGAAGCACTGGCAAGAAGCACATCCGATTCACTGACCGGTCCGACTGCTGCATGGAGAATATCGAGATCGATTTTTCGGCTTTCGATTTCTCTCAAGGAGGTCGTCAAAGCTTCAAGCGATCCCTGCACATCGGATTTCAGAATAATCTTGAGCCCTTTGCGCTGATTGTCCGCAAGATTCTGCAATAGATTTTCAAGCGTCGCACGTTGTGGAGTCGAAAGCTTTTCATTACGCAGAGTAACCTGCCGCTCTTCGCTCAGAGTGCGAGCGGCACGTTCAGTGTCCATCCCCACCAGCTCGTCACCCGCATTTACAAGTCCGTTAAAACCAAGAATCTTCACGGGCGTTGCAGGCAACGCTTCCTTGATCGGTTTTCCACGATCATCGATAAGCGTCTTAATCTTGCCGTAAAAATTTCCGCAGATAAATGCCTGCCCTATCTTGAGCGTGCCCATCTTGACAATAACCGTGGCAGTAGGTCCGCGCCCGGCTTCAAGCTGCGCCTCGATAACAGTCGCGCGTGGCGTCGTAGTGGAACTCGCCCTCAATTCAAGCACTTCACTTTGCAGGTGAATCATCTCGAGAAGCTGGTCAATACCCGTTCCCTTTGTCGCGGATACAGGAATACAAATCGTTTCACCGCCCCAGTCTTCAGGCGTAAGCTCCAATTCCTGAAGCTGTTTTTTGACACGGTCAATATTAGCCGACACAAGATCCACCTTATTGATGGCAACCATCAGAGTAACCTTCGCCGCCTTCGCATGATTGATCGCTTCAATGGTCTGGGGCATCAGCCCGTCATCCGCCGCGACAACAATAACAACGATATCCGTAACATTCGCTCCACGAGCGCGCATCGCGGTAAATGCCGCGTGGCCGGGAGTGTCGATAAAAGTAATATTCTTTCCCTGATGCGTTACGCTGTAAGCACCGATATGTTGGGTGATTCCACCCGCTTCACCGGAAGCCACACGAGCCTTGCGGATGGCATCCATGAGGGAGGTCTTACCATGATCTACATGCCCCATGAAGGTAATGATCGGCGCACGGTGGTGCAGTTCTTCCTGCTTCTTTATTTCTGGCGCTGGCGGCGGTGCGACAACAGGTTCAGCCTTATGAACGCCCTCACCCGTCTTCCGCTTTTCCTTTTCGAAAATAAAACCATGCTTTTCACAAAGTCGTGAGGCTACGTCCGGTTCAATCTGTTGATTGATAGAAACAAAGACATTCAACTCCATCAAATCTTTGATGAGTTGGTAAGGCTTCAGGGCAAGGTGAGTCGCAAGTTCCTTAACGATGATCGGCGGCTTGATGTGGATAATCTTTTTATCCACGTCTACATGCACTTCGCTTTCGCCCTCAATGGAGCCCTCTGAAGAGGAATCTGAGGAAGTTTCAGCGTGAGCAACTTCTAACACAGGCGCTGGCTCGGGCTCCGCTTCGACTTTACCAATCGTCGGCAGCTTTTTCGCCGTGGTGGGAGTCGTCCTTTTAACGGCTTTCTTCTTCGGCTCGATGAGCGAAAGCGTTTCGACAGGCTTCGGAGGCGCTTTCTCCACTACAGGAGCTACTTCTACAGGAGCAGCGTCCTTATGCTTGGAAATCGGCGGCAGCTTCGTAGAGCGCGCAGGCTTCAGTGCGGGAGTTTTTTTCTGCCCGGCTGTTTTTTTGACTTCGGTTTTTGCTGAAGGAACTTTCGCTGCCATTTTTAAAGTGTCTAAAGGTTTTCATGACGGCAAAGTCAAGCTGGTTGAGAGCTCTTGGATGCTTCGTGCCGCTTCGCGAGGTCGATGATCTCCTGTGCCTTTTCCAGTTCGATCTCTGTCGCATCCGAAATATCCTGAGCTTCGGCTTCGACGAGACCTTCGAAAGTATTATATCCGCAACGAACAAGTTTAAGAGCAAGTTCAGGGTCAATTCCCAATTCAGAAGCGAGTTCCGCCCTGGCTTTTTCAACCTGAGACTCGAAAGCCTGCTCGACGGACTTGTCTTCCTGGATATCAATTTCCCAGCCCGTCAACTTTGCCGTAAGCCGTGCGTTCTGTCCTCGTTTACCGATAGCAAGAGAGAGCTGATCTTTATCTACCGTAAGGCGAATAATTTTCCGCTCTTCATCAAGATGAATCGCTTTAATTTTGGCAGGCTTAAGGGCCTCCATGGAAAATTCCTTCGGATCGTCACACCAGCGGATGATGTCGACCTTTTCGTTATTTAATTCGCGGACAATATTCTTAACACGAGCGCCACGGATACCGACACAAGCGCCTACAGGATCCACTTTATCATCGGAACTGTGAACAGCTACCTTCGTGCGAAAACCTGCTTCACGCGCGATTGCGCGAAGCTCCACCGTACGATCAGCGATTTCACTGACTTCGATCTCAAAGAGACGACGCACAAAATTAGGATGACTGCGTGAGAGAATGATCTCAGGCCCGCGGGAACCATTTTCCACCGCGACGACGTAAGCGCGGATACGATCTCCTACGCTATACTCTTCAGTCTGCACACGTTCACGCGCAGGCATGATCGCTTCGAAGCGGCCGAGATCCACAATGACATCGGAGCGTTCAAAGCGCCGGACGGTTCCATTTACAATGTCACCAGCCCGATCTTTAAACTCGGTATATATAAGATCTTTCTCAGCCTGTCGGATGCGCTGCATCATCGCCTGCCGTGCCGTTTGTGCCGCGATCCTTCCGAAATTTCCTGGAGTGACTTCTACATCAAGCTCTTCGCCGATTTGCGCATCCTTCTTGATCTCCCTGGCTTTCGCATGCGCGATCTCGTCATGCGTATTCGTAACAGGATCGGCAACGATCAATTTGGCAAATGCCTTGATCTCGCCGTTTTTCGGATTGATATCGATGCGCAGTTCTCTGGCAGCAGTGATGCTTTTCTTACCAGCCGTCAGCAAGGCACCGGAAATCGCTTCGATCAGCGTTTCCCGCTTAATGCCTTTTTCACGCTCGAGGTAGTCGAGCATTGCTATGAGTTCCGCGTTCATAAAATTTTATGGGTTCCCGGGAATAAAAAAGCGGGAGATTATCCCGCTTGCCATGCCTAGGAACCTTCCAATATGCCTGACAGTGTGAATATGGTCAAGCCAAAGATAGAAACCCTCCTCTTTGACGCCGCTGGAACCTTGTTATCTCTTACATATCCCGTGGGAAAAAGCTACGCCACCATAGCAAGTAATCACGGCATTGCACTCGATCCTGAAATAATAAATAAGGCCTTTAGAACGGTATGGAAACGCCAACCCTCAAGAGAATCCATTCAAGGTCCCCGCGTGCAAGATGATCGGGAATGGTGGCGGAATTTTGTAAAGGAAGTATTGGAGGAAAGCGGTTCCAGCACCGAGGCGTTTGATTTCGTTGCCTACTTTACCGATCTCTATATTTACTTCGCGACACCGGGCGTTTGGCACCCCTACCCCGACGTCATCCCAACGCTGCAAAAGCTGCGCGGAAAATATCGTATGGCGATTGTCTCGAATTTCGATCGGCGTCTTTATGAGGTGCTTAAGCACACCGAGTTGCGCGATTACTTTGAGACCGTAATTCTTTCGAGTGAAACAGGAATTGATAAACCCGATCCGGAGATTTTTCAAATCGCCATGGACCGCATGCAAAGCATACCGGCAAACACCTTACACATCGGAGATGATCCAACGGACGATTTGGAAGGCGCACGGAATGCGGGCCTTGAGTGCTTCTTGTTACGCCGTCCTGAAATTACGCTTACCGATTTGCTTACCCGGTTATCCTGAGAAGCAAGGGAAGCGATTGGGAAACATTCGTTTCCAAAATACTCTGTGCATTCAAATACCCCGAGGCAGTTCCTGTCGCCGAGAGAATCTCTTTATAAAGACGAATCGCATTTTTTGCGTAGCGTGAAGCAGAGTAATATTCCCGAATCGCATCTCGTGAAAGTTGAGGCGTAGAAGGAACTGCGAGAAGAGAAGTTAAGATTTGCTTTTTCATTTCGGGATTCACGCAAATTAACATCAATACCTCTCGTTGAATATCTTCACTCAAATGGCCAAAATCCACCGTGTCGGAATTTATAAATAAGCTTTCTGTTTTCTCAATTGATGATTCTGGAATTTTTATTCCGTAAGCTTTCTTCAATCGCAAAATCGCAGACTTAAAGCTTTGCTGAAGACGCTTATGCCCCACCCATTCCACAGGTATCGGCAGACTTGTATAAAGATGCTGAAGACCGATTCCATCCGATGAAAAGTTCTCCGTAATTTCTGGAAGATTACGGCCAATGAGAGGCTTGCCCGCAAGGAATGGCTCCAGAAAAGTCATTCCAAATCCCTCCATGATACTTGTGGTAAGAATGCGGTGTGCGGAAGCAACTAGAGTTTCCAGATTCGGCGCAAGCCGGGGAATCGCTTCAAACTCCACTGGCAAGCGAAGCTGCGCTGCACACTCACACCATAAAGCATACGCTTTACGATCCGCTTCCAAATGAGGAGCGACAGGAATGACAAGACGCTCTCCCTCCTCGAAAAAGAACGTCCACAACAACGCCTCACCGATATTTTTTCTTCGAATCGGTCGACATGGATACAAGGTAAATCGCTCTTTCAAAAGCCCCCTCGAGTGAACCCGCGACTCATCCCACTCCACAGGATTTGAAAGAATCGAAACCGATTCTCCGGCACCTGCAGCGCGGAGAATTTCCAAATCCCGGGGATTAAGCACCGCATAATGAATGCCCGGTGCAACAGGATAAAGTATTTCCGCAAGTCGCGTTGTGTCACCTTGTGCAGCAATTTGCAAAAGGCGTTGATAATTTTCAGGTCTGCCATTTTCCGCAAAATCGTGAATCTGCAAAACCATCGCCCTGCCCTTTTCCGACCAATATTTTACAATATGTGGCAAATTCAAATTCTTCCCGAGCGAGTGATTATGAAAATGCCAGACATCCGGCATCCTCCCAAAAGCTTTTATGCATGCGGCATCGAGATCGGTTTCCAACCGGGCAACCATTTCCTCTGAATATTCAGAGGAATAATTAAGCCCGGGTAGAATCTGCAAGCGCACTTCCGGCGAAAGCGAAAAATCCGCAGGCACCTCTCCCGCAAATACTGCAACCTCACAACCAGAAGCTATCAGAGCAGTTGAGGCTTGCTCAATAACGCGCGTCACCCCTCCTGCACGCAGATGATAGTGAACGATTGCGATGCGAAGGGGCTGAGTCATGCCTCAAAATCCGGATCGGCAACGAGGCTCAGGCCTCGGCCATGTCGCGAGAGGGGTAGAATTTTTGGAGATACTGCTTCACCTCAAGCATCGGTGGCCGCTCTTCCTCCGTAATAGAATGTGAGACCACCTTGCAAGCATCCTCCGAAAACTCAACCTGGCGCAAAATATTTTCCGAAACTTCGAGCATGTCTATTCCCTGATTTCGGGATAAACGACGGAAAAAGACCTGAAGAATCCCAAAAGCCATGCGCCCCAGCTCTCCATTACTTCGATGCCGGTGGATTCGTTCGTCCAGATCCGTTTGAGCAAGTGCTCCCATTCCATATAAGCGCTGTATGTCCATGAGATGGGCAATTTCGACTCCATAACCTACCGGAAACGAAAATCGTTCCAACACACTGCGCCGCGCGGCATACTCCCCGGCCAGCGGCTGAAAAACACCGCATAGCTCGGGGTAAAAGAGAGAAAACAATGGCCGTATAAGAATCTCAGTGACCCGTCCGCCTCCGGTTGGTTTTTCCCCATCCAGGATACGATGAGTGCGATCATAAAACGCCTTCACGTAAGCAAGATCGTTATTCAATAAAAGCGGACCTATAAGTCCATAGACGAACCGCGCATGCATATTGCGGATATCGCCATCGATAAAGCAGAAAATATCCCCCTTGAGCTGGTACAGCGATTTCCAGAGGTTCTCTCCCTTTCCCCTACTCTTCCCAAGCTCGGGAAGAATCGTATCTGCGAGAAAGACTGTGGCTCCTTCTCCTGTGGCAATTTCCCGCGTGCGATCAGTGGAACCGGAATCGATCACCGCAATTTCATCCACCAGCGCATGCTCCTCCATCAAGGCCGAGCGAAACAGAGAGACGATGGGGCCAATCGTCGTTTCCTCATTCAAGGTAGGAATACAAAGCGACACGGATAGCTTCTTCTCATGCTTCGCATTCGCCAATTGCTGCAAATCCCGAAATGCAGAATGGTGAAAGGTATGCGGGTTTGAGCGGTCTCCGTTCATCACTTCTTGAAATACCCGATTCGGGAAGGGCGACAAAGCCTTTTCCTTTTTAATAAACGTCAATTTTATTCCGTGGGAAAATCCCTGAGAACAGGCAATCACAAATCTTGAAGTATGCCATGAAAACAGGTTAGTTTAAAACTCCTCCATGATTCGTATGAGAATATCCATTCCTTTGGTCATTACACTGGCCCTATTTCACCTTCTTTCACCAAGTGTCGCCTCGGCCCAAAATGCCGCGCAGGTTGCCAGCAAAGCCGCCGAAGCGTTATTTAATCAGGCGAAATACCCAGAAGCCGCACAGGCCTATGAAGCAATTGTGCATGACTACCCCACCTCCGATGTGGTCTTTGGCGTATACCTGCAGTTGGGCTACTCCTACTACTTTTTAACGCAATACGACAAAGCCATCCCTTATGTGGAAAAGTTTCTGCAAAGTCCGACTGCATCGCCGGAGTTGAAACCGATTGCGATGAATCTCCTTGCACAGCTTGTCTCCGCAAAAGCTTCCACACTGCCGCCTGAAGATCCTCAACGCAAAACGCTTTATGAGGACTCCATTAAAAAATTCACCGACTTCGTCACGCAATTCCCCAACTCTCCGGATATTGAAACCGCAGTGTATGGCCGCGCCATCGCAAATTTTCAAATTGGAAACTATACGGAAGCGGAAAAAGATCTCCAAGCGAACATGCAGAAATATCCACGCAGTCCCAGCATTCTCGACAGTCAGAATCTTCTCGCATTGTCGTACGCCACCGAAGGAAGCAAGCTCCTCATCTCGGGACAGGATAAAGATAAAGCGCTCGGATTTTACGATAAGGCTATCGAGCTTCTGCGTGATATCATTACCAAAAAGAGCGACCTCACGCTCGTAAATGCCGCGAATTTCCAGATGGGTGAAATTCTCTTTAATCGTGCCGGCTTTGCACCCGATGCGGATAAAAAAGGCATCTATAAAGAAGCCCGGGATGTTTATAATTCCGTGATGGCTAAAAATGATCTGGTGGATCTTCAGCAGACAAAAGTTAACAACGTCCCCACTTTGATCGCCCGAGCAATCCAACAAAACAACCAGCCTGAAGTGCAGAGATTAAACCGTGAGAGGGTAAGACAGATGGAGAAGCTCGCCCAATTAAAAGGTAGCCCGGACCAGGTGCTCTCAGCCCTGCTGAAGATCGGGGAAATTTATTTCAATCAAGGCAGCTATGATGAATCGCGCGTTGTTTTGGAACACCTGCAACCATTGCTTCAGTCGGATAACGATAAAAAGCGTGCGCTTTATTTTACCATTTTATCCTACGCCGCTCAAAGTGTGACGGATAAGGCCATCGCGGGTTACAACCAATTTCAATCTCAATATAAGTCGGATCCCCTTGGTGAAAATCTTCCTCTCGTCATCGGCGACATGTTGATGAACTCCTCGAATGCTAATAAGGAAACTCTAACAAATGCCATTTCCTATTTTAAACAATCCCTGGAGCTTTATCCAAAAGGAGCCTATGCCACACCATCCGCAGTCAGTCTTGCGACTGCCCAGGCACGTATAGGAGAGACTGAGGAAGCTTTAAAGAGCTACCAGGCACTTCTTCAAACCAAGCTCTCGCCATCGGACGCGGTCAAGGCGCAACTTGGCATCGCCAATATCTACAAGGATACGTCACAACTCGACCTTGCCTTACAAAATTACAAAACGGTACTCGAGAAATATCCGGATGCAAAACCCGAGGTGACGGAGGCGGAGTTCTGGATTGCCGCCGTAACCAACGGTAAAAAAGACTACGCTACTGCGATTCCGCTTTTGAAAGCCTTCATTGCGAAGTATCCGGATACGCCCTACGTCTCGAATGCGCTTTTCTTCCTGGGCTCTGCGGAGCTTGAATCCGGGAATACCGAACAAGGTCTCGCCACCATGAAGGAGCTTGCTGATAAGCATCCAGACAGTGCACCTGCGCCCTTTACCTACTTTCGTCGTGCAAATGTCCTAAGCACTCAAAAGAAGACCGCCGACGCATCGGCGATCATGAAGGAATTCATTTCAAAATACCCCCAGGATCCTAAGGTTTTTGCGGCTTATGAGTACCTCGGTATGCAGGCTCTTTCCGGCGAAAAACCTCAAGCGGACGAAGCCATTAAACTTTATACCGAATATGCTGACAAATACTCGAAGACTCCTGAAGCCACTAAAGCGCTTTTGAAAGTTGCCGAGCTACAGCAAAAAACAGCGGCGGCAATGGGACGTTACGGAGCACTTAATCCGCAAGAACGAGAGAAATGGAAGGCCGCGCTGGACGCAAGCGTCGCCACTGAAGAGCGCATTATTTCCACTTATCCTGACAGCCCCGATTTCGCAGCGACCTTACAATCTCTGTTAAAAACTCAGGAGCTTCTCTTGAGCGCCGAAATTAAAAAACCTGAAGATATCGAACAATATTTTCAAAAAATCGCCACGTCCACAACCTCTCCTGCGGCTAGAAGTAAAACGCTTTTCACCCTCGCAAGCTTCATCGCGGAAAAAGACAAAGCCCGTGCGTTGGAAACCATGCAAAAAGCTTACGACGATAAAATCGTTTACGCCCCGGCTGATATGGATTTCTACGGCATCGCTTTGATTGAGCAAAACAAACTGGATGAAGCTCAAAAGGTTTTTGATAAACTCGCTACCGATTATCCAATTCCAGCAGGCATACTTCCTAATCAGGCACAGGCTCAAATACAGACAGCGCAGGCTGATGCTTTATTTGGAAAAGGGAAAATCGCCCAGTTAAAGGGCAAGGCTGATGAATCCTCCAAATACTTCCTTGAGCTCAAGACAAAATATGCGTGGTCGCCAAAGATTCTCGAAGCGAACTATGGCATTGCCGAGTCTGAAAGACAATCCGCGCCTGTCGAGGCAATGAAGCTTCTTATAAGCCTTGCGCGGGCACCGAATGCGACAACAGATCTTCGCGCAAAATCCATGCTTCTTATCGGCTATATTTCGAAGGACAAGATGGAAAAGCAAACCGATCTCAAGAAGAAAGATGAAGAGCGGAATGACGCCATTGATAACTTCATCAAGATTTCAGATCTTTATAAAGGAGTGCCGACAATTGCTGCCACAGGCCTTTGGGAGGGGGGACAATTGCTTGAACAGCAAGCATCCACATTAACCGATCCCAAAATGAAGGAATTGCATGACAAGCAGTTGAGTAAAGCAAAACAGGCTTATCAGGACCTTGTTTCCAATTATCCAAACTCGTCTTACGTGGATAAAGCCAAGGAGCGTCTTGCTGCCCTGGGTGGAGCTAAATGACCCGGAAGGAACGGGCACGGTGTCTTGCTAAACATTTGCCGGGGATTTACCCTTCGGCCCATTGTGAGCTTCATTACTCCTCTCCTTTTGAACTCCTGGTCGCAACGATTCTTTCCGCTCAGTGTACAGATAAGCGGGTAAACATCGTAACCACGGAACTTTTCAAAAAATATAAAACTCCAAAAGATTTCGCCAGTATCTCGCAAGAAGCATTGGAGAAGCTTATTCACTCCACGGGCTTCTACCGCAATAAGGCGAAAAACATCCGCGCCGCCGCAGAGAAAATTTTGGAACTTCACAAGGGGAGTGTTCCGCGCACTTTAGAAGAGCTGTCCGCACTTCCCGGCGTAGGTCGTAAAACGGCGAATGTCGTGCTTGGGAACGCCTTTAATATTAATGACGGCATCGTCGTCGATACGCATGTCATGCGTCTATCTCAGCGTTTTCGATTAACCGATCACAAAGACCCCGTCAAAATCGAACAGGATTTGATAAAGCTTTTTCCAAAGGAAGTATGGACTGATCTCAGTCACTGGCTGATCTGGCACGGGCGTCGTCGCTGTTACGCAAGAAATCCCGACTGCGTGGCGTGTGAGCTCCGTGAGCTATGCCCTACGCGGGACAAATGGGGAAAAGCTTCGAAACGTTGATTCGCCAGGCGTGCTACTGGATCCAGAAGCCCACGATTTTATTGTCTCTCAGAACGAGCGTCGCAGTGAGCGGCTTTCCCTTGTGATTTGGAATAACCTGCCAGTAATAAGCCATCTTTGTATTTTCCGGTTTTGATGCCAGATATTTGAGATGGTATCCACCGCTGAGTTGCGGGCCAAATTGCGTCACGAGAGTATCGAATGCCGATTTTTCCATCTTCATGAAATCAATATTTCCTCCTGCGACGAATTGAGGGAAATTATCATCATTGATCGAATCCAGAAGGTTTTTACATTTCGTTTCGGTATTTCCTGAATTTTGTGTCGAGGGTGATGCCATTCCTACTATTACGGATGCAATAAGAATCCATGCGAAGAGTGATATTTTCAATAAGGCTGAATACGAATTTTTCATAGTGCTTAATTATTTTTCAAAGACCGTTCCGAACAAAACTCCGTAATGCGTTCCATGGCTATTTTGATCTGTTCCAGTCCCGTGGCGTAGCTGCAGCGGATATACCCTTCCCCACTCTCACCAAACGCATTACCGGGAACTACCGCCACTTTCTTCTCACGCAGTAACTCCAGAGCGAATGTCTTACTGTCCATTCCGGTTTTCGAAATGTTTGGAAAAACATAAAATGCCCCCTGGGGTTTAAAACAGGGAAGGCCTATATCGTTAAAACCTCTCACGATATAATTCCGGTGAAGTTGATACTCCCCGCGCATGTGCTCCACGCTTGAAGCTCCGTGCTCCAAAGCCTCGATCGCAGCCTCCTGCCCCATAATCGGCGCACAAAGAATAGAGTATTGATGAATTTTCATCATCGCTTCGATGAGAGTCGCCGGCGCACAGGCATAACCAATACGCCACCCTGTCATCGCAAAAGCTTTGGACATTCCATGTAAAAAGACGGTGCGTTCCTTCATCCCCGGCATGGTTGCGATGGAGACATGCGGTTTTCCGTCATAGGTCAGCTCGCTGTAAATCTCATCCGTCAATACGACGAGATCATGCTTTACGCAAACAGCCGCAATTTTTGCCGCTTCATCCTCCAGCAAGACCGCTCCGGTAGGATTCGTTGGAAAATTCAGCATCAGCACACGCGTACGCGGCCCGATGGCTTTCTCAATATCCGCAGCGTGGAGGGAGAAATGGTCTTCTTCCCGCGTTGGGATGGGTTTAGCCACACCGTAAGCCAGGGCAATGCTCGGAGCATACGATACATAACAAGGCTCGTGATAGAGGACTTCGTCTCCCGGATTCAAGAGCGCTCGCAATGCAATATCAATAGCCTCGGAAACACCAACAGAGACCAGAATCTCAGTATGTGGATCGTAATTGATTTTGAATTTTTTAAGAACGTAGTCGGAAATGGATTTACGCAACCGAGGCAAGCCAAGATTGGAAGTATAGCCGGTATGGCCTTTTTCCAGTCCATAGATTGCGGCTTCGCGAATATGCCATGGCGTAGCAAATCCGGGCTCGCCTATGCCTAGAGAAATCACATCAGTCATGGTTTGCACGACTTCAAAGAAATCGCGAATTCCAGAGCGCGGAATATCCCGCACATGATCGGCGACACGGATACTCATGACTGTATCCTATGGGCTCACCGCAAGTCGGGTTGATGCGGCGATTTCAAAGTCATGGTAGGCGCCGTTTTCCTTGTAAGTCTTCAGGCGAAAACGGGTCGCCGTTCCCTGCACCGCTTCCACAGTACTCAGGCGCTGCGCAACAAAAGCCGCGACCTCCTTCAGACTGTTTCCCTCTACTACAATAAGCAGATCGTAGCCGCCGCTCATCAGGTAACAGCTCTGGACTTCTTCAAAACGGGCGATACGTGCCGCGACACGGTCAAATCCACCTTCACGCTCGGGAGTTATTTTTACTTCGATAAGCGCGGTGACGCGATCCGTATCCCATTTCTCGCGATTAATGAGTGCGCTGTAACCAAGAATGATGCCTTCCTTTTCGAGTTCCGCGATTTTCTTTTCCACTTCATCAATGGAAAAATCAAGCTGACGAGCAATGTCTTCTCTCGGCGTCAGTGCGTTTTTTTGCAGAATTCGAATTAGTGCGTCCATGGAAAAACCTTTTTTATCAAATTGAATGAATCCAAATACAAGCACAGGCGCGATTGAAATAAAAGCCTATATGGAATGACGATTGAAGTTCCTTAGGAAAACTGATTAAATAAACCTATGAGTAAAACTCGCAAAAAACGACCCACCCCGAAAAAAGCCGTTAAAAAAACCGTAGCCAAGGTCAAACGTGCCGCTAAGCCCGCGAAACGCGCCGCTAAAAAGGCAACCCGTAAACCTGTAAAGCGCCGTGCTACCGCTAAACTTACATCTTCTGCACGTAGTGCTTCCTCGGCCGCAAATCATGTCACAAATTCCGCCCTGAAGCTCGTCGATCAGGCCGCATCCCTCCTCCGCACTGGGATCCGCACGAGTTCGAGCCAGACTGTCCAGGCTCACTTGAATACCAAGAAGCGTGTATTGGCTCTGGTAGATAAAGCTTCTGACCATTTGACCAAGGCTGTGAAGCAGGGAAGCGGCAATCTCCGCAATATTCTCGGCAGACTTTAATCGTCCACCTGAGTTAATATTTAAAACCAAAGAGCCGCACTCGTAAGGGTGCGGCTCTTTTTATTTTAATTTATAGCCCGCCATGCTTCCAGATCGAAAACACAAGGCGAACACACATAAACATCCCAAAGATCAAGCCAATGGCACCGATAACTGATATGCCGCGAATCTGTGGCGGAATATGGGAAAGGATAATAATACTTGAGCAAATCAGCACTGACGCCGTAAGGATGGCATTTGTAAGGCGGTTCGCTATCGAATCCAGCGTTACCCGGAACGGTTCAAATCCCTTGGGATCGAACTTATGCTCGATTGGAATATTATAACGCCCACGTTTAAACCCTTCATAAAAGTTGCGAAAGTCATGCGGAAAGACCTTCAGGAAATCCACGCTTTCGCTGGCCAAATGCTTTAAGAGATTGAAAACCTGCCCGGGTGAATATTTATTTTGGATCACCTTCGTCGCATAAGGCTCTCCAAGAACAATAAAGTTAAGATCGGGGTTTAGTGTGCGTCCGATTGCTTCAACCTGCGCAAGCGCTTTAATTCCGAGGTAGAAACTCGGCTTCATCCGTAGCTTGTTTTTTCGCAGAATCTCCAAAAGGCGGTTTAATACAAAGCCCAGATTAATATCCTTCAGGGGATGATTCAGGTGCTCGTTGGAAAAGTTTTCCACATCCGTAA
>JBDTJR010000110.1:0-6531 GCA_039935735.1 Chthoniobacterales bacterium | reverse complement strand
CGTGCGCTTGATACTCCCGACCGACAGAAAAAACCGACGGGCGAACCATGGCGTGTGGCCTTCATTCGCACACATACATGGGATCACGCTCCGGAATACGCGAAAAAGAATCTGGAAGCATGGGTCGCCGATCTCAAGAAACTGAATATCGAAGTATGTGAGGTCGAACTTCCCGCTTCCTTTGATGCCACGCATTCCATTCACGCCACGATCTACAATTTCTCGCTGGCCTATTATTTCCAGGAGGAAGCCAGCCGCTCCGAGCTCGTTTCTCCCGTCCTGTATGAATTGATCGAAGCAGGCCGTGCGATTGATGCTGCCGCTTATCACCACGCACTTCGCGCACAGGAAACGCTGTGTCGGGAAATGAATGAAATTATGTCCGGTTACGACGCGCTCATTTCACTGAGCACCGCGGGCTCCGCTCCGCTTCGCGGTGTGAAGGAAAACCCCGATCCTTCCCTGATCTGGACGCTTACGCATCTGCCGAGTGTCAGTTCACCTGCCTTCGTGTGTCCTGAGAATCGTCCTTTCGGAGTTCAAATTGCAGGCCAACGTTTACACGACTATCGCATGTTGGAGTTCGTGCAGTTACTGGTTGCCAATGGGAAGCTTCCTTCCGGGCCAAGTCCGTTACTGAATTTGTGAAAACCATCGCATTCATTTTTGCCCGTGGCGGATCAAAGGGGATTCCAAATAAAAATCTGGCGTTGCTGGATGGAGTCAGCCTCTTAGCCCGGGCAATTACGAGTGCGCGAAAAATTTCCTCGATTTCACGGGTGATCGTTTCCACCGACGATCCGAAAATTGCGAAGCATGCGATTGACTGCGGAGCGGAAGCGCCATTTGTGCGCCCTGCCGAACTGGCCTCCGATACCGCTGCCGAGCACGATGCCTGGAAACACGCGATAACCGAGCTGCGTAAACAGGGTGAGATCTTTGACACGATGCTCGTCCTGCCAGCGACTGCTCCGCTTCGCGCGACACGCGATATCGAAGAATGCCTGCGTGTTTTCCAAACTCCCGAAACGGATATCGTAATCACGGTACAGCAGTCGGAACGGAATCCTTATTTTAATATGGTCGTTGCAAACCTCGATGGAACCGTGCGTCTCGCAAGTAACACCGAGGACGGAGCCTTCACTCGCAGACAGGATGCGCCCGCTGTTTTTGATATCACCACCGTGGCGTACGTCGCCAATCCCGATTTTGTAATGCGCTCGAAACGCTATTTTGACGGACGCGTACGCGCCGTGGAAGTCCCCCGCGTGCGTGCGGTCGATATCGACGTACCGCTCGACCTTGAATGGGCGGAATTTTTAATTCGCAAGGGACATCCCGATATTCTCGCATGAGCACAGCTTTCTCCATAGAAGGACGCAAGATCGGCGACGACGCTCGGTGCTTCGTCATCGCGGAAGCCGGGATCAATCACAACGGTGATCTTTCTCTCGCTCGTAAACTTATCCAATGCGCGATTGATGTCGGTTGCGACGCCGTTAAGTTTCAGACCTACAGCGTCGAGCATCTCGTATCACCGACCGCGCCCATGGCCGACTACCAGGCGCGCAATACGGGCTCAACGGAATCGCAAGCGGATATGCTGCTCCGCTGTCAGTTGACTCTGCAAGATCACAAAGTTTTGCAGGCAGAGTGCAAGCGCGGCGGAATCATTTTTCTTTCGACACCCTTCGACAAACCAAGCCTGGATTTACTACTCACCCTGAAAGTCACGGCTCTGAAGGTATCGTCGGGCGATATCACCAATACACCTTTTCTTAAACAACTGGCCGCTTCGCGTCTTCCACTTATTCTCAGCACCGGCATGGCCAACGTCGAAGAAATCGAAGCTGCTGCCGAGACCATAAAGGCAGCGGGATGTAATGCCTACGCGTTTCTCCATTGCGTGAGCGCATATCCCGCAGACCCCGTAGATTGTAATCTTCGCGCAATGGCCGGCATGGCGGAAAAATTAAACGTGCCGATTGGTTTTTCCGATCACACGACGGGAATTGATATCGCTCTCGCATCCGTGGCAATGGGCGCATCGATTCTTGAAAAACATATTACGATTGATCGCACGTTGCCCGGTCCGGATCACGCGGCGTCCATTGAACCACACGAATTAAAAGCATTGATGCACGGAGTAAGGCGCATCCATCAGGCATTCGGTAGTGGAGAAAAAAATCCACGCGCTGTGGAGTCGAGCACCGCCGATGTTGCGCGGAAATCTCTGCATATCTCGCAGGCGATCTGTGCAGGCGAAATCATTCTCGAAGAAAACATCGTGGCAATGCGCCCCGGCACGGGAATTTCACCGCGTAAATTATCGGATGTTGCAGGGCGCCGTGCATCGCAGGATATCCCTGCAGGTGCAATGCTTCGCGAGGACATGCTCGGATGAAAAATATCGGCATCGTCACCGTCGCGCGTTCGGATTACGGAATTTACCGCTCCTTGCTGCAGCGTCTTTCAGAAGACAGTCATTACCAGCCAGGTCTGTTTGTGACAGGTGCGCACCTCTCACCAGACTTTGGAATGACTGTGCGCGAAATCGAAAAGGACAAGTTTCCCATTCAGGATCGCATTGAAATGTTGAGTTCGCACGACAGCCCCGAAGCCATCACAAAAGCAATGGGTGTAGGAATCGAAGGCTTTTCCCACGCTTACGCAAAAAACCGTCCCGATCTTCTCTTTGTCCTTGGTGATCGATTTGAAATGTTTGCGGCAACCGCGGCGGCAGTTCCTTTTAATATTCCCATCGCGCATCTTCACGGGGGCGAGCTTACCGCGGGCGCGATCGACGATGTTTTTCGTCATTCGATCACAAAGATGAGCCACCTTCATTTCACCGCCACGCAGGAATATGCAAATCGCGTGATCCAGCTTGGCGAAGACCCAAGCCGCGTCGTCGTTTCCGGCGCACCCGGTCTCGATGGTTTGGAAACTTTCGAACCTTTGTCAAAAGAGGAATTAGAAACACGATTTTCCCTGAAGCTCGACCTGGCCCCGCTGCTCGTGACCTTTCACCCCGTCACGCTGGAGTATGAAGACGCCGGTCGACAGACCGAAATGCTACTCGCCGCGCTCGCAGATTTTAATCATCCCGTTATTTTCACCGCGCCGAATGCCGATACCGCAGGCCGCGCCGTGCGCGAATGCATCCTGCGCTTCGTAGAAGGCCGCAACAACACCTACTTCGTGGAAAACTTCGGGCGTCGTGCATATTTCAGCGTCATACCACATTGCTCCGCCATGGTCGGTAATTCCTCCAGCGGTATTATCGAGGCCCTTTCCTTCAAGCTCCCCGTCGTAAATATAGGAACCCGTCAGGCCGGTCGCACACGCGGTGCCAATGTCATCGATGTTCCCTGCGATAAAAAATCGATTCTCGATGCGACACGCAAATCGACATCCGCAGATTTCCGTAAGTCACTCGCGACCACGACAAACCCCTACCGCCCACACACCCGCGACGCCGCAGAAATTATCGTCGAGTCGCTCGCAAAGCATGACGGCGGAAATCTTATCCAAAAACATTTCTACGATCTTCCCGTAGCCAAAAAATGAAAATTCCTCCCTGTGTAATAATCGGCGGCGGCGGCCATGCGCGTGTCGTCCTTGATATTCTTTTCCTTTCGAAGCTCGGCCAACCACAGGCGATCATAGATTCCGACAAATCCCGCCACGGCAGTAAACTTTGTGACGTTCCCATTGTGGGCGGCGACGAAGCTCTGGATAATCTAAAAGACATCCACCATTTTGTAATGGGCATCGCCGGAGCAGGGAACAATGCACCGAGAATGCGCCTTTATAAGATGGCACTCGAAAAAGGCCTGAAGCCGCTGACCATCATCCACCCGGGTGCAATAGTTTCTCCACAAGCCGCGATTGCCGATGGCGTCCAAATTTTCCCCGGTGCGATCATCAATGCCGGCGCAACCATCGGCGAAAACGTGATTGTTAACAGCCGCGCTATTGTTGAACACGACGTGATCGTAAACGCCCACGCGCATATCGCCCCCGGTGCCTGTGTTTGCGGCGCCGTTCAGGTCGGTGAAGGTGCCCACGTTGGTGCAGCTTCGGTAATTCGCCAGGGAATTAAAATCGGAACACGCGCGATTGTCGGAATTGGTGCGGTCGTCCTGAATGATATTGCTGAAGACACGACAGTGATTGGTAATCCCGCCCGCACAAATTAAATTATGAGCCGCCCCGTTGAAGATTGCCTGCTTACGGAAAATCAAACCCTGCTCGATGCCATGCGTACCATCGAACATGGTAGTGTCGGCATCGCCCTGTTGGTCGATAAAGATCGCCACCTATTAGGGACCTTCACGGATGGCGACATCCGCCGCGCTCTGCTAAACGGCGCTACCCTCGAAAGCAAAGCAGCTCCCTTCAGCCGTAAAAACTTCACCGTAGTCGAAGAATTCTCCTCCCGCGCTGATGTTCTGGATTTGATGCAGTCTCTGCTGATTCATCAAATCCCCATCCTCGACAAATCGCAACGCGTGGTCGGAGTACATCTCTTGCATGAAATTATCGGAGTGACCACCCGCCCGAACTGGGCCGTTATCATGGCTGGCGGACGCGGTACAAGACTTGGTGAACTGACAAACTCAACACCGAAACCCATGCTGCGCGTCGCGGGTCGTCCAATCCTTGAGCGGTTGATTTGGCATCTCGTCAGCTTTGGAATTCGCCGCATTTTCATTTCCGTTAATTATCTCGGTAATGTCATCGAGGAATATTTTGGCGACGGTTCGCGTCACGGTTGCAAAATTGAATATCTGCGCGAAGATGAGCCACTCGGCACGGGGGGCGCTTTATCGTTACTGCCGGAAAAACCAGAGCATCCCCTTATTGTATGCAATGCGGATATTGTGACTCAGGCGGATTTCGGCGGATTGCTGCACTTTCATGAATCTGGCAAATATAAGGCAACGATTGGAACCCGCACACACACCTACGAGGTTCCCTTCGGCTGCATTCAGGCCAGCGATGGCACGGTAACGCGTATTGACGAGAAACCGGTCATGGCACATTTGATCAGCTCCGGCATCTATGTTATTGAGCCCGAATTATTGCGCGATATTCCAAAAAAATTCTATCCGATTACATCACTCTTTGAAGAGTGCCTTAAAAATAAAGCTCCGATAGGGGCTTTTGAAATCAATGAGGACTGGATCGATATCGGGCAAAAAGATCAATTACGACAGGCACGTGGTGAATAAGATGATAAACGACGATACCCAATTTCACGATCTCGCCGAGCGTTGCAAGGGCAAGCTCGTCGTGGCCGTTCAGGGCCTCGGTTTTGTGGGCTCTGCCGTCTGCGCAGCCGTGGCCTCCGTGGTCGAAAAATCCGGAAGCCCGAAATATTTCGTTATCGGCGTCGATTTGCCCACACCGGAATCTTTCTGGAAAGTGGAAAAAATCAATGCGGGTGAAATGCCCTTTCCCAGCGCGGACGCGAGTCTTTCCGAGGTCATCCACCATGCGGTGAAGAAGCAGAAAAATCTCGTCGCGGTTTGCGATCCCCGTGTTTACCGCCTCGCAAGTGTAATCATTATGGACGTGCAGTTGGATGTTGCTGCCTATCCTTATGATGGCTCGCGAAACATCACCATCGAGACCACTGGATTTACGAAGGCAGCCCGGGAAATTGGCCGCCACATGTGCGAAGATGCCCTGGTGATCGTGGAAACGACTGTTCCCATCGGCACTACCGAGCACATAGTCGCTCCCGCCATTCGTGAGGAAAGAAAGTTGCGCGGAATCACGCAGCCCGCACTTCTCGCCCATTGCTATGAGCGCGTGATGCCCGGCGCAAATTATTTGAAATCCATTCGTGCCATGAGCCGCTGCTACTCTGGAGTGGACGCACCTTCCGCAGAAGCCGCCGGAGCATTTCTTCAATCCATTACGGAGGGAAGTGAAGTGAAGCATCGCCGTATGGCTTCATCGACCGCTTCGGAAATGGCAAAGCTTCTCGAAAATTCCTATCGTGCGGCAAATATTGCCTTCATTCACGAGTGGACACTGCTTGCGGAAAAATCCGGCGTTAATCTTTGGGATGTCGTGGACGCCATTCGCATTCGCAAAGGCACGCATGACAATATGCGCTATCCGGGTTTTGGCGTCGGCGGTTATTGCCTCACGAAAGATTCCCTTCTCGCGCAATGGGGCGGTGAAAATCTACTTCAGGTGGATACCGGCCTCGATACCACGCTCCGTGCCTTGCAGACAAACTATCACATGCCGCTGCATACGCTCGATCTCTTGCGCGAACTTCTCGGCGAAAATTTGAAAGGGAAGTCAGTCGTGCTCTGTGGAATTTCCTATCTTCCCGATGTTGGCGATACACGGAATTCCCCGTCACAGATTTTTGCGGATGCCGCGCTGGCTGCCGGCGTGAAGCTCACCTTGCACGATCCGAATGTAAGCCTGTGGCCGGAACGTCCCGATGTTCCCTTCGTGCATAATCTCGAAGCGGCAATCGCCACTGCGGACGCACTGGTATTTACG
>JBDTJR010000109.1:0-11161 GCA_039935735.1 Chthoniobacterales bacterium | reverse complement strand
ACGCAAAAACGTCGCATACGATGCGGCTTGAGCACGCCCTTCGATTTCCGCAAATGTCATGTCCTTGCTTGAGATACCAAGCGGCACACTTCCATCGGGATAAGTAATGCGCGTCATATTGCACAACACCTCGTGCCCGTTCGGCATGGCGAAAACATAAACATGATGCCTCGGCAGATGATAGCGCCCTGCCTTGTGCGCCTCGGTAATCTTTGCATCAATATCGCGCGGATCGTGTTTTAAAAATTCCGCCATATCAATTCCTCCGAGTCGGAAAATCATCGTCGGCGTCTGTACCGTCCCGTTTCTTCCGAGATACGTTTGTCCATGAAGACGATGCACCACCTCGGCGTCGCCAGATGCGTCGACAACATAGCGTGGCTGTACTGCGACCATGCCTTCCAGGCAACGAAGAAGCAGCGTTTGCACATCACCATTCTCCGCAGGGAACGCATCAAGAAATTGCGTGTGATATAAAACCTGCACCTTCGTATTCTTTAATAAAGCGTCAGCCGTCCGCTTCCAGATGAGACTGTCGTGCGGCACCAGCATCGTGCGGCCAAAACGAATCGGTTCACCCGCGCCGCCCGTACGCTTCATTGCGTCGTGAAATTCTCCCGCAAAACCAAAGACGATCTGCTCCGGCGCGTCGCCGCTGCTGAAAAGCCCGCAGATGCTTCCGCTCAACCCTGCAACGGTCGCGCCTCCGCAAAATCCATACTTTTCGACAAGTAGCACACTAAGCCCCTGCCGATCCGCAGCAATCGCCGCCGAAAGTCCCGCAGCACCACCGCCGATGATACACACATCCGGCCGCGCAATGATCGAAGCATCAAACGGCGGCACATGAAACACATCACTCTTTGGCATCAGGAAGTCCTTTCTTTTTTCAAAAGCTCGCGCACGATATTTTTTTGAATTTTCCCGACCGAAGTGCGCGGCATCTCAGTGATAAACGCCACATGTTCGGGAACCTTGTGCGAAATCAAATGCACCGCGCAATGCCGTTGTATTTCCTCTGCGGTAACTTTGCTATCCGGCTTTGGCACAATGGCCGCTACCACAATCTCATCACGCACGGGATCCGGAAGACCCACGACGCAAACATCCTGAACACCTTCCAATTGTGCGATAATTCCCTCGACTTCCAGACCGGAAATATTTTCCCCGTTCCGGCGGATCATATCATTTCCGCGATCCACAAAATAAAAAAATCCCTCCTCATCCTCACGCACGGCATCGCCGGAATACAGCCATATCTCACCATTTACCGCGCGCATGGTCTTCGCGGTCGCCTCGGGATTTTTAAGATACCCACACATGAGCGAGTGCCCAGAAGTGCCACGGACAATGAGTTGCCCTGTCTCGCCGACTTTTGTTTTATTTCCTGCCTCGTCGATGACTTTCACTTCGTAGCCTTCGACTGGCTTACCCATAGCAGCAAGGTTACGCTCCGTGGTAAGCGGACTCATGATCGGCAACGAACAGGTTTCCGTCATTCCCCAGAGATGTTGGAGCGGTGCGCCAAATCTGCGATTCCATTCAACATAGTCATCCGCCGCCATACTTTGTGCAAAAGTAATATTACGCAGCTTGTGCGTGCGATCTGCAGCACCCTCCGGCTGATTGAGCAACATACGAAGCGGTGCACCGAATAGCGCGGCCATCGTCACTCGATATTGCGTAGCCTGCGCAAAAAAACGACTCGCGCTGAAGCGGGCGAGCAACGTCACTCGACACCCCGCCATAAGCGAGGGCCAAAGTGCATGACATTGCGCCGCCGCGTGAAAAAGTGGCAGCGGAATAATATGATGATCGTCACCGCGCAATCCCGTCGCCTTGCGAAATACCTCCGCACCATAAATAAAATTCGCATTCGTCAACATCACGCCCTTCGGACGTGAAGTTGTCCCCGATGTGTAGAGTAACTGCAGCAATGTCTCAGAATCACCTTGCTCAGGCAGCGCGTGTGAAGGACACCTCGCCAACTCTTCTTCGTAAATGAGATACCCTTCGGGCAGTTTCCCTATCGTATCACAAATCACAACGGGGAGTTTCCCCGCTTCCTTGACACGATCCAGCGCTTCTCCATCCGTAAAGACAAGCTTCGATTCCGAATGCTCCAGTAGATACTTCAGCTCTTCGACGGTGCTCTTCGGATTCGTCGGCATCGCCACCGCACCAAGAGCCGACGCCGCAACGATCAGCTGAACATACGCTGGATGATTCGGCAGATGAATATTAAAAACATCACCCGGCCCGATACCCAGCTTCAGTAACAGCCCCACCGTCTGGTGTACGCTTTTAAGAAACTCTCCAAACGTCCACTCGAAGGTTTTTCCGTCTTCACGAACGAAAGTCAACCATTGCGTGTCCGGCTTCTCCGTCGCATGCGAAGCAAGAATGGAATAAATCGTTCGTTTTCGGACGAAGTCCATTATTTTTTGGCAGCCTTCTTTTTAGCCAGAAAGTCCGCTATGCGTTGTCTGGCTTCTGGTGTCGAATAACAGATTTCAAAGGCTTTCGCGGCTTCCGCATCCCACGAAGAATCACGTAGCAGAGACATCTTGCGCAGTAGTTTTTTTGTCTCCGTCAATCCCACAGCAGGCATCTTCGCAAAATGCTCAGCGAATTGTCGCGTCTGCACCTCCAGATCCGCCGCTGGCGCAATCTTATCGACAAGCCCCATCGTCAGAGCTTCCTCGCCACTGATCTTGTTTGCCGCAAGAAGCAGCATTCGCGCATGCTGTGCACCGACAATATCCACGAGCCTTCCCACCGCCCACGGCGGCGTCCACCCAAACTCCACCTCTGGCAGTCCCAACACCGTCTCCGAAGAAGAGATGCGGAAATCATGATATAGCGCAATCCCCAGCCCGCCGCCCAACACATAGCCGTGCAGCATCGCAATCGTCGGTTGAGGTAGCTCGTCAAGATAGCCGAAAATATCCCCCATCTCTCGTTCGCTCGCTGCGGCTTCCACCGGCGTCATCGTCGCGATCTCATGCAGGTCGCTCCCCGCGCAGAAAGCACGCCCCTCGCCTTGCGTCACTACCACGCGCACATCGTCACGCTCGCGCAGAGACTTCAAATACACGCCAAATTGTTTTACCGTAGCGACATCCAGTGCGTTCAGTACGGACGGACGATTCAGCGTCAACCACGCGATCGGCCCCTGTATGTCGAGTGTTACCACGATTACTTCGCCTTCGCGTAAGTGCGCTCGAGGAATTTTTCCACCGAGCCCGTGATGTAGCGCTCAATCGTTCCCGAAGCGATGATCTCTTTTTCATCATGCGCCTCGACTTTCACCAGCACACGCTTGCCATTGATCTCCGCCACCACCGCGCGCCCCGTTACTTTCATCCCCACCGGTGTCGCCGCCAAATGCTCAATATTGATCCTCGTCCCCAGTGTCCCCGCCCCGGGCTCCAGAGTAGGAACCAGCACTTCATGCGCAAGCTGATCCAGCAGCCACACAACTGCAGGCGTCGCAAAAACCGGCACCCCGGGATTTCCAAAACGCTCCGCGCTCCGCTCTTCATTGACAACGCACTCGCAAGTCAATGTGCGACCGACTTCAAGTTTTTCAGGGGTGGGATTGCTCATAAATTAATGGGTTAAAGTTTGTAGAAACAGACCTGTAAATCTGTCACGAAACCCTGCCGCGAACAATAAAAAACCCGTGCCAAACGCACTTGCACATTTCATATAAAAGGAAGATTTTCTTAAATTTTTTGAACGTTCCTCACTCGCATGTGTCTTTTATAAATCAAAAGCTATTCCCGATATCCATGAAACCATCTTTTTTGTGCAAAGCGGTGGCGCTGCCCGTTGCCCTCTTTCTTTTCGCATTAACGTTTACTTCCAATACCTTTGCCTCCGGTAATCAGGTCACACTCAATTCCTCTGTCACCGTCAAAGATAATCCCAATGACTATACGGTGACCATGCCCGCACCCGATAAGAATGCGTCGCAACAGCTTGATGTGCGTCTTGAGGGACAGACGCTTCATCTTTCCGTTGGCGAATCCTCCGGCGGGGTACGTCAGGAGCAGACACTTCAGCTTCCCCAGGCAGATCCCAAAAAGGCCATGGATACACGACGCGACGGAAACAACATCGTCATTACCGTGCCGAAAGGAGACAAAAATGCGATTGCCGTTGCTGCGCCCACACCTGCCACAACAATAGCACCTGCACAACCTGCTTCACAGTCACAGCAGTCCGCTCCGGCCACAAATCCACTCTCCATGTTTTTCGGCCAGGTCCAGCCTCAACAGGCACCCACACGCGCTATCCGCCAGGGAGCTTCTCCCGCTTCTTTCTTCAATGATGATGACGACAACATGGACGCCCAGATGGCGCAAATGCAACGCCAGATGCAGACCATGATGCAGCGAGTCATACAAGGCGTGGGCTCCCAAAACGGAGGCTCCGGTCTTTCGTTGCAATTCGGCAATGGGAACGGCGGAGGAATGGGAAACCAAATGACCATGGATGAAAAAAGCGACCGCTACATTCTCAGCTTCCACGTCCCGCAGGATCAGGCAAAAAATATTCAGGTCAGCGTTCTCGCCTCCAATATTCTAAAAATTTCATCAAAGCTCCAGAGCGCTCCGCAAAGCCAGGGCATCCAGAGCTACCAATCCTCCAGCAGCACCCAGATCATGACGCTTCCCCATCCCGTCAATGGAGATAAAATGACTACGGAATATAAAAACGGCACTCTTCTGATTACCCTGCCAAAGACCTGATTACGACTCCGTATTATTAAAGCACTATGCATCAATAGTCTCGTTTTATGTATTGACGTCTTCCTTAATATTTCGCGCTCTTCTAAAAAATCTCGTTCAAAATTCGAGATTTGTGACGATTAAAGGCTTGTCATTCGCGAGGCAGAGGATTTTGATTTGCGAAACCGAATCCTCCTCCATGAAAAAACTCCTTTATACCATCGCATTCACCGGCATCGCATTTCTTCTCGGAGGTTGTCTTGTGCATCCCGTGGATAAATCCGGCGGTATGGGAGCGACCACGGTGACAAACTCAAATGTCGATGCCATCATTGCGTCAGCACAAACCATATTTCCAAATTACGGCTACACGGTCGGACCGACGAGTTATCCAAACTCCATTTCGTTTGATAAGCCCGCCGGAAAATTTGGCAAACTCGCGTATGGCAGCTATGGAGTGACCACCACCGTCCGTGCGCGCCTCTCGATCATCCCGATCCCCGGAACCAATAATTTCCGCATCAGCGTCAAGACTGCGATTGTAAACGACGCGGGACAAGCGGGCTTTGAAGACAGTCGCCATATGTCCGGAATGTGGACAGGACAATTTGACCCACTCCTGAAGCAAATTCAGACACAGGCCTCAAATGCAGGTCCGGGTTACTAATCTCTTTCGATTTTTCCTAACCACCTCACATTATGATTTACCTGATCCGGCACGGCGCGACTGAATGGGCTATGAATGGTCGACACACCGGTCGCTCGGATATCCCCCTCACTCCCGAGGGTCGGGAAGAGGCGAAGCGATTCATCCCGGTATTTAAGGAAATCAAGTTCGACCTCGTGCTGTCGAGCCCGATGCAGCGCGCTCGCGATACGGCTGCTCTGGCAGGCGTTGGCGATCAAGTGAAAGTCAGTCCTGACTTACAGGAATGGGATTACGGCGATTACGAAGGCATCACTACTCCCGAAATCCGCAAGACCGTGCCGAGCTGGACAGTTTTCACGCATCCTTGCCCGAATGGAGAAACCATCGAGCATATCTCCGCGCGCGCCGACCACGTAGTGGAACGCATCGCCGCCGTAAAAGGAAATGTTGTTCTGTTTTCACATGGTCACTTTCTACGAGTGCTCGCATGCCGATGGACCAGGCTCGATGCCATATATGGACAGCATCTTCTTCTTGGAACGAGCACCCTTTCCATTCTCGCTGTCGACCGCGACATTCGCGTTCTCCGCACGTGGAACGGCCCCCTTACTACTTCCGAATCTGCCACCCCATGGTCGCATCCTCACCACGATAATAAGTAAGTCGCGTTTTTCACGCGCACGGTTTATTTTGCGTTCAGGAATTTTTCGATTTCGACTGCCAGTACCTCAAGGACGCTTTCGGCGATGACTTCATTCCCACGGGCATTGATGTGGACCCCATCGGGGAGAATAACTTCCTCCGGGCCGTGCAGCGCCATTTTCTTTCGAAGGATCTTGTCGATATCCACAAGCGGCAGTTTGCTCTTCTCCGCATAGACCCGAAGAGGCTTCCGATACGCCTCCTGCCACGCATCCTGGCCACCTCGACTTTTGTAAAACTCGTGATCAAAAAATTTATTCCACTCATCGACGATGGGAGGAAAAGTGAGAATAATCAGCCGCCCCTTGCTACGCTCCGCGACCAGCGTACGGATGCACTCAAAATTAGTGATATATTCCTCAGGCGGGATCTGCCTGTCCGGCTCGTATGTCATGTCGTTTCCAAATTCGACACAAACAAAATCAGGATGATGTGCAAGAACATCCGTCTCGATGCGTCGCAGTCCCTCGCGCGTCGTATTACCACCCTCGCCCGCATTGATTAATTTTATAATGACATCAGGAAAGCGCTCCTGAATTTTTTGACCCAGAATTTCTGTCCATGCCGGAGCTGGAGCCTGATGAGTCGCTTGTGTAATGGAATCACCAAAGGCGACAACCGTGATCGTTTGTTTCATTGTTTATATTAAATTGCCATAGAGCGGCGCATAAGGAACAACCCACCGAAACTCATGGCGAGGAGAAGCCAGGTGGAGGGCTCTGGGACCGCGCTGGTCTGGAGAGGAAATGATCCGCCGGTAGAACCGCCGCTCTCGAAGGTAATGTTATCGGTTGTAATCTCTGAAACAGCCATATCACTTGTCGGTGTAAGGCCACTGGAGAAGAAGAGGTCTTTTCCCACAATGTTAAAAACTCCAAGCAGATCGGGATTATTACTTAGGTAATCGAAGTCGGCGGTCGTTAGAGATCCAAATCCTTTATCAGCAGTCAGGACAAGAAAATTAAACGGAGCATCGGGATCGGAGCTATAGGTGAAGTCGAACTTCAGAGCGCCGGTATTGGGCCGCGAAAGACTCCCGACGATAGTGATTCTTTCGGCATCATCGAGACTCAGGGAAACTTGTGCATCGCTGGACCATGAGAGGCTTCCATTTACCATGATCTGATGCTGATCTCCATCCGTAGCAAGTTTTCCGCCGACTAAGGCAACATTGCCTTTACCGAGAGCGGCAGAATTGCCAACCTTCAGGGTACCAGCATTTACGGTAGCTCCACCGGTGTAGGTATTGGCAGCTGAAAGAGTCAGAGCATTGACGCCATTCTTGACAAGCCCTCCTTTCCCACTGATCACATTATCGACAATAATATCCGACACGAGATTGGCGATAAGCGTACCGTTATCCACTATTTTAGTGTTACCCACGCTGCCATCGGTCGTCCCATCTCCAATCTGCAGAATTCCTGCGCTGATGGTGGTTGTTCCCGTATAGGTATTGATACCTGTCAATACCATTGCGCCATTCCCCGCTTTCGTCAGCCCATAGGTCGATTTCGCTCCTGAAATCACACCACCCACCGTTAAAGTTCCCGCATTAACGGTAATGGTACGGGTTGCATTCATGGTGACTGCACCGGCACCTAGATTGAGGTCGCGGCTACCCTTGAAGGTGAAATTTGCATTCCAGTTTTGGGTATTATTTGCAGCCAGAGTTACGAGTCCTGAGCTTGTATTATCAATAGTTGAAACGCCAGCAATCGTGAATGTTCCGCTACCAAGAGCAGTATCCGTATTGATATTTAATCTTCCGGCATTCAACGTTGTCCCACCGCTATAAGCATTACCATTATCATTTATGGAAAGTGCTCCCTTGCCAGACTTCACCAGTGCGAGCGTGCCGATGCCATCGGCAATATTTCCAGTAATCTCGCTATCTACGCTACTGCTCGTGGTGAGTGTCGCTGGAGAGTTACCGTTATTTATAACAAATCCGGCGGTATTATCACTACGTACCAAAAGCTGGCCAACAATGATATTATTCCCGTTCAAATCCAGAGTGCCATAATTCAAAAGAGGCGCCACGCCTGATCCTAGTGCTTTCGAACTTCCCGCGACGATCTTGCCGCTGACGATAATATTTGCCCCTGTATAGGTATTGACCCCAGTGAGTGTGACCGAACTTGCGCCGCCTTTGACAAGCTGGCCTTTTCCACTAATGACATTGGCAATCGTAGCATCGGAAAGCAGATTTATGAGAAGCTTCCCATTATCCAACACTTTGCTTCCGGGAAGGATACCGCCATCAGTCGTGCCATCGCCAATTGCCAGAACGCCTGCACTGATTGTTGTATTGCCAGTGTAGGTATTGGCACCTGTCAATGCGAGAATACCCATGCCCGCTTTTGTCAGGCCATAGGTGGATTTTGTACCTGAGATATCCCCGCCAATCGTAAGCATTCCTGTATCGGTGGTTCCATCTCCTGCGCCCACAGTCACCGTGCGAGTTGCATTCATCACCACATTGCCCGTCCCCATATCGAGGTTATTCGTTCCTTTAAAGGTGAGGTTCGCGTTCCAGTTCTGCGCATTATTCGCAGTAAGAGTAATAGGCGCACCGCTGGTATTATCCAATATGGAGGTCCCTGCCATCGTTAGCGCACCGGTACCAAATGCGGTAGTAGTCTCGATGTCCACTTCACCCGCTGCCAATACAGTGCCCCCGCTGTAGGAATTGCCAGCATCGTCAATAGTAAGCACTCCTTTACCTGCCTTTACGAGAGTTACCTTACCATTTCCATCCGACAAATAGCCTTTGATACTGCTGGCCGCACTGCTGTTCGTGGTCAATGACGCCGCTGTTACCGCATTATTTAAAACGCTTCCCGTTGTATCCACGGTAAGCTGGCCCACGGTAATGTTATTTCCACCGAGATCCAAAACGCCATCCACCTCCAGTTTACCAGTGGCAGCACCCATAGCCTTTGCATTCGCCGTGATAAGCGTTCCACCCATACCCACCGTTGTTCCGCCCGTATAGGTATTCGCAGCACTAAGGGTTAATACATTGGAACCATTCTGCGCGGCACTTCCTTTTCCACTGATCATGTTGGCAATCGTCCCATCAGTATGCTGATCGAAAATGAGTATCCCATTATTCATTATATTACTCTCGGAAGAAAGACCTCCATCTGTCATCCCATCTCCAATCTGCAAAGTCCCCGACTTAATGGTCGTCGTCCCCGTATACGTGTTCATGGCCGTGGTAATCAATGCACCCAGTCCTGTTTTGACTAGCCCTCCCTTTACTCCCTTCAAAAGCCCACCATCATGCATAGGTGAGGTTATCGTGTTGCTGAAATCGTCAAGCCCAAGGATAAGATTATTTTTACCTAGATAAATATCTCCATCTCCCTGTAAAGAACCAATCGTCAAACTGCCTTTATGACCACTCATGTCAAAAATAGCATTGGCTTTAATATTAAAAGACGCCATTGCTCCTTTCGCATTGTCGTAAAACTGCACAGAGCTTCCATCGCTCACTGTGATACTGACATTATCGGCGCTTGAATTCTTATCAAAGATTGTCATGCCACCGTTATCATTAGTAATCGTGGCGTCCTCCGCATGGGAGGAATCTGTGAACAAAGTAACACTTCCTGATCCGGAGTTCGTAATTACTGCATTACCGGCATGTGACGTATCGAGAAAACCTGCACCACCGCCTCCGGTGTTATGAATGGAACTCTGACTTGCATTTGAAAAGTTATAAAAAGCCGTACCGGAAGATGAGGTAGTATTATAAATAGTAGAACTTCCCGCGGTGGCTTTCTTATTAAAAATGGTGCCTCCATTACTATTATTGCGGATAGAAGCCGTGCCCGCACTCGCGTTATCCTGAAAATACGTAGCCCCTCCAGCCAAGTTACTAATTTGGATATTCTGATCCTGTATAGCCGCAAAATTATCCAATACTAAAAACCCTCCGGAGGTCGCGAGCCTCGGCGAACCATTTGAGAGATTATAAATACCCTCTCCTTCCAAATACAACGTATCATGATGATTCATTGTAATGAGCCAATCAGGATCTAGAAACGCTATGTCGGCCGCAGCAATGACTCCCCCCACAGTGATATCTTGTGTAGAGTTACCTCTATTAAATTCAATCTCGTCCTCCACTCTGGGAACCGCATCCAAATTCCAATTCGAGGCATAGCTCATTTGGACGTTTCCCCCGCCATCACCAGTCCATAAATAAATATTACTATCCGCCTTTGCCGTCGATAGATTCGCAAAAATAATAAAAGGCAGGAGAAAGCTGCGGCTTATGGAATATATCTCATAAGTGCTTCTCACTCTTCGATTTTCTTTGAGCCCTGACATTATCCGACTAATGTATTTAGCCTGATTGGATTCTCAACAAGTATTTACTTTGAAAGAGGTGAGATTTGCCTGCTTTTGCTTTTCTTTTATAAGCGTATGCCTAGCCATGGAGTGTCTCCATACCGACAGTGTTAAAATGTCGTTCAAACGCGCCTGTTTACTTCCCGACTTTTGCCACGCTGTCGAAGATTTTTGTCAGTTCTGCTGCGTGAGTTTTCTCGCCAGTTTTTGTAACCCAGTAAGTGATCATGAGAATCTTACCTCCGCCGATATCTCCGAATCCGAGCATGATAGTAGCGGGGCCGTACTCGTCATCTTTTCCATCCCAGGTGATTAAACTCCACTTGATACCTGCTGCTTCGAGGTCAGATTTCTTTTCCGTGGATTTATTGATGACAACTTTCTGCTCCTTCACAAGCCAGTCAACATTTTCATCAATCAGTTCTTTGATTTTTTTGGCACTCGAGACTTCAAAAATAACAGTGGCTGCCTTGTCTTCCGACTCGCAGGCAAATCCCTGATCCGTCGCCTCGGGTTTCCATGAGTCGGGAACCGTAATGGAAACCGCTGGTGCATCGGCGGGAAGCTTTATAGTGCCAGCAAATAAATTCGTTCCCAGCAGCGGAAGAGTGAGGGTAAGAGCGAGGAGCAGGTTTTTCTTCATGCGAGTCATTCTAGGAGAGATGTGTCCTGTAGCGAGATAATACGTTATTCGGAAACATCCCGGCGCTCTGGG
>JBDTJR010000108.1:0-3031 GCA_039935735.1 Chthoniobacterales bacterium | reverse complement strand
CGCGTTGGTGGAAAAACACTCGGTTTTCACACTGCGGATTCGGCCGATGCTCCAGCAAACAAGCCTCTCGTCGAGCCGGAAGATCTTCTCAGCTTTGGAATGATTCCGGAATTTATCGGTCGTTTGCCCGTGGTTTCCGCGTTGGAGCCTCTCACGGAAGACGAACTCGTGCAGATCCTTACGGAAACCAAAAACGCGATGGTGAAGCAGTACAGCAAGCTTCTTGCCATGGATGGGGTTCATCTCACATTCACGAAAGATGCGCTTCGTGCGCTTGCTGCCGAAGCTCATAAAAAAGGCACCGGTGCCCGCGCACTTCGTTCCATGATGGAACGCATCATGCTGGATGTCATGTATGAGATTCCGAGCCGTGACGATATCGCGGAAATCACGATCAATCGCGGAGTCGTGGAAGGTAAACGCACTCCTTTGATCCGGCGCAAGCAGGATAAGGATGCCGCTTGATCCACGTAACGAAAAGCAAGGGATGCAGCCAATACAAGGCTTTGCCTACGTTTTCGAGCGATTTCCCACTTTTACGCAGACATTCTGTTTTCGCGAAGTAATCGCCGTTCGCAAAAACGGCGTTGATCCGCTGATCTACTCGATCCGCACTCCGAAAAATGAACCGGGGCAGGATTTTCCTCCGGGGCTTGCAGAATCCACGCATTACGTTCCCCAGGATCTCAAAGGCGAACTGCGAAAATGTTTTCGTGCGGGCAAAATCCCCTTCAAGGCCAGGGTTGTTCTTTCTCTATGGCGATTGATGAAGTGGATTCCTGACCGTCATCGCGCACAGGAAGCGGCGTGGCTTGGCATTCAGTTGCGTGAGAAAGGCGTGCGGCATGCACACTCTCATTTTGCCGGTGTTGGTGCCCGTGTACTGTGGTGGGTAAAGAAGTTTTACGGCATTGATTACAGCTTCACTGCGCATGCGAATGATGTCTTCTGCGAAGAGGTAAAGTCTCCGGTTACGCGTGAAAAATTATTTCGTGATGCAAAACTGATTGTTACCGTAAGCGATTACAGTGCTCGTTTTCTTTGCGAGAAATATCCTTTTGCCGCCTCGAAAATCCATCGTGTTTATAACGGAATGGATTTAAATCGTTTCCAAAAAAGCGACCCCGACCCTGCAAATCCTTTAATTCTCACAGTGGGACGTTATATCGCGAAAAAGGGATTCATGGATCTGATAGATGCCTGCGCTCAACTCAAGGATCGCCTCTTTACCTGTTTGATTATCGGCGAAGGCCCTCTCGAGCAGGTATTGAAAGAACGCATTGCGGCACATGGCTTGGAAGAGAAGGTAAAAATTACCGGTCCGCGTTCTCAATCGGAAATCATTGAGCTTTTAAAGAAGACCACGCTTTTTGCATTACCCTGCATCGATGCGGGAGAAGACGGGCGCGATAATCTTCCCACGGTTCTTATGGAGGCTATGGCTGCAAGCGTTCCTGTTATCTCGACGCCTGTGGCGGGAGTTCCTGAAATGGTGATCGATGGTGAGACAGGCTATCTCGTTCTCGAGAAAAATCCCCGTGCCCTTGCGAACAGAATCGAAGCCCTTCTCGACGACCCTGTTGCGTGTCGACGTATGGGTGAGAAAGGCCGTCTTCATGCGGAGCAAAATTTCTCGCTCGATATCACTTCTTCCGCACTTTGTAATCTCTGGAAAAAGTATGACGCTCTCTCTTGAACATCCTGAGAAAGACAAGGAGATCAATGATTCTCCTCTCGAAGTGTGGCTTCAAAAAAAGAATCCTCTCGAAGTGGATCTTGGCTGCGGAAAAGGACTTTTCCTGACTTCGCTTGCGCAACAGTTTCCGGATATCTGCTTTCTGGGCGTCGAGCACCAGCGCGAGCGCGTCGCCAAATGCATGAAGAAAATCCGCCGCATGGAAATGCAAAATGCTCATGCGCTTTGTGCCGAGTGCGAGGAAACTGTGGAAAAACTTTTTCCGCCTGACTCTGTGGACTGTTTCTACGTGCTCTGTCCTGACCCCTGGCCGAAACGGCGGCATCATCGCCGGCGTATGATGAATGCGGATTTTGTGGAGTCTATTCGTAGTCGTCTCAAGCCAGCTGGCATCCTTCGCATGCTGACGGATGATAAACCTTACTTCGATGTCATGGATCGTCTTTGCGATACTTCGCCCGGCTTTGAGCGTTGTGACTGGGATCAGGGACGGGAATTTCCGGTCACGGACTTCCAGAAGCATTTCATGGATCAAGGGCTTCCGATTTATCGCGCCGCTATTCGAAGGAATTAGCGCTGCGCTAGAGATTGCAGTTCTCGGTAGCAGGCTTCCAGGTTTGTAATCTGTCCCTGCGTACTGAAATTTTCGCGAACACTCTCCGCTGCGGTGGCGCCCATTTTTCTCCAAAGCTCTTCATTGGTCGCAAGCTGCACCATCGCCTGTGCCAGCCCTGCATCGTCACCTTCGTTTTTCAAAATTCCTTCTACACCGTCTTTCACCGCCTCGGGTATTCCTCCATGCTTCGTGGCAACAACCGGCAGTCCTGTGGCCATCGCCTCCAGCATGGCATTCGGCACGCCTTCCTGGTCTTCCGCAGCAGTGACTTGACTCGGATGAAGAAAAATATGAGCGCCTTCATATAGCGAACGTAAAGCCTGCTGATCCTGGAATCCGAGAAACTCCACCGAGGATTTGATTTTCAGCCCTTCGCTGATATCGCGAAGCGATTGTTCCAGCGGTCCTTCTCCTGCGATGAAAAATCGTGCTTCGGGATATTTATTCTGGAAGCGGGCGAATGCGCAGAGTGCTGCGGGCAATCCCTTTTTCTCAATCAAGCGGCAAGTCTGTACAATTTTCCATTTGCCGTCTTTCGGAAAATCGCGTGTCACAATCGGAAACTCCTCCGTGGGAATTCCCGTGCGGTTCAGGCGGATTTTTTCAGGCGGACATCCCAAAGCTTCCAACTTCTTCGCCAGCGAAGCACTTCGTACAAGAGCGAGCGGAATGACTTGCAGCAACTCCTGGAGATTTTTCGTATACCCGCGCTCCTGCTT